>CAZXWD010000024.1:0-15990 GCA_964644135.1 uncultured Bacteroidales bacterium | reverse complement strand
GAAAATATTGATGAGCTGCCCTTCCCGGATTTCGGATTGATAGACATTGAAACGTATTTTTCAACCTGGAAAGAAAATCATGGCTTCACCTCAATGACGATAAGTACCATGCGGGGTTGCCCGTATTCTTGCCGCTGGTGCAGTAAAGCTGTTTTTGGCAGGACTTTCCGCCGGAGGTCGCCGGAAATGGTCGCCGGTGAACTTGAAAAAATTCAGAAAAGATATAATCCCGACAGGTATTGGATTGTAGACGATGTATTCACCATAAGCAAGGAATGGTTATCGGATTTTACAGACGAATTAAGGTCCAGAAAACTAAAGATAAGCTATGAATGCGTTACCCGTGCCGACAGGATGGATAACGAGGTAATTGCCCTCCTGAAAGAAAGTGGGTGCAACACGCTCTGGATCGGGGCCGAGAGTGGTTCCCAGAAAGTCCTTGACCTCATGGACAGGCGGGTGGAAGCCACAAAGGTCAGGGAAATGATCAAGGCTACGAAGAGAGCAGGAATAGAATCAGGGACCTTCCTGATGCTCGGATACCCGGGTGAAACTGAAAAGGATATTGTTGAAACAGCAAAACACCTGCGTGATTCACTTCCCGACCTGCTGACCATCACAATGGCTTATCCCATTCCGGGCACCGGACTTTATGCAGAAGCAGAAAAAGCCGGGCTGAAGGTCCCTGGTGAATGGGGTTGCTATACCGACCGGGAAATAGATTTCAGGCGCACCTACAGGCGAACTTACTATAAACATGCCATAAGATACCTGCATCATTCCGCGGAGGCCGGTAAAGCACTGGCAAGCAGAAACATGACCGGAGGTATCAGACACTCACTGATCTCCAATATTTCGAGGGTACTTATGGCCGTTAGCAGATGATGATTAAAGAAGCTTTTAGCAATCCAGTATTTCCCCGACCCCTCGCAGGCTTATTGAGCGCTTACTGGCCCTGCTGAAGGAAAACGGGGAGATCCATATTCTCGACAGCCCTTTTTATAAAACTAATGAAGAAAAAGATGCGGCTTTTAAAAGGAGTGAGTTGTATTTCAGCAAGATAAACAGTGAAGGCATGACGGGCCATTACCACCACCATACATTTGACATTCTCAAATCGTACCGGTATAAAGTGCTTTATAAACCTGATAGGTTGAAAAACAGGTTATTTACGTTGATTGGAGGTAAAAGGAGTCCTTTTCACTGGATCAGGATCCGGAGGATGACATCTAGATGACATCCGGAAGACATCTAGATGACATCCCTGGTGTGATAGATATCTATTGCCGCAATTGTCGCCAATGCCCCGTAAAACAGCACTGACGCCTTGTCGGTATCGATAAAGGAATTGAAATTCCCGTGAAAAATATAGGAAATGAAACCGATGAGGATCGCCAGTACCAGCCATTTAACCGCTTTATCCTCACTCCTGCGGAATATCCTGATGGCTTTTGATGTTGCAATGTAGATAAGAAGAAGAAAGATGACCAGCCCCGGGAGACCCGTTTCCGAAAGGTACATCAGGTATTCGGAATGGGCATTGCCTTTTTCACCGTGATTTGTGCTTATCCTCGTCATCTCGGTGGTCACCTGGTACCTGCCGTAAACGAACATGTAGGTTCCCGGGCCAAATCCGGTTACGGGCCTGTCGCTGAACATCCTGAGGGCGCATTGCCACCTGTTGATCCTTTCAAGATTGGATGCATCGGTCTGCAGGTTGATCACCGATCTCATGTGCTCGCCCACATCTTCGTGCCGGCTTACCGAATCAACTTTCCCGGCGTAGAGATATATATCCCTGCTATAATAAGCCAGAACGGCTGCCCCTGCCAGAACGAGCAACAGGAGGTGGACTGCCCTGAACCTCAGAAAGACAACCAGTGACCCGGCAAGCATTCCTGCTACAATGCTTAGCCAGGCTGCCCTTGAGAATGAGAAGAATTCACCTGTGATCAACAGTATAGTGAGCGGAATGAAAATAAACCTCCATCTTTTAGTCATGCCAAACCATCCGGGCCGGAGGACGAAAAGTATAATAACAGGAAGTATAAAAGCAATGCATGTTGCATAAAGCGTGTGATCGTTATAGAAGGGCAGGGGCATTAAAAATGCGACCACCTTGCTGAAATCATAATGTGAATGGTTATAGATTGTCCAGGAAATGGGGATTATCAATCCGAAGGCGTATAAGATCCATACCAACTTCATGTTCTTCCTGTTACTGAAGGCTTCCAGGAAGAGGAAATAGAAAACGATGATAAAGATCAACTTGATCAGTATTCTTTTAAAGGAAATTAGCGGCATTTCACCCAGCATTCCGGTGAATACCGACCAGCCGAGGTCAACCAGAATGAGCACCGAGAGGGGGTGCCTGAGTGTCTTCATGTCAATTCCTCTTTCCCTTACAAGTAAATAGATGATGAATACTACGGCTATTGCCAGAACTAATGCCTCAGCCGGGAAAGACAGAATTGAGCCCCCTCCAACCGGTATCTTTACCGAAAGGGGTATGATAAATGCGGTTGCCAGGCCAAGTAATTTCAACCTGAAAACAAAAAAGAATATGGCCATTGGCAACAGGGCGAGCGATGATGCAGCAATGACCAGGTTCTGTTTATCATTAACCAGTCCATAGGTAATCACTGTCAAATAGATAAGCAGGAGCAGGGTAACCAGTATATTGACCGGTATTTTCTCAGCCAGCCGGTTCATTCAGCCTGGATTTTATCGACTTGAGTTTCTCATACAGGGCTAATGCTCCCACAACAAGTAAAAGCAACGGTACAGTGATGATAAGCCCGTTTTTCAGCAGAGAAGGGGAAACCTTTTCGTAAGAAGGCTCTGCTCTGTTGATAACATAGACAGAAGGTATGGGATTACGATAATTCTGCTGTGCATTCTCATATTTGTACCTCAGTTCGTTCAGAAGTACCTGCTCGTGCGTGTAATCGCTCGAGAGCCTCTCAAGAAGTATGCTGTTGACAAAAGGCTCGAAATCATTTGCCGTATTTTCATATTCTCTTGTAAGCTCTTTTAACTGTTCTATGTCTGATCCCAGCTTATGACTCACCTCTTCATACCTCTTCTTTATGTCGTCAAATTTTTCAGCCTCTTTTTCAAGCTGATCAATCTTCCTTGAGGCTGCCTCCAGTTTTGCCTCGGTTATGATCAAAAGGCTGTCCTTTTCAGGCAGTGATTTTTTATATACGTCATATTTCCCCTTTTCACCGGAATAGGCGCTTCTGGCTTTCGTGAGTTCTGAGCTCAGGGTTTCAAGGTGTGTTTCAAGATCATAGAAATTATAGCTGTTCCTCATTGAATCCAGTTCGGCTCTGTACCTGTCTATTTCCTCCGACTTATTCCTGATCTGACGGTAAAGGAGTTCCAGTGATCTTGAGGTATTGTGATCACGAAGGTTGTGTATGCTGTCGACAAGTTTATTTATGTGCTTTTTTTTGCTGAAATAGGCGTTTTCGTAATGTATAAGCGACTGGTAAGTATTTGATTTGAAGATGCTTTCCCTGATCTTGTCTATATCGTTTATCACTGTGTTCACAATATCGGCCGATAGCTGCGGGTCATTTGTCACTGCTGATATTTCGATCGACATATATCTTGTTCTTTCGAAGTTCAGCATATCCTCATACTCTTTCCTGAAGTCGTCAGGCCATCCTGACCTCGATGTATCAATTTCGAAGTGCTCTACAAGATTGAATTTATTATTCAGGGTGTCCCTTACAATATCTGATCTAAGTACCTGCATCAGCCAGTCGGCGTCGACTTCATAACCAAACTGTGGTTCAACAAGGATCTTTTCCGGGGAGTTGGTAGGGGTGGGGAAGATGATCCCCGATGAACTGTACTTTGGTTCCATAAGCCATGTCGCCACCAGTGTGGCTGCAACTGCAACAACCAGGGTAATAATAAGTGTCACCCTGTATTTGACCAGGAATCGAATGAACATCAGGCCATCCCGGTCGGCATTTGTATCATTGACCATATGTATTTCAGTTGATTAGAACGAAGATAGTAAATTGATTGTAGTGTTGTGTTTTCAGTGTTGAGTTTTGAGTTCATCAATCTAATTTAGCTTATTTCTTTCCGGGATATTCAGGATGTAGCATGAAAAGTGAATCCTGCATTTCAGAGCCGGGTGATTTTCTTTTTGTCAACTCATATTTAAAAGAAGCCCAGTGATTCCTTATCCAGGTACCATAGCTTTTCCCCCTAATGAAATTGAGGTTATGGATCCTGTAATGATTAAGGGTGCCCTTGCACATTTCGCAGGGCTCAAAGGTTGATAATACCTCAAGTTTTTCCCTTTCCAGGTCAAGGAATTCCCTTATTCCAAGCTTTTGAATGGCGTTGTTCAAGGCATTGACCTCTGCATGACCACAAATGTTTCCATCCTTATACACTGTATTAAATCCTTTTCCTATTATCTCGCCATCATACAGAACAAGAGAGCCTACAGGCACATCACCTGATCTTAATGCTTTCCCGGCAAGAGAGAAAAGCTCTTTCCTGTTCTGCTCGTCCAGGTTGGAAAGCCTACGTATCTTATAAAATTGGGTGTTAAAGGCCATCAGTATTAAGAGGATCAACAGTAATATATTCAGGAATATGGATATTCTTAAAGCCGGTTTTTGTTTCATTATTTTTTTTCAGAAATATAAGAAAATGTTTGAGGGGAATAATGAAAAAAAGGCGTAAAAGCCCTTTCGGGGCGTTTACGCCTTATCAATACTTATTTCGTGCTGTTATCTTACCAAAATCTTTCTTGAACCGGAACCGGATTCCCCTTCAAATCTTAACAGGTATAGTCCGGGAGCCATGCTTTCAGTGCTCAGTATGTATTCCTTGCTCGAAATATCCTTCCTGAAGACCAGCCCGCCTTTTGAGTCGGTAAGAATAAGTGTCCGGATCATTTTTTCAGAGTGTATTTTCAAGAACCCATCGGCAGGATTCGGATATACCACTGCATCATCATAAAGATGGTCGTCAATGCCGAGTTCACCCACAATAATATAATTTTGTTTCGTAGCAGTATTCTGGTTGGTTCCGTCGCTAACGGTGAGGCTCACGTCATATGTCCCGTCGTTTTCGTAGACATGGGTTGGGTTCTGGTCTGTACTATTGCTTCCGTCACCGAAATCCCAGTTCCATGATACAACATCACGCTGAGAATAAAGGTTTTCGGATTTTTTCTTAGGAGGAGCGAACAGGCTTCTTGCATTCCCCGGAGGGGCATCAAGTATCTGGTTTTTAATGGTTACCTGTTTATTTGATCCGTTGATATCACAGACATACCAGTAGAAACCATCCCCTGTTGCCGGTACTTCCAGATCGTATTTCAAACCTGTATCGTCATATATTTTCACAGCTGCATTTGACACTGTCACAGAAGCATCTTCGTCATAATTAAAAATGAAATATTTGTATGTGCCCGGGAAGAAGTCGGCAATTGTGATCGTTTCGGGCCCGAACCCATTAACATCATCGTTATCCAGGAAAGCATAGGGTGCTTCGATCAGGCTGCCTTGATAATCATAATACACCTCCCAGGTTTGTCCGCTTATTTCAGGGGTCATAAGGTGGGCATCCAGATCTTCGGGAAAAGAGCCCCAGCTCAGCACGAGCCTCATCTGACCGGCTGCAATTTCAGGTGACATAGGTATGTCAAGTTCCAGGTTCCCTCCATCCGGAATAACAACCTGTTTGTTTTCATAGGGTATATAGCCGTCAGCGGTACAATTGACGGTATGTGTGTTTTCGGTAGAAAGATCAGAAAACTCCACTGAAAGCGGTGCAACTCCTGTATTTGGTGATGCTGAAAAGTTGGCTTTCAACAACCCTGCAGGTATATCTTCAATTGTGTAATTGCCCATATCATCGGTCATATCAGTGAGGTCACCAACTGAAACCAATGCATTGGTTACAGGTTCGTCATTGGTTGCATCAATAACTTTTCCGCTAAGGGTTGAGTTTCCGCCACCCTGTTCCCACGTAACGCTTACATCATCAACCATAAAAATGAAGGCATCTTCCGAAACACACTGAATGCCCACGTAAACGGTTTGTCCGTTGTAATCGCCCAGGTCATAGGTTTGCTCTTCCCAGTTATCGGCAGGCGCGAGCATGGGTGTTGGACCAGATATAATAATAAAATCTTCGGGGTTGGTACCGGTAGTTGAAACACCGACATTATACCTTTCCAGGCCATAGCTGTCGGTATATGATTTAACCCAGAAAGAGAGCTCTGAATTGGCTCCCAGGTCTAAGGGCGGGGTAATCAGCCAGTCATTGTTGTAAGGAGGCGGAATGCTGGAAAAGCAGGCTGCAAACTTTTCTCCTGTATGAGGCTGGATAGCAGGATCATCGGTCATCGATGGAGATACCTCATCAGGGTTGAAAACAATGAACGACATGGGCTCGCCATTGTTGGGAAATGTATGATCTGTTATGCCGTAGGTATCGGCACCGTCTACATCTACATTGAACCAGGGAGAGAGGTCCGTTTCAAAATCAGAATAGCCTTCAAAGCCTTCCTGCAGGTCCCTGTAGAAATTCAATACGGGGATCTTTTCTGTCTCTTTCTCATTCAGAACAAGGTGAATCCGGTGCCCGGGATCTTTAGTTCTCAGGGCTTTGCCGGGTTGGCCCAGGAGTAGTGTTGCGCAAAAAAAGATAGTCAGGAACAGCAGAGTAATTTTTTTCATAAGGAAAAATTTTATTGGTTCGGATTATTTGGTTATGATTGGTTTCTGGCTTTAAGCCAATAAAAGTATTGAATTATCCTTTTTTGTTATTGGATGCGCTAATATTTGAAAGCTTTCTAAATAAAATAATAGCTGATTTCTTCCGTTAGACATAACTTAAATTAAACATAATACAGCCTTAACTTGTTAAAAGACAGTATTTCCTAATTTCGTACCGGACTGATTGAATGAAGAGGTTCCTATATATACTTGCAGGCGCAGTATTTCTGGTCTTAACCTATATTTTACTGAGCAGTACATTCCCCAAAATGGCTGACAGGATACCACTCCTGGTCTTCCTTTTTGCAATAGATTTTTATCTGTGGTATTCCATCAGGAAAGACCTGAAAAAGATAAAGGCCTCCTGGAAATTCGGTATTACTTTTCTTTACTGGTTACCGTTTGTCATGATGGTAGGCATGGGCCTTGCCCTGATCGTAAAGCCTTATTACACATGGACAGGCGCCTTTGCGATTTATGCATTCGGTATCTCTTTTGTTATTTACATTTCCAAGTTGCTGGCGGTCCTGTTTTTCCTTATTATGGACCTTATCCGGATCGTTGATTTTTCTTTTCGCTTTGCGAAGGCCAAAAGGCAGAAGAAACCCTTTAACCAGGAAGCAACTACTATGAACCGTGCCAGGTTCCTCAAAACCATGGGACTTGCCGGAGGAGGCCTGTTGCTGAGTGGTATGCTGGTAGGTGTTATTAAATGGGCGTATGATTTCAGGGTAAGGCGGGAGTTTATCAGATTACCGTCATTGCCTGCATCCTTCGATGGACTGAGGGTAGTACAGATCTCCGATCTTCATCTCGGTAGCTGGTTAAGTTCCGATCCCCTGGATGAGGCCGCAGAAATAATTAATTCACTGAACCCCGACCTGGTGATGTTTACGGGCGACCTGGTCAACTCCACCACTTCCGAAGCCATCAGGTTCAGGGATTCGCTCAAAAAAATAAAAGCCAGCCAGGGGATTTATGCCGTGCTGGGTAACCATGATTACGGCGATTATGTGAACTGGCCAGATAAAGAGGCAAAGCAGAAGAACCTGCAGATGCTCTATGATTTTTATGAGGGGCTTGGCTGGAAATTGTTAAATAACGACAATCATATTATAACCTTGGGTGAAGATAAGATAGCCATACTGGGCGTTGAGAACTGGAGCAAGAACAAGAGATTCCCTCAGTATGGCGATCTGGAAAAGGCTTTGGCAGGGACCGGTGGCTCTCCTGTGAAGATACTCCTGTCGCACGATCCTACGCACTGGGAAAAAATAGTAACTGAAAAACATGCGGAGGTCGATCTTACCCTTTCCGGTCACACCCATGGGTTCCAGTTTGGTGTTGAATTCAAAGGATTTAAATGGAGCCTAGCGCAGTATATGTATAAATACTGGGCAGGGCTATACGATCTTACAAACCGCGGGAGGAAACAATATCTTTATGTGAACAGGGGACTTGGCATGATAGGTTACCCAGGCAGGGTTGGGATACTCCCGGAGATCACACTGCTCGAACTTAGCAGGGCATGACCCTTTAGCGAAAAGTTTTTTCAGACCGTAAGTTTGTGCATCTCTTCAAGTAAAAACCAGTCTTTAATTAAATCGGATTTATCTTCAGGCTCACTTTTATGCCTGAACTCGTTCGTTTTGTTATTGTAGATATAGTCGTTGCTCCATTTCTGATAATTGACTGCCACATCCTTAATGGCATGAAGGATGTAATCAAGTTCATCATCAGTCATTGTAGGGTGTAACGATAACCTGACCCATCCCGGCTTCAGTGAAAGGTCGCCGGAACTGATCAGGGAAGTTATTTCGTGAGATTTGTCGTAAGTTACATCGAGAAGGTAGTGGCCGTAGGTCCCGGCACAGGCACAACCACCCCTTACCTGGATGCCGTAAACATCGTTCAGCAGTTTCACGGCCAGGTTGAAATGAATATGATCATAATAAAAGGAGATCACGCCAAGCCTTTCCCTAACGTTAGCTGCCAGGATGTTTAGTCCGGGAACATTTGGGAGCACTTCAAAGGCTTTACCGGTAAGATGTTTTTCCCTCTCCACAATATTTTTTGTGCCCATTTTATTCTTCAGCTCAAGTGCCAGGGATGTTTTGATAGCCTGCAGGAAGCCGGGTGTTCCCCCATCCTCCCTTGCCTCAATGTCATCAATGTATTTGAATTCACCCCATGGGTTGGTCCAGTCAACGGTTCCGCCGCCCGGTTGATCGGGCGGGCCGTGTTTCTTATATAATTTTTTATCGAAGATCAAAACCCCTGAACTGCCCGGGCCACCAAGGAACTTATGGGGAGAAAAGAATATGGCATCCAGTTTTTCCATGGGGTCATCAGGGTGCATATTTATATCGACATAAGGAGCAGAGGCAGCAAAATCAATAAAAGCAACCCCGCCATATTCATGCATGAGTTTAGCCATCTGATGATAGGGGGTATGTACCCCGGTTACGTTAGAGCAGGCAGTGAACGTGCCTATCTTGGTCTTGCGGTCCTTGTGCTTCTCGAGCTCGTTTTTCAGTTTATCAAGATCTATCAGAAGACCGTCGCCGGGGGGGATCTGGACAACATCTCCAACTGTTTCGAACCAGGAAGTATGGTTTGAGTGATGTTCCATATGGGAAATGAAAATAACCGGTCGTTCACGGTCCTGGTTGCATTCATCGCGGTTGAGATAGCCGCAGGTTTTGAGGCCGAGAATCCGCTGCAACTTATTGACAACGGCAGTCATTCCAAAACCTGCAGTGATAATGGCATCATCATCTGAAGCATTTACGTGCTCTTTGATCTTTTGATGGGCAATGTGATAGGCTTTTGTCATCAACACACCCGTTTCACTGGTTTCCGTGTGTGTATTACCTACAAACGGGCCGAATGTGTTTATCAGCCTGTCTTCAATTGGCCTGTAAAGCCTGCCGCTGGCTATCCAGTCGGCGTAAACGATCTTTTTCTCGCCATAAGGCCCCTTGAAGGTTTGATTTATCCCAATGATGTTATCCCTGAAAGGTTTGAAATAGTTCTCCATATAAGGCAGGATTTAGTAAGGCAAAAATATGAAAAATCGTCTATATGTGTTGTGAGAAGTTGACAGGGGCCTTAAAAGCCGGTGTGATGCAGGGCAATAACAAAAAATTTTGTTAATCCGAATTGGAGATCTGCATCAGTCCGAGCTCCAGGTCACCTCCCTCAGGGTAGAGTGTGATCCAGTTGTTGTCTTCGCTGAACCACTTATACTGTGCACTGATCCTTACGAGGAACTCATTTTCTTCACTGCCCGGGGGTACTTTTACAACAACTCCGCCGTTTTTGGCACCTTCCTCTCCAAAGCTCAGGATCACCTTGTATTCATTATCCGATTTATTTGTCGCCTTAAAAAAGATATAGTTCGATTTCCTGTTTTGAACCGGTATGGGGGGGAATGCGAACTTCTCCGTAGTATTGTTCTCAATGAGCAGGGGTTCGCGGTTTACATCTACTATGGCCCTTTCGCTGAGTAATTTCATTATATTTCTTATCATCTCCACAGGGTAAGTTTCGTCGGATTTGATCATAGCTGCTTCCCTGTATGATTCAATGGCGTTATCGTAGATCTTTGAAGCATAGAACTTGTCTGCATCTGCAATGGCTTTGTCATACTCTTCCTGAAGCACCTGCCTTCTGAGCATGATCATCTCATTGACCTCTTTCAGCCTGTCGACCGGGTACGTTTCCCGGGGCTTGAGGTCCGATGCTGTCTGATAGTTGAGCTTGGCCATTTCATAATTTTCCTGCTCGAAGAAATTATCTGCCTTTGTGATGGCAAGCTCATAGGCCTTTTCTTTTTGCTCCTGCAGGATCTCAAGCTTTTCCTTGATCACCTCGATCCTGGTTACAGGATAAGTTTCTTCAGGTTTGATCTCGAGCGCCTGCCGGTAGGCTTCCATTGCCGGCTGGAATTCCTCTGATGCGTATAGCATGTCGGCTTCTTTGATAACCTTCCTGTAATCTTCTTCGATCTTTTTCAGCCTTTTTTCCTCTGCTATTAACGACTCTATTTCTGCAATCCTGTCGAGGGGATAGCTCTCACCAGGCTTTATGGAATTGGCCCTTTTGTATTCAAGGGTGGCGTTCTCCCAGTCCCTGCGCTTAAAATGATCGTCAGCAAAGGAAATTGCTTCTTCATATTCGGCATTGGCTGCCAGAAGGGTCTCCAGCTCTGTGATTTTATCTTTAGGGTACTGTTCCTCAGGCTTCAGCTCAAGGGCTTTTTTGTAATTGTTGATGGCGCTTTCGTAAAGTGCCTGATCAACATAGCTGTCGGCCAGTGCTACAGCTTCATTATACTCTTTCTCAAGGGTTTCGGCAGCGGCAATTTCGTCGAGCCTGCGCTGCGACTCAAGGATCCTTCCTTTCGGGTATTGTTCATCGGGTTTAAGTTCCGTTGCAGCTTTGAAAGAAGTTATTGCTGCTCTGAACTGTCCTGCATCCAGCAGGCTGTCGCCAGTTGATACGGCCATGTCGTACTTGTGTTGTATTTCTTCTTTCCTGGCAATATCCTCTATTATGGCATTCATTTCCCTGATCTTGCCGGCGGGATAATCTTCATCTGGCTTAAGGACCTGTGCAGCTTTATATTCAGCCAGTGCTTCTTCGTATTTTGATGATCCGGCCAGCTCATCAGCGCGGGCTATGGCCTGGTCATACTGCTGCTGTATGGCCTCTGCTTTTGCAATATCTTCAAGTATGCGATTGATCTCACTGATCTTTTCACCGGGGTAAGTTTCACCAGGCTTGATCTCGGAGGCCGACCTGTATTTCCCAAGGGCTTCATCATACTCTGCTTCATTAAAAGCCTTGTCGGCTGCCGCTATAGCCTCTTCGTACATGGTATTCAGCTCATTCTCCCTTGCTATTTCAGCAATCGTTTCTTCCAGTTCGGTAACCTTCCGGGCAGCGTAGGCTTCATCGGGTTTCAGGTCGAGGGCTTCCTTGTAGGCTGTGAGGGCAAGGCCATAGTTTTCCATGGCGAGGAGGCTGTCGGCCGATTTTATCAGCTTGTCGTAACGCCTTTGACGCTCCTCTTCAACAGCAATCCCCTCCCGAATGATCTCGATCTCCCTTATCATTTCCTGTGGATAGATCTCGTCAGGGATCACTTTAGCCGCCTCCTGGTATCGCTCAATAGCCTCTTCATATCTTTTTTCATTGTAGGCTCTATCGGCCCCGGCAATTATGTCTTGGTATTCTTCCCTGATCTGGTCGTTCCTGGCTATTTCATCAAGAATGGAATTGATCTCATCTATCTTAGTGGCCGGTAACTCAGCA
Source organism: uncultured Bacteroidales bacterium (assembly GCA_964644135.1). Classification (GTDB taxonomy): domain Bacteria; phylum Bacteroidota; class Bacteroidia; order Bacteroidales; family JAGOPY01; genus CAZMOK01. The sequence continues at coordinate 3,913 of CAZXWD010000024.1, read as the reverse complement.
TTGGGCTTTAGTTCAGAGGCGATCCTGTATTGCTCAAGAGCTTCCCCGTATTCTTCGCTGTCGAGGTATTGTTCGCCCAGGGCCAGGGCTGTAGTGTAACTTTCTTCAAGTTCTTCGGCGTCGGCTAATTTTTGCTCTATTTCATTTATCTTCCGGCCGGGATAGGTTTTTTCAGGCATTAATGCAGCAGCCTGGCTGTAGAGGGTTCTTGCCAGTTCCAGGTCATTTGCCTCAAAGGCCGAATCGGCTGAGAGTATAAAGTCATTGTACTCAGTTTCAAGTTCAGCCATGAGCTCGAGTTCTGCAATAATCCCTTCGGTAACAGTTATCCTTTCTCTCGGATATTCCTCTTCTGGTTTAAGGTCCCTTGCCTGTTTGTATATAATAAGGGCTTCCTTGTACTTTTTATCACTGAAAAGCTGGTCTGCCCGGGCTATCAGGGGATTGTATTCAAGATCAAGGGCTTCCTGCCTGTTTTTTTCGGCTATGAGTTCATTTGTTTCCTCAATTTTATCTTTTGGCTCCTGGTTGTCGGGCTTGAGCTCTGCTGCCAGCTTGTATGCAGCCAGCGCTTCCTGGTACTTTCTCTCTCGTATCCGTATCCCACCGGTTGCCATGGCATCTTCATATTGCTGATCTGTTTCTTGCTGCCTGGCTATCTCAAACAGGTTCTTATTGATCAGTTCGATCCTCTCTTTAGGGTAGGGTTCATCAGGTTTAATCTCTGATGCAGCCCTGTATGTTGCAGATGCTGCCTCGTAGTCACGGTTCTCAAACTCTGAATTGGCTTTTGCTATAAGCTCATTGTACTTATTGTCCAGTTCTTTGGCCCTTTCAGCAAGCAGAGACTCGATTTCATTTATCTTCTCCTGAGGGTAGTTCTCTTCAGGGTCTGTTTCTGCTGCCTGGCGGTAAGCAAGGATGGCCTCTTCATATTTCTCTTCAGCAAGCAACCTGTCGGCACGTGTAAGCTCTTTAATGTAGGTATCCCTCAATCCGATGATCTCGTTGATCATGGTGATCTGATCGAGCGGGTACTGCTTATCGGGAAACATTTCTGAAGCCTTCCTGTATTGCTCCCTTGCTTCTTCATAGTCATCGGCATAAAAGAGCTTGTCGGCGCCCGCTATAAGGGCCTCATAGGTTTCCTCGCGGCTTTTGATCTTCTCCAGGATATCGTCAATCTCGCTAATTTTTACCTCAGGGTATTGTTCAAGCGGCTTCAGTTCCCTCGCTTTGACATATTCCTCACGGGATTCGGTGTAATTCTCGTCCTTATATAACTGGTCGGCCTTTGCAATGGTCTGTTTATAAGCTTCCTCCTGGGTTTTTCTGAGGTTAGCCAACTCGTTCACCTCATCGATACGTTTCAATGCATATTCAGCGCCGGGCTTGAACGACAGGGCCTTTTTGTACTCCTTCAGTGCATTCTCATAATCCTCTTCACTGAATAATTCATCCGCTTTTTCAATGGCCAGCTCGTAGCTTGACCTGTTCAGGTCTTCGATCTCGGCCATGGCCAGCTCTGTACGGTCGATCATGTTCTGTACATAATCATCATCGGGATGTGTTTTGAGCACCTCCTCGTATTTTTCTTTTGCCTTCTGGAATTCCTTGCTGATATAGAGCTGGTCCGCTTCCTCGATTATTGCCGTGTAAGAGTCGTATTCCTTTTTAAGTAGTTTTACCTCCTCCAGCCTTTTTGCCGGAAAGGCCTCGCCGGGCTTGATCTTAATGGCTTTATTCAACTGGAGTAGTGCTTCATCATACTTTTCCCTGCCAACAAACTGTTCGGCCAGTGAGAGTGCATTCTCATACTCATCCTCGCTGGCCCTTAATGAATCGAGAATGGTTTCGGTTTCCTCAATTTTTTCTGCCGGATATTTTTCACCGGGTTTGAAAGTGGCGGCCATCTTGTAGGCATCCAACGCTTTTTCATAATCCTCGTTAATGAAAAATTGATCGCCTTCGGCTATGCTTTTCGCATATCCTTCTTCTATTTCACGTCTCTCCTTCAGGATACGTTCAATCTCATCTATCTTGTCAAGGGCATAGTCTTCATCTGGAAGGATTTCCAGCGCCTGTTCATACATCTTCCTGGCAGCCTCATAGCTACCTTCGTTGAACAGGTCATCGGCCAGGATTGTCTTCTGTGTATATTGCTGGCTCTTTTCAAGTTGCACTTTTATCAGCTCGATCGATTCGGCCAGCTTTTCTTTGGGATATTCCTGATCGGGCTGAAGCTTACTGGCATATTGATAGGATGCCTTGGCATTAATGTAATCACCTTTTTCAAAATACTCGTCTGCCTGTTCAATAGCCTGGCGGTATTCCTCATCGGTCGACTGGCCCTGTGCCTGGATCAACGTAAGGGATATAAGCAGAAGTAAAATGAATTTGATGACTGTAGTGAGTTTCATGCCTGGTCCCGGGAATTTATGTACAAAAATAGTCGCCTGCAGTTCTTTTTTTTATCGTCCGGAAATTCTTTTTTAACAGTTGAATGTGTATTCCGCGGAGTACTGATCTTTTTCAGGAAAAATAACGAATCCGCAAAATTAATATTGTCAGTTTATTTTCAGGAGGAGTGGTGGTGAATTTATGTTGAAAGCATGCCGTCGGAGATTATGAGCCTGCGATCCGACATGCCTGCAAGAGCATGATTGTGTGTAACAACAATAAAGGTCTGTCCGAGTTCGTCGCGTAGTTTCATGAACAATTTATGCAGCTCTTCGGAATGTGATGAATCGAGGTTGCCTGTTGGTTCGTCGGCAAAGACAATCCCGGGCTTATTGATCAAAGCCCTCGCAACGGCAACGCGTTGTTGTTCCCCTCCCGAGAGGGCAGAGGGTTTATGGTCTTTCCGCTGGTCCATGTTAAGAAGCCTGAGCAGTTCCAGTGCTTGATTCTCAGCCCCCTTCCGGGAGGCCCCCGCTATGTATGCCGGTATGCAAACGTTTTCAAGGGCAGTAAATTCAGGGAGCAGATGATGGAACTGGAATACAAAACCGATATTCTTGTTTCGGAATTCAGATAGTTCCTTATCCTTCAAGCCGGTAATACTTTTACCCAGGTAGAGGACCTCGCCTTTATCGGGGCGGTCAAGTGTTCCAAGGATGTGAAGCAAGGTCGACTTGCCTGCTCCTGAAGCGCCTGCTATTGACAGGATCTCACTTTCCTTTACTTTAAGGTCGATGCTCTTGAGAACCTGTAAGTTACCGAACGATTTCATTATTCCTTTAGCTTCCAGTATCATTTCACGACAAATATAGTTTATTTACGTTCTTCACCTTAATATTAGTTAGTCATACCAAAGGAATAAAAGTGATATCGCAACAGCGGTGATCAAATGAAGATATTTAACTATTTTTGCGCAAAATTTCCAAAAGTCAAGCCGGATGAACTTACACGAATACCAGGGAAAATCAATACTGAAGAAATACGGGGTTCCCGTACCAATGGGCATTGTAGTGTCAAATGTTAAAGAGGCCGTAGAAGCAGCAAAAAAGATCGGAGCTGAAACCGGCTCCGGCAAATGGGCAGTCAAGGCTCAGATCCATGCAGGTGGAAGGGGAAAAGGAGGTGGAGTAAAAATTGCCAAAAGCCTTGAGGAAGTTGAGAATTATGCAGACCAGATCCTTGGAATGACACTCGTTACTCCGCAAACGGGTGAAGAGGGAAAGTTGGTGAGAAAAATACTTATCGAACAAAATATTTATTATGACGGCCCTTCCGAAATTGAGGAATATTATATGAGCGTGCTGCTCAACCGGAATACCGGAAGGAATATGATCATGTATTCTCCCAGGGGAGGTATGGACATAGAGGCTGTTGCCGAAGAGACCCCCGAGCTGATCTTCAAGGAAGAAATAGACCCTTCAACAGGCATACTGGGCTTCCAGGCCCGGAAGGT
>CAZXWD010000023.1:12435-35045 GCA_964644135.1 uncultured Bacteroidales bacterium | reverse complement strand
TCAAGGAAGAAATAGACCCTTCAACAGGCATACTGGGCTTCCAGGCCCGGAAGGTTGCCTTTAATTTAGGCCTGAGCGGGGATGCTTATAAATCGATGGTAAAATTCGTGACAGCTCTTTACAATGCTTTCGAGAAATCCGATTCTAAGCTTTTTGAGATCAACCCGGTGTTCAAGACCTCAGATGACAAGGTTTTTGCTGCCGATTCCAAAGTAGCGATCGACGACAATGCACTTTACAGGCAACCGGAAATAGCAGAAATGCGAGATGTGTTTGAAGAGGACCCCATTGAAGTGGAAGCCAGCAAGTTTGATCTAAGCTATGTAAAGCTTGATGGAAATGTTGGTTGCATGGTGAACGGAGCAGGCCTGGCGATGGCTACAATGGACATGATCAAGCTTTCAGGCGGCTCACCGGCAAATTTTCTTGATGTCGGAGGCACTGCAGACGCCAAAAGGGTGGAAGAGGCATTCAGGATCATTTTAAAAGACCCGAACGTAAAAGCCATCCTGGTGAATATTTTCGGCGGCATTGTAAGGGGCGACCGTGTTGCCCAGGGAGTTGTTGATGCATACAAGAATATTGGTGATATAAAAGTGCCTATTGTTGTAAGGTTGCAGGGGACCAATGCCGAAGAAGGGGCAAGGATCATCAATGAATCCGGCCTGAAGGTGCATTCAGCCGTTCAGCTCGAAGATGCAGCATCACTTGTAAAAGAAGTGCTCAGTTCTTAGTGTTCAGTGTTTAGTTTTTAATTTATTGTTAATTACGCTTTGCGCTTATCGCTTAGCACTTATCGCATCTTGCAACTTTCAGCCGTTTATTGTAATTTTATTCCTGTATTTAGATCATTTATAAAAACCCGTGTCATTTGGGATATGAAGTGGAGTTTCTATATTATATTGATACTTTTTTTGATTTCTGGAAAGGCAGGATCCCAGGGGACTAAAATATATGACAGAATGGATGAACGAGAAAGAATGGTCCAGACCCAGATAATTGCAAGAGGTGTCGAGGATACTGCCGTTATCAGGGCAATGAGGACTGTGCCAAGACATCATTTTGTGCCTGATCAATACAGCAGGGAGGCTTATTATGACCACCCGTTGCCGATCGGATCGGGGCAAACCATATCCCAGCCATATATAGTGGCATTTATGACCGAGGTGCTTGATCTGCAAAAAACCGACAGGGTACTGGAGGTGGGTACCGGCTCAGGTTACCAGGCAGCCGTACTTGCTGAGATCTGCGATAGTGTTCACAGTGTTGAGATCATTGAAAATCTTGGCGAAAGAGCACGTAAGACACTTGAAAATCTCGGTTACGATAATGTTTATGTCAGGATAGGCGATGGATACGAAGGATGGCCCGAGGCAGCTCCATTTGATGCAATAATCGTTACGTGTTCACCTACTGAAATCCCCGATCCGCTCGAAGAGCAGCTTGCCGAGGGAGGGAAGATGATCATCCCGGTTGGCAATGTATACTCACAGGAGCTTTATTTTCTTCGCAAAGAGAAAGGGAAATTAAAACAAAAACGCGTCCTCCCTGTAAGATTTGTGCCTATGATCCGTGAAGACGGGTCGAAATACTGAACTAGAAAGGAATATCATCATCAGTATCTTTCATGTCGTTCAATCTTGAAGGAACGGTTTTCATATTACCATTGGAGTCGTCTGATCCGTTGAAATCAATATCGAAATTATCCTTGTCAAGGTCAGCAAATTTGGCAAGCTGATTGATAAACCTGAGCTTGATATCGGCCAGCGCACCGTTACGGTGCTTGGCAATGCTTATCTCGGCCATGCCGGATGTGGAGTTGCCTTCCTCATCTTCATCAATGCGATAATATTCCGGCCTGTATATGAACAGAACAAGATCGGCGTCCTGCTCAATGGCGCCTGATTCCCTGAGGTCGCTGAGGATGGGTTTTTTAGATCCACCCCGTGTTTCAACGGCCCTGCTCAACTGAGAGAGAGCAAGAATCGGCACGTCCAGCTCCTTGGCCAGGCTTTTCAGTGACCGGGAAATGTTACTGATCTCCTGCTCACGGTTTCCGCTCCTGTTGTCAATTGCAGATGTCATGAGCTGCAGGTAATCCACAAAGATCATCTCAATATCGTGCTCGGCTTTTAGCCGACGGCATTTTGCCCTGAGCTCGAAAATGGAGAGGGCAGGGGTGTCGTCGATGTATATGGGTGCATCAACCAGTTTATTGATCTTTGAATTCAGTTGAGTCCATTCATATTCCTGAAGATCACCTTTTCTGAGCTTCTCTGCCGGCAGTGATGATTCTGCTGCAATAAGACGGGTAACAAGCTGTACCGATGCCATCTCAAGTGAGAAGATAGCAACCGGTTTGTGGAAATCCACGGCCATATTCCTCGCCATGGTCAGAGCGAATGCGGTTTTTCCCATGCCGGGCCGGGATGCAAGAATGATAAGGTCTGATTTTTGCCATCCGGCTGTGACCCGGTCAATCTCGGTGAAACCTGATGGCATGCCCCTGAGGTTGCCGTCCTGGTCTTTGGCTTTTTGAATTTCATCTATGGCGCTTTTGACCAGTTCAGGCATTAGCGTATAATTTCTCCGCAGGTTGTTTTCGCTCACGCTGAAGAGATTTTGCTCGGCTTTGTCAAGCAGGTCGAACACATCAGTTGTGTCTTCAAAAGCATCCTTTATGACTTCTGAGGATAACCTGATTAGTTCGCGCTGTATATGTTTCTGGATGATGATACGGCTGTGCTGCTCTATGTTGGCAGAGGAAGCAACCCTGTTGGTAAGTTGGGTGAGATAATAGGCTCCGCCTGCTATTTCAAGCTCTCCGCTGCTTTTTAGCTCGTTCGTTACGGTTAGAATATCTACCGGCTCGGATTTACCAAACAATCGTTTTATCGCCTTGAAGATCTTCTGGTGTTGTTCTTTATAGAACATCTCATGGTTAAGGATATCGATGACTGCTGCCAGTGCATCTTTTTCAAGCATAAGGGCTCCCAGTACCGCCTCTTCAAGATCTACTGCCTGCGGGGGTATCTTTCCGTGCTCATATATGGCCCTCTGAAGTGTGCTTTTCTTTTCTCTTTCGCGCCTGGTGGTTGTTTTGGAGTCTTCTGTAAATGATTTTCCCTGGGTGTCTTCCATGCCCCCAAAAGTAGATATTTTGGAAGGCCTCCTGGAGGATGTCATCCTTCTTTTAATAACAAAATGACGGTGAAAAAAATGTTGATAATTCGATGATAGTAAGGCATAGTTTTGGCCCTTGTAATGAGGAGCCTAATAATCAATGTTTTCACCGTCGAGGGTGACATAAGTTTTGAGCAGGTTGGCCGTGAGACAGGAATGGACAGGTAGTATCCCTAAAACATCACCTCTTTTAACACTGTTAAAGAATTCACCTGTTGTCTTGATTATACCGTGGTCCTGCGTGATCCTTGCCAGGTATGTGCCCTTGACAGGCCTGGTCCATTCTTCATTCTCATAAAGGACCACATAACCGTATATCCTGTCGCCGCTGCTCTTAAAGAGGAAGTCCTTGGAAAGCTGAGCCGCTCCTCCGTATATAACGATTTCATTTCTTTGCGGGGATTTGGCAATTACCGGACAGGCAACTGAGAGCCCGATCTGGTCAATACTGCAGGCCCCGATGGAATACTGCATGAGATCGTAAAAAATAAAATTCCCGGGCCTGATCTCATCTATTCCGGTGAATTTCTGAACAAGGCTGCAGGAAGGGGTGTCACCAATGGAGATCTTCATTTCCGGGACGTCGTCCTGGAAATGTTCGCGTATATAATTCATCTTCAATACAGTGTCATTATATATCTCAATGATCTCCGTACGTGTTTCCACGTGGTAGGTTTGACCGGAATGTGTAAGCAAGCCTATGAATTCCAGCTTTGAAGCCCCTTTTATAAATTTGATGATCTCGGAAAATTGCTTGAGGTCTTTCCACCCGATCCCGGATCGATTATAGCCTGTATCGACTTTAATATAAACACCCACTCCATATGTGAGGTTGCTTTCAAGGAATTGAAGCACTCCTGCAGATTCGGTCACTATGTTAAGGTTCAATTCCTTGGCAAGTTCATTGATCTCAGATACTTCAAGTATGTTAACAGGCAGGGAAATGGTTATATCCTTCCAGCCGTAATTACAGAATTTCCGCGCCATAGAAACCGTAGATACTGTAATTGAGTGGATACCGGCTTTCCTGAACCAGTTGCCTATCAATGCAGATTGATGGGTCTTGAAGTGAGGCCTGAAGTCCACCTCGCTGCTTCTGGCCTTTTCTTTCATGTCGGCCAGGTTGCGCAGGCACTTCCGCCGGTCGAGGACCATTGTTGGCTTGGTAATCTTGAGCATCAGTATCGGTTTCTGATTATTGTTTCAAGTTCTTGATTTCCCAGTTCAGCAGGGTTTTGTTTTATGCCGGTTTCTTCAATGATATGAGGCAGGTCTCTTTCCCTGATGTCAAAATTCCCAAGTTTCGGGATCTTTAGTTCTTTCGTCCACTCAAAAAGTTTATTCACCAAAACATCAAGAGGGTCACCGGTTTCTCCATTGTTGTTTTCCATCATCAGCAAGCCGATCTTTCTGTATTTTTCAAGGGCACTGCTGTCAGGAGATTTTCTCAACAGGGTCTTTATATTCATTTTTGTGGTCTCGGCGAGCAATGTTCCGCATATGACTCCATGAGGTACATTATGGTAACCGCCAATAACAGATGCAAACCCATGCACTACACCCAACCCTGCATTGGCAAGTGTTATCCCCGATACCAAAGCGGCATAGCTCATGCCTGTCCTTGCTTCAAGGTCAGAATGGTTTTTATATGCCCTGATGAGCGACCGGATCGCTGCTTCCAGACCTGAAAATGCCAATACATCCGTAAAAGGTGAAGCATTGAGCGAAACGTACGACTCCATTAACTGGGTAAATGCATCCATTCCGCAGGCAGCAGTTACATTGGAAGGGCAGGAAAGTGTGAGTTCAGGATCAATAAGGGCAATATCAGGGACAAAATTGTCATGCCTTATGGATCGTTTAAAACCGGATTTCCCAATATCGCTTAAAACAGCATTTTTAGTCGTTTCGCTTCCGGTTCCCGCTGTAGTGGGCACGGCTATGAAAGGTACTTTTTTTCCGGGATGCTGTTTTCCGGTACCCACTCCTTCGAGGTACTCATAAACAGAGTGCAGGTCGGGCAGCATGGCCGACATGGCCTTTCCGGAATCAATGACACTGCCTCCCCCGATACTTACAACTACATCAGGCATATGACGCCTGAATTTGCTTGTAAGACCATCAATAAGCATTGGAGAGGGCTCTTCTGAAATCCCGATGACCTCGTACCTGAAATTGTTCTTTTTCAGGTTGTCGGTAAAAGTTTTGAAAAATGGCGATTCCCTGAGTGACCTGGCCCCGGTCAATAACAGCATGTGATTTCCGTACCTGCCGATCAGACCGGGTAATTGCTGAAAAGACCCGTTTCCAAAAATGATCTCAGGTGTTGATGCGAATTTGAACGACCTTACCATTGAGAAACGGAATTAGGTTCAATAACTTTATGTTTGATCCCTTTCCTTGGTTCTGCCATCCATTCTGCAACCATATCTTTCCATTTCAAATAATGCCTGGTGTTCTTGTGCGCAGCAGCCGCTTCCTCGTTTTCATATGCTTCATAAAGCGTAAACCTGCCCGGATCATCAATGTGCTGCAGGATATCAAAGCGGAGATTACCTTCTTCCTCTACTGAATGCTTATGATTATACCTTGTTATTTCTATGAAAGGCTCAAGGAACTCCTCTTTGACCTTTATTTCCACAATCGTGACTATCATGTTTTTTCGCTGTATTTTTCTTTGTCAGAAAAGTATTTCATGAACTGTACCCTTTCGTAAAGGGAAGGGTTAACGGCTTTTTCCTGGCTCAATATTCCCCTGAAATCATCAACACTCTGGAAATCTTTTCTCTTCATCCATTCCTTTACATCATCAGTGATTTGCTTCAGGTGTTCAGGCCCTTTTTCGTACAATACGGAAACAACCTGCGCTACAGTTGCCCCGGCAAGTAATTGTTTTATTACAGCCTCTCCGCTGTGAATACCAGTTGAAGCTGCGAGGTCGCACTGGACCCTGTTTGCCATCAGTGCAATCCAGCGTAGTGACCGGGAAATGTCATGCGGATCACTGAGTACATTGGAACTGGTAACTTCCAATTTTTCTATATCAATGTCAGGGTTATAGGTGCGGTTGAAAAGTACAATGGCAGCAATATTCGTTCTTGATATTTCCTGCAGAAAAGCCGAAAGGTTCGCAAAATAAGGACTCATCTTGATCGCAACCGGGATCTTGATCTCATTCCTTACCATTTGAATGATCTCAAGATAGATCCTTTCGACTTCTTCAGCCGAACGGTTCATATCTGATGGCAGGATGAATACATTGAGTTCCAGTGCATCTGCGCCGGCCTCCTGTATCTTCTTTGCGAAGTAAGACCACTCATGTGATGAGGCACAATTGATACTTGCTATTACCGGCATTTCCACCTTCTTCTTTGAGTCAACTATCAGATTGATGTAGTTTTCTAAGTTGGTTTCCTTGATCTTGTAATCAAAATAATCAAGGTAGTCGTCCTTATGCCGGCCCGGGGCTTCATTCTGAATCATCTCTTCATATTCCATCATAATTTCTTCCTCAAAGATTGATTTGAGAACAACTGCACCGGCGCCCGATTTCTCAAGTTTCTCAATTTTCTCTGCTTTATCGGTCAATCCTGAACTTCCGACAATTATGGGTGACTTTAGTTCAAGCCCCATATATTTGGTGGATAAATCTGCCATTATTCTAATTTTTTGGTTGATCTAAAGCAAATTTAATGAAAAGGGACGATCAATCAGAGAATCTCGCAAATAACTTTAAAATACGGAAGACTCCCTCAATTCTTTTACACCAGCATGATCTTTTCCTGCGGGAGTAAAGGCATGCCCTGGTACTTAAGGAATACCTGTGCAATGGCCACAACGTCCTTCTGGCAATAGGCCGCTATACGGTCAAGGTCTTTTTCTTTCCAGTACACTTTCCAGACTTCACTGCCATCGATATCATCTTTGGGCGTGGGTATATTGAAAATGGAGGTCAATAGCTCGAGTGAAGTGTAATTTTTATGGTCACCGAATTTCCATAGCTCCATTGTATCAAGGTGCTGCACTTCCCAGGGTTTCTTTCCGTGCAGGTCGAGTATACGGGGTATCAGGATGTCATTCACGAGCATTCTTCTTGCTATATATGGAAAGTCGAACTCCTTACCGTTGTGGGCGCAAAGTCTTTTTTCATCTGTATAAAAATGAGTGTTTAGAAGCCCTGCAAAAGAGAGGAGGAGTTCCTTTTCATCGTCGCCGTAAAAGGATTTCAACCTGAAGATGTCCTGGTTGAAAAATCCTGCCGATATACAGATTATCCTTCCAAACTCCGCATAAATACCGGCCCTGGGGTACAAGCTATCAGGAGTGTCTTCTTCTGTCTTTTTTATCCTTTCTGCTTTTTTGTCCCACAACTTTTTCATTACAGGAGGAAGTTCGTTATAAGAACCATATGCAGGAACAGTTTCAATATCCAGGAACAGAATATTTTCAAGAGATACGTCGTTGATCATGATAATTTGTTATTTTCATTTGTTAAAGATATTAATAATCAGTTTTCATTGTATAGATCAGGACATACTGCTTTTTTGCTGATTTTGCCCGTACTGGTTTTGCTTTTATCCGGCTGCCGGAAACAGGACGATGAAAGCAGGCCAACTATAGATTTTGTCAAGCCTGAGGTCAATGAAGAGTTTCCTGCGGGTGATTCGGTCAGAGTTCTTGCCGCTGTGTCAGATAACAGGAGATTGAGCAGTATCCAGTTGTCGCTTGTAAATGACCAGCTTGTGAACATGACGACACCACGTTTGTTTTACCCGGACGAAAGCAATTTCACCATCGATCTCAATTATCCGTTAGATAATCCTGGCCTGGAAAACGGCAGTTATGAACTCCTTATAATTGCAAATGACGGCATCAATACAACCAGGATGTTCCGTAAGATAAGGGTCAGGGGGCTTGAACAGGATCTTGAGAATATAATTATCGTCAGGAAACTCAACAGCCAGGTGTCAGGAATAGATGTGCTGGATCCCTCGCTGAACCTTGACACAACTTTCAGCATTCAGCAGCGATATGGCCTGTCGGCTGTGAGTTCGAATTTCGGATTGTTCTGTTACTCCAAAGGATCCCCCTCGGTGCTTACTGCTTACAATACATTCAATTATGATCCTGAATGGGTGAAGAATGCTTCATTGCCACATCCTGAATATGTATTTGTCCAGTCGGATAAATACCTATATGTTTCGACGGGAAACGGTGATATCTTCGGTTTTGGAATGGAAGGTGAAATTGTTTTTCAGACCGCTGCTATGGAACTTTTCGTTCCGGAGGTTTTTCATGTTTTTGACGATCGTTTAGTTGCTGAACAGGTTTCCAGGAACGGACTTGAGAGATTTCTCATAATCTATTACCTGGAAACCGGCATTGAGCAGAACAGGATCAACATCAGCAGTGACGTGGCCGGCATAAGCTCCAGCCAGGGGCAGGCACTGGTATTCCTTAATGAAGGCCTCGACGGGGTTGTGAGGTCACTTGATCCGGATGAGTTTGTTTATACAGAAGAACAGAGGCTTGAAGGCATTAACATCTCCTCAGTAACCCGTATCGATGAAAGGAGTTTTCTGGTGCCGACAACTGAAGGCATCTTTGAATATGATCATTACCTTAAGGCGTTTACCGAATACAGCAGCCTCGGAGTTGACCTTCTAAGGTATGACCCCTTCAGTAGCAGAATTTTTGCTGCAAGGGGCAGTGAATTGATCATTATTGATTATACTAGCGGAAACGAGCTTGATTTGATTGAGCAGGGGAGCGAAATACTCGACCTGCATCTTCTGTATAACAAGTAACCTTGTATTTGAAAAAGATCCTGAAAATAACTGCTGACGGGAGCCATACCTTATATGATCCAGGTATTGACGACCATTACCATTCTACTTATGGGGCACTTACGGAAGCGAATCATGTATTTATCGAGAATGGGTTCAGGTGGCTTGTCAGTGAAGGGGTAAGGCATATAAGAATACTGGAAACAGGATTCGGCACCGGGCTCAATGCATTACTTTCTTTAATAGAGTCTCAGAAATGCGGGATAGAAGTTGATTACCATACTTTTGAACTTTATCCCCTTGAGAAAGAGATCTACACAAAACTCAATTATGGTAAAATAATTGATTTTCAGGGAACAGGCATGCTCCTATTGAAGATGCACCAGGCGCAATGGGGGAATGTTGTTCAGATGGGCGCCGGTTTCAGGTTGAAAAAGATCAGGGCCGACTGGAGGTTTTTCAACATGGAGAAAGACTTCTTCAACCTGGTATATTATGATGCTTTCGGTCCGGATCTCCAGCCGGCGATGTGGAAGAAAGAGGTTTTGATATCCATAGGAGAGTGTGTAGTCCAGGGTGGCATTTTAGTAACTTACTCAGCGAAGGGACAGGTCAGGAGGGACTTAATGGAAGCCGGTTTTGGTGTGGACCGCCTGCCGGGGCCAAAAGGCAAGAGGCATATGCTCAGGGCAGTGAAAAAATAGTGTTGAGTGTTTAGTGTTCAGTGTTGAGTTTTAATCTTGAAAAGCATTATCACTTTTTAACAACTACTGACGACTGACTTGACTGATGATCCCGATATCGCTTCGCTCATGCGGGACGTCGCTTCGCTCCGCTGACGACTGCTTCACCTTATCGTGAAATCCTCAAATCCATCCGGCGGTGCTTCCTGGAGAGAGATATCATCCACCCTTGCCCATGTGGGACCCTGACGAACAAGATCAATGAATGTGTTCAGAATATTCTCTTCCTCCTCCGCCTCAATATATACATCACCATTTGGTAAATTTTTCACGAAGCCTTTTACATTCAATTCATTGGCCCTTTTATTGGTGAAATGCCTGAACCCGACATTCTGCACTTTTCCTTTTACTGTTATATTAAGATGCTTCATGAATATTTAGGGATTTAATCGTTTCATTATCATTCCTTCAATTTTAAGAAAAAGTTGATGTGGATCATCGGTCCTCCATAAAAATTCATTGAACCTGCCGCCAAAAGCAATATAATAATCCAGGTTGCAGTCGCGGAACTCATTGATTACATGTTCCCTGAAATTAAGTCCTACGATCCAGCCTTCCTCTATTTCATCAAACCACTCCTGGTAATAATCCTGATCGTCTGAATGGAAATTCAGTACATTTTCACCAATAAGTATGAATTTATTGATCCCGTTTTCCATTAAGATCTCAATAACATTCCTTTTAAGGTACATGATATCGTTATGGAGGGCATCATTCCATTCCCCTATCATTTCAATTATGCAATAGCCATCTTCATAATTGGCATAAAGTATTTTCAGGTAAAGCGTTGAGGATCCCATTTCGTCCCATTGCGGGTGGATACAGTAATCGTAAATGGCATGAGTAAATTCGAATTCACTGTAATCCCTTCCGTAGAAAGGAGACCGTTCGTCTTCAGAAGCAATATAGAGATGCCGCCACGTATAATATGGTTCTATAAAATGCATCAGATCGCCAGTTTTATTCCCGGAATACCTCCCAGCTTTTTATAGAGGCTTTCGAAAGTGTTGTTATCCTCCACTGTTATGCTTACAGTAAAGCACACATAATTTCCTTTTTTACTCAACCGTTTTTCCCAGTGTGAAAAGGGGATTTCCAGCTCGTAAAGTCTTCTGGCTACCTCAACTTTGTTTTCTTCATCCGGAATTGTTCCGTCCATGAATACTTTCAGGTCGTAGCTAACCGGAAAATCCACTTCTTCTTCATTGAATGGATTATTACTGTTTTGATGTTCTTTATTTACAGACATATAGTTATTCCTCAAAATACAAAATTAAAAGCTAAAGCCCAGGGAGATCTTCCCGAAAAAGTGATGCTTTGCCCCGGTGAATTCGGGAGAACTGTATAGTTGCTCAAGACGAAGTTGAACTATACCGTAGGAAAGGTTAACGCCCCCAGAGGGAATGAATAGAAAGCGTTCCATATTACTGTCAGGAATGACATAAACGCTTGCCCGGTTAAAAACCCCTCCCTGCAGGGTTGCGTCATATCCTTTAGCCCTCCCTGCAAGGTTCAGGAACAGATCATATCTGAATTTCTTTCCTTTATCCTCGAGCGGCGTGTAGTATTTGAATGAAGACAGTTCATTTCCAAACCTCATAATTACTCCTAACGAAACATCGGTGAACAAAGTTCCAATCCTACCTGAAGCAACGGTGAGGAGCTCAAAATTATTATCGTTAACAATTCCTTTCGAAAAATCAAGGTTGTAATTGACTACAACATCATTACTAACCTGGTTGACCCATCCCGAAGGTTCCAGTGAATGAAAAATATCCTGAGAAAAGTTTCCTAAGGCAGCAGGACCGATCACCCCGAAATATAATTGTGATTTAAAACGCATTGCCTGCTCCCGGAAAAGGGAAGTTTTGGAAAAACCAACACAGAGATATGCGGCAAAGGGACGGTCACCATACTGTATTTCAGTATTCTCAATATCGTAGGGCGTATAGAGGTCCTGTATTACAGAAAAACCATAGTAATCAATACTTTTTGAGGAAAAGGGCAATAGCAGGTGCCGGGTGGGCAAAAAAGAGAATACCGGGTGGATGACTTCCAGTCCCACTCCACTGGTATAATAGTAATCAGTTAAAGTGAAGAGGTCGTTACCCATAAAGATCGTGATCATTCCGAGGTCCGGAATATCCCTTTGTGAAAAGATCCCTTTACGGAATCCCCTTTCATCCAGTGTGTTGAAATCACCCTGTCTGTTATAGCTTACGCTGCTGGCTATCCTTTTCCTGACAACAAACCCGCTATCGTAATACTCAACGAACTCAGGTTTCTGAGGCCTGACCTGAACTCCCTTTTTTCTGATAATTTCGGGACTATAATGATCTGTGAGTTTGTTGGCTTTCAGTGTGTGCATTTTTACCAAAGAATCCCGGTTTACAGTTGCCGGGGTATTTGCAGGAAAAAAATACCACAATCCGGCGGTCCCGGCCAGAAGCAAGATCATGATCAGGGCGTATTTTATTGTCTTTCGCAACAAAACTATGGTTGATGACTAAAATATCTTGGGATACTTAGCCGGGTTGACTTCATGCATAATATTGTAGACTGAGTCGAAAACATCTTCTGCATTTGGGTTGCTGAAGTAGTCGCCGTCGGTACTGTAGGCTGCCCTGTGAGCTTTGGCTGTAAGGGTGCGTGGTTCTGAGTCAAGATAAAAATACCCTTTTTGCTCTTCAACAACTTTCTGCATCATAAATGCTGTAGCTCCGCCGGGCACGTCTTCATCAAAGAAGAGCACCCGGTTCGTCTTCTTAAGAGATTCAAGTATAACATTATCGAGATCGAAAGGCAACAGGGTCTGGATATCTATAAGTTCTGCGTCAATTCCGAATTCCTGTAATTGCGATGCGGCGTCCTCGGCAATTCTCACACAAGAACCATAGGTGACTACTGTAATATCTTTACCTTTCTTCAGTATTTCGGGTCTTCCAAGCGGTACTGTAAATTCACCTATGTTGGAAGGCAGTGGCTCGTAGAGCCTGTAACCGTTGAGAGGTTCAATGATCAGTGCAGGCTCGTCTGATTTCATTATTGTATTGTAAAATCCCGCTGCCTGAGTCATATTTCTGGGAACACAAACATAAACACCCCGTATAGAATTGATCACCATGCTGAGAGGGGACCCTGAGTGCCAGATTCCTTCAAGCCTGTGACCCCGTGTACTGATGATCATCGGGGCTTTTTGTCCGCCCCTGGTCCGGTATTGCAAAGTAGCGAGGTCATCGCTCATTACCTGAAGGCCATACAGAAGGTAGTCGAAGTACTGTATTTCGGCAATGGGCCTTAGTCCTCTCATGGCAAGTCCGATTCCCTGGCCAATGATCGTAGCTTCGCGTATGCCTGTATCGGAAATCCTTAATTCACCGTACTTTTCCTGTAAGCCTTCGAGTGTCTGGTTGACCCCTCCAATTTTACCGACATCTTCGCCAAAGATGAGTGCTTCCGGGTATTTCTCAAAGATCCGGTCGAAGTTGATCTTTAATATTTCCCTGCCTGGTATTTCCCTGGCGTCCTGGGGTATCTCAGCCTTTATCTCTTCGACTTTCATTGCCGAGTGTTCCGATTCGCTCCAGAGATGGGAGCTATAGGCTTCCTGGTTCTGAGCGTGGGCTTCATCCCTCCATTCCATTACGTTCTTTTTCAGAGAATTCTGAGGATCGGAACAATGATCACAAATAAGCCTGAGGATCTTTTTCCCCGAAGACATAATATCTTTCCAGATAGGTTCTCCTACCTGGGCCAGTTCCTCTTTGATGGCATTTATCTTTGCTGTCTTGGCGCAGTTACATGTGCTTATATCCACCATCTCAAGAAAAGAATCCCTTTTTTCCTTAAGGGGCTTCATATAGTGGTTCCAGGCATTTTTCTTTGCTTCCCTCGCTTTTTTCTTTGCCTCATTCTCAACCTTGTCAAGATCTTCTTCCGTAGCGATTTTCTCTTCAAGGATCCATTCCCGCATTTTGCGCAGTCCATCATATTCGGCTTCCCACTCAAGCTGTTCCTTTGTTTTATATCTTTCATGAGATCCGGAAGTGGAATGCCCCTGGGGTTGTGTACATTCTTCTATATGAAATAAAACGGGCATGTGCTCCTTGCGGCATCTTTCAATCCCTTCTTTATACATTTTTCGCAGTCCGGGGTAGTCCCAGGCCTTACCTTTATAAATCAGGTATCCTTCGCCCTGATTATTTACTTCAAACCCTTTAAGTATTTCTGAAATACTGCTTTTGGTTGTCTGGAACTTTTTAGGGACCGAAATCCCCCAGCCGTCATCCCAAACTGAGATAGCCATTGGGATTTTAAGAACCCCGGCAGCATTCACAGTTTCAAAAAAATGCCCTTCAGAAGTTGAAGAATCGCCTATTGTTCCGAATGCCACTTCATTGCCTTTGTCGGAAAAATTTTTAAAGGAAGCGAGATTATTTTCATGGCGATAGACCCTGGAGGCAAGTGCCAACCCAAGGAGCCGGGGCATCTGGCCGGCGGTGGGGGAGATGTCGGCCGAGGAGTTCTTTTGCTTCATAAGGTTTTTCCATTCACCTTTTTCATCAAGGCTCCTCGTAGCAAAGTGGTTGTTCATTACCCTGCCCGCTGTCTGGGGATTGTATTCGATATCAGTATCTCCGTATAGCTGGGCAAAGAACTCTTCAAGGTTCATCAGCCCGGTGGCGAACATGAAGGTTTGATCACGGTAGTAGCCGGATCGCCAGTCACCATTCCTGAAAACCCTGGCCATTGCCAGTTGAGGGACCTCTTTTCCATCACCGAAGATCCCGAACTTGGCCTTGCCGGTTAGCACCTCTCTTCTACCAAGCAGGCTTACCTGTCTGCTTTCATTTGCTATCCTGTAGTCTTCAAGTACTTCTTTTTTCGAAAGCCCGGCAGTTTGCTTTTTTTCAGATGACGCTTTTTTTTCAGCTACTTCCCGCATATCAACAATGTTAGTATTTTGACTAACAAAGTTAAATAAATTTGGTTTGTTAGAATTATTCTAAACTGTTGATAATACCAGGTGCGGCAATGAGGTTAGCGGACAGGGAATAAACTGTAATTACTGAAAACCAGGCCTGAGAATATCTGGAAGAACCCTGCTTTATTTGTAGCAGGAACCTCATTAACCTTTTCAGAGGCCGATAGTCCTTTTTCATAGAGCTCAAGTCCATTTTTGGTCATGATGAAATCCCTGCCTTCCATATAGTGACGAGAATACTCATTTTTTATGCTTAGTATATCCGACATATTTCGCCCTATCCTTATCTTTTGGCCTTGTGGCAGGTATAATTTCAAGTTCAGTTCCTGGTCCCTCCATACTTCGTTTTCGGTAAGTCTGAAATGCTGGTCCAAAAGCAGTGTTGTGTCGTTGAAACTGTAGTTGTAGATTATTTCCCTGGCCCTTGATTTCGCATCAAAACCGGTTTTGCCCCTGGCTTGTGTAAGAAGCACCAGTCTGCAGGAATTGTCATCCGACAGGTGGAAGGTAAGGTCAGGCTTTCCAAAAGCTTCAAACTCATAACCATTATCGGTAATTATCCAGTCCCTGCTCATAATCAAAGCATAATCCCTGTTGTCAATTGCAGATTCATTACCGTTGATCTTCATGGTTTTTTCAGGTATGGTGTTGATAATTGACTCTCTAGTATGATCTCCCTCAAACCTAAAGTCACGGGCAAAATTGAAAGCAAAAACCAGTAGTACAATAAGAGAGATCACCCAGACATTAAGTGCTACAATGCCTATGGTCCTGTTTCTTTTTAATCCGAATATCCATGTAAGACTGATAATTATGAGCATAATTATGGGGATGCCTGTTACGAGGGCCAGGGTAGTTTTAATGACAGGAATGTTAGAAGGAGTTTCCACAAGCATATTGAATAAGCCTGTTTCAGGGAAAGGGGTAACATAGATATCCTCGAAGACAAAGAATGTGCCTCCTCCAAGTATTGATGAAATAAGTATTACAAGGAATGAAATACCGAGCAGGAAAAAGATCACGCCGGCAAGGATCAGGATAAGCCTTCCCACTATCCTGAAAAAAGATGTGATCAAACCAGGAACTGGGTCGCGCGGGGCACTTAAGTCCTTACTTTTTTTTTTAAAGGTATTCTTAGCTTCGTCAGTCAGATCGTTGATCTTGTCTTTCAGGTGATCCACCTCATCCTGGATAGATTTTTCAATGTTCGAGATATTTACCCGCCTGCCTTTCATTTCGAGTTTCTCGGCAGTGGTCCTTGCTTCGGGCACAACTATCCACATAATGAGATATATTAGGATCCCGATTCCGGAAAACAGGGTTAGTACAACGAAAATCAATCTTATCCAGACAGGATCCGTTTTCAGATATGCCGCAATTCCTGAACACACACCACCAAGCATCCTGCTGTCGACATCACGATATAACCTTTTATACCGTGGTGCTTCAAAGGTTTCTTCTTCAGCTTTATCCTCTTCCGGGTTTTCCTCAGTGAATTCATCCGGTTGCCCCATTATCTCAATGATCTCATCAATATCATCAATTGTCACGACCTGTTTTTTATCACTCATTTTGTCTTGCAGGATCTCTGCAATGCGGGATTCAATATCATTAATGATCTCTTCACCTCCTTCTGATCCCTGGAAATGCTTATTTATTTTCCTGAGATACGATCCCAGTTTTTCATAGGCATCTTCATCAATATTGAAAACTATACCGCTGATGTTTATGGTGAAAGTCTTTTTCATAACTTTTATTGATTTTCTGGCTTACGATTATTTATCTATATTCAAGGTTAATTGATTGACTGCTTTTACCAGATCCTTCCAGTTTCGGTCCAATTCCTTAAGCATGGAAGCTCCCAGTTCAGTTAATTCATAATATTTCCGCGGAGGGCCTGATTTGGACTCTTCCCATCTGTAACTCAGGAATCCTTCGTTTTTCAGTCTTGTCAGCAGGGGGTAGAGTGTTCCTTCAACCACTATAAGCTTAGATTCTTTCAATTTATTCAGTATATCGGATGCGTATGCATCTTTCTCCGATATTATAGCAAGGATGCACAATTCCAGCACACCCTTGCGCATTTGAGCTATTGTTCTGTCGAGATTCATGCAGCAAATATATAACAAAATATAGAACTATGCAATACAAAGTAGTGAGAATATTACATTATTTAAGAAAATATAATACTATATATTTTTAAATAACAGATAATGAATACGATAGGTGTGAATTTTTTTTTCGGTAGATTATTGAATTTTGATAATTCACAGATCTGTTTTCCCCTGACAGAGTATTCTATGGTTATGCCCGAACAATTTACCTCTAATATTCATTAATAATAGGTGGTACTTTTGTGGATAGGCGAGAATTCTCTAATTTTGCAGCCAATTTTGAATTTTGGGAGACAAGATGATCAATATAACACTACCTGATAACTCGGTCAAACAATTCGAACCCGGTGTCACCGGTCTCGACATTGCCAGGAGCATAAGTGAGGGGCTGGCCCGGAATGTCCTTGCGGCAAAAATAAACGGTAAGGTATGGGATGCAACCAGGCCAATAACTGATGATGCCAGGGTTCAGCTTCTTACATGGAATGACAAAGAGGGTAAGGCCACAATGTGGCATTCCTCGGCCCATCTCATGGCGGAAGCCATAGAACAGCTTTATCCCGGGGTGAAGTTTGGCATTGGTCCCGATATTGAAAATGGATTTTACTATGATGTAGACTTCGGCGATCGCCAGGTTTCGGACGAGGACCTTGAGAAGATCGAAAAAAAGATGAAAGAGCTTGCAAAAGAGAAGCAGACTTACGAGAGAAAGGATGTTTCCAAGAAGGAAGCTCTTGACTATTTCAGTGACAAAGGCGATGAATACAAGATTGAACTGATAAGTGAGCTTGAGGATGGTGAGATCAGTTTTTACAATTCAGGAACCTTCACCGATCTTTGTCGCGGGCCTCACCTTCCCAATACCGGTTTTATCAAGGCTGTCAAGCTTCTGAATGTTGCCGGGGCTTACTGGAGAGGGGATGAGAACAGGAAAATGCTCACAAGGATATACGGTATTACTTTTCCGAAACAGAAGGAACTTACCGAATATCTTGAGATGCTTGAAGAGGCCAAAAAACGTGACCACAGAGTGCTCGGGAGAGAATTGGAGATCTTCACATTCTCCAGGCAGGTTGGGTCAGGACTGCCGTTATGGTTACCTAAGGGTGCGGAGCTAAGGGAGCGGCTTGAGAATTTCCTTAAGAAAGTCCAGAAAAAAGCCGGCTACGACCAGGTAATAACACCCCATATTGGAAATGTAGAACTTTACAAAACCTCAGGGCACTTTCAAAAATACGGGAAGGATTCTTTCAAACCCATCGACACACCAGTTGAGGGGGAGCAATATTTCCTGAAACCGATGAATTGTCCGCATCATTGCGAAATCTATAAATCCCGTCCCAGGTCTTATCGCGACCTTCCCATCAGGTATGCAGAGTTTGGAACGGTTTATCGTTATGAACAAAGTGGAGAGTTGCACGGACTCACCCGGGTGAGGGGTTTTACACAGGATGACGCCCACATTTTCTGTACTCCTGACCAGCTGAAAGAGGAGTTCAAGGGGGTGATAGACATAGTTATGACCATTTTCAAGGCCCTCGATTTCAATGATTTTGTAACACAGATCTCTCTTCGCGATGCAAATGATAAAGAAAAATATATTGGCACTGACGAGAACTGGGAGAAATCTGAAAAGGCAATTATGGAAGTTGCCGAAGAGAGTGGTTTGGATTATATTGTGGAGGAAGGAGAAGCTGCATTTTATGGTCCGAAGATGGATTTCATGGTAAAGGATGCGCTTGGCAGAAGCTGGCAACTGGGTACCATCCAGGTTGATTATAATCTTCCCGACAGGTTTGAGCTTGAATACACAGGCAGCGATAACGAAAAGCATCGCCCCATAATGATACACCGGGCGCCGTTTGGCTCAATGGAGCGGTTTGTTGCCGTACTTCTGGAGCACAGTGCAGGAAAATTTCCTCTCTGGCTTATGCCCGATCAGGCTATTGTACTGCCTATCAGCGAGAAGTATCAAAAATATGCCGAAAAAGTTTTATCTTTGCTGAAAAATTCGGAAATTCGCGCCCTCATTGACGGGCGCAGTGAAAAGATTGGACGGAAGATCAGGGATGCCGAGTTGAAAAAAATTCCATATCTCCTTATTGTCGGAGAGAAAGAGGAGGCTGAAAATGCGGTTTCAGTGCGCAGACAGGGTGAAGGTGATATAGGCACTTACTCGATTGCTGATTTTACGGAATTGATTGATAAAGAAATAGAAAAGGAAACAGAGAATAAAAATTAACTTAAAAGAGGAGTAGTTATAGCGACACCGTTTAAACCAAAGGGCAGAGGCAGGGGTCGGAGGTCGGGAAGACCTTTTCACCGCCACAGAAAAGAGGAGCCGTACAGGATCAATGAAAAAATAAAGGCACCTGTTGTGAGAGTTGTGGGCGAAAATGTTGACAACGATATTCACAATATAAAAGAAGCCTTGAAAATGGCAGATGACCAGGGTCTGGACCTGGTGGAGATATCTCCTTCCGCCAATCCGCCTGTATGCAAAATAATTGATTATAAGAAGTTCCTCTACGACAAGAAGAAAAAGGAAAAGGAGATCAAGGCCAAATCGGCCAAGGTGGTTGTCAAGGAGATAAGGCTTGGGCCCAACATTGATGATCATGACTTTAACTTTAAGCTGAAGCATGCCCAAAAATTCCTGAATGACGGGGCTAAAGTAAAAGTGGACGTGTTTTTTAAGGGACGCACCATTGTCTATAAGGAGAAGGGCGAATTTGTATTGTTGAAGTTTGCCCAGGAACTTGCGGATTTAGGAAAGGTGGAGCAACTGCCAAAAATGGAAGGAAAGAGAATGATCATGATCATTGCTCCGAAAAAAGAAAAGTAACAATTTTACTATTCGATATATTTAATTACTATCTATTAAATTTTTGAGAAATGCCTAAAATGAAAACGAAATCCGGTGCTAAAAAAAGGTTCACCTTTACCGGATCGGGAAAACTTAAGCGCAAGCACGCCTACAAAAGTCACATTTTGACAAAGAAGTCCAAGAAGCGTAAAAGAAACCTTGGAAAATTTGCCATTGTTGATAAGGTAGATGAGAAGAATGTCAAGCGAATGCTTGCCAAGTAATTTAATGTTTAACTTACTTTCAGCCCTAAAAGATCTGAAAAGACGCTGAAGTAAAAAATCAAGAAGAAAATGCCTAGATCAGTAAACACAGTAGCATCAAGAGCCCGCAGGAAAAAGGTCATGAAGCGGGTCAAAGGACAGTTCGG
The DNA here is from genome assembly GCA_964644135.1 of uncultured Bacteroidales bacterium. Taxonomy (GTDB): domain Bacteria; phylum Bacteroidota; class Bacteroidia; order Bacteroidales; family JAGOPY01; genus CAZMOK01. The sequence continues at coordinate 14,999 of CAZXWD010000023.1, read as the reverse complement.
TCGAAGGAAAAACGTCTGGACAGTAGCTAAAAACGCCTATGAAAAAGGTTTACAGTACTCCTATCGTGACAGGAGGGTAAAAAAGAGAAATTTCCGTGCGCTCTGGATCCAGCGAATTAATGCCGGTGTAAGGGAATACGGGATGTCATACTCTGTATTCATGGGCCAGTTGAAAAAGCACAATATTGACTTAAGCCGCAAGGTTCTCGCGGACCTTGCAATGAATCATCCGGAGGCTTTTAAGGCAGTTGTAGACAGGGTTAAGAAATAAATTTATTATTTTATAATATTGATTTTGAGCCATTTCCGAGAGGGGGTGGCTTTTTTTTTGGTATTGAGGGGGTATTTTTTGAGAGTTTCTCGATTAATACCGGTTGCCAACCTTATAAGGTTGGCAACCCTAAAGACTTGATATGCCTACAGCTACTATTATATCGCCATTAAAAGAAGGACATTATTACCATATTTATAATCAAGGAAACAACAAGGAAAGGCTTTTTTATCGGCCCGCCAACTATAATTTTTTCATTAGAAGATATGAGGAGTATCTGTTTGGATATACTAAAACCTACTCATATTGTCTGATGCCAAATCATTTTCATTTGTTGGTTAAAATACTCAAGCCTGGAGCATCAGGGCAGTTCAGGAAAATGTTTCAGAGTTTTGCCTTGGGAATAAATAAGCAGCAAAATAGATCTGGAAGTCTTTTTAGAAAGCATTTCCGAAGAAAAGAAATCAACAACAATAGATATTTGAAAAGACTTGTTTTTTATATTCACTACAATCCTGAAAAGGATGGATTTATTGAAGATTTCAGGCAATATAAATATAGTTCATATCAAGCTTTAATAAAACGAGGCAGATCTAAACTTGCTAGAAATGAATTGTTTAAGATATTTGGCAATATTGATGATTTCAAATCCTATCACCATGTTATGAAGGAACAGTTAAAGTATTTTGAACCAGAATTTGATTCTGGGTTGCCAACCCTATAAAGTTGGCAACCTTACTTGAAATCGCTTTTCCCTTAACGTATATTTACATCCAAATCAAAACCCCTCAACAAATCAAACTATGAAAGCACTTAAAATTATTGGGTTTATCCTGCTTATCGTAATAGCTCTGTTCCTGATAGGAGCTGCCCTGATACCTAAACAGTTCGAGGTAGAAGCCAGTAAAACCATCAACAAGCCTCCCTCTCTTGTATTCAAACAAGTGAATAACTTCCATAACTGGACAGCATGGTCACCATGGGAAATAGCGGATCCTGAGATGAAATCTGAATATGGTGGGCCTAAACTTGGCGAAGGAGCTATTCATACCTGGACAAGTGAAACACAAGGCAATGGAAAACAAACCATCACCGAGAGTGTACCCTATGAACTGATCAGAACCGAACTTGATTTCTATGAACAGGGCAAAGGCACAAGCTACTTCACATTTGAAGAAAATGAAGAAGGTACACTGGTTAAATGGGGGATGCAATCAGAAACATCCTATCCCTTCGAAAGGGTCATATTTTTCTTCCTGAAAGGAATGATGCAGGAGATGTTCAATGAAGGTCTGGAAAACCTCAAAGAAGTTACCGAGTCTATACCTAACCCTCCGGCAATTGAAAAAACAACTACCCCGGAAATGATTGCATTAACTATTGTGGATTCATGTTCCTGGGACCAGATTGGACCGAAAATGGCCGAAATGTATGGAAAACTGTCTGAGGTAATCCGCAAACGAGGCCTTGCAATGACAGGAATGCCCTTTACCAGCTATTTATTGTGGGATGAAGAACGCCAGTTTGCTGCCTTTGAAGCAGGCATTCCGGTTAATGAAAAGATCAAAGTAAAGGGAAATATAAATATGAAGATGTTCCCTGAACAAAAGGCTATTAAAGGAATACACTATGGAACCTATGATGCGTCTGAAGGTCTTTATATAGCTATGGATGAGTATCTTATGGAACATGGCCTGACTATGTCAGGAGGCCCTCTTGAAATATATATGACTGACCCGACAATGGAACCTGATACCTCCAAATGGCGTACAGATATCTATTTTCCGTATGAGTGAAAATCTTGAATGTTATCTCATAATGCCATCTGGTTAACCGGATGGCATTCTTTGTTAAGTACCCACAATTACCTGTTATTTTATCTTTACATTTAACTTCTCAGTTTAACCTAGACAAACCAAATGAAAAGACGCGATTTTATAAGAAAGGGCAGTTTTGTCAGCGCTGCTGCCTTCACTGCTCTTTCTGGACTCCCTAAATGGATATATTCCCAACAGGCCTCAGCCACAACCGATATTTCCATAGTTGAGGGCACTAATTTCTTCAAAAATACCATTGAGGCTGTTAACCGTCTCGGAGGAATAAAACGTTTTGTGTCTAAAAACGATGTTGTCGGAATGCTGATCAATGCAAGCTTTGAAACAAAAGGTGCCTACGTCAACCCCGATATACCCCTGGCAGTTATTGAGGAATGCTACAATGCGGGTGCCAAAGAAATAATCCTTCTCCAGACAATCCCTGATAATTATTGGGAACGTACAGAAACTGGGCCCTC
>CAZXWD010000023.1:0-12335 GCA_964644135.1 uncultured Bacteroidales bacterium | reverse complement strand
CCGCAAGACATTATTTCGATAGTAAAGGCCCATGATATTGGAGTGGGATCGATGGATATAAGTAACTTAGCGATTGAAAAAGTAATTGGATCATGACCTGGAAATATTTTGCGGTAATTTTATTTATTCTTCTTGCAATAGGCATATCAGCCCAATCATATGAGATCAATATTGAACTGGAGCCAGACCCGGCATTGAGTGAATGGACCGAGGCTGAACCTCCAAAAGTCTATGAAGGTGACGACCTTTTCGTTCTTATCAACGGAGGGGCAGACCTGTTCTTTGAATACGGATTTCAGAATGTTGTCCTTTACAGGTATGTCAACAACCAGGATCAGAGAATACGGGCTGAAGTATATGAGATGGAAGACGACCATGCAGCCTATGGTATCTACCTGAAATATCTCCCTAAAGATGCAAAAGCCCTTGAGACAGGTAGTAAAGGGTACGTGACTGACAGTTACCTGGGTTTTTGGAAAGGGAGATACTTTTGTATCATAACCCTTGAAAATCCTGATGAACAAGTCCGGGCCGATGCAATTCACCTGGCAGGGGTATTTAATGAAAAACTGAAGGGCGAGGGTTCTGTGCCTCGGATTTCCGGTTATCTGCCCGATGAAGGCCTGCTTGCTACAAAGTACTTTGAAGGGAATATAGGCCTCTCGAACATCTATCATTTTGATTACCGCGATCATTTCGAAGTATATAAAGGTGCAGCAGGCGATTACGGTGACCATAAGTTTATCTTGTTCTCCTACCGGGAAAATGGCAAAGCCGATGAAGTCTATGAACAGTTGACCTCAATATTCAGCGGGCACACAAGGTTCTCTGCTTTCACTTCCTTCGAAGATCATTTTGAAATGCTTGATAGAAGGGGGAAGGGTATCTTTGTTACAATCAGGGAAGGTATTATCGTTACCATAATCATGGATGACCCCGAATGGGACTACCTCCCTTACGAAATACTTTCACAGCTTAAGATTTAAAAAGCAATGTGCGGCAGGTACATACTGGTCCAGAAACTTGAGGAGATCGAAAAAAGGTTCAACGTGAAGGCACCTGAACTGTTCGATTACCGGCCGAGCTATAATATCTCGCCGGGGCAATATGCACCTGTCATAACAAATGAAAACCCTCAGGAGTTAAGTCTCCTGCAATTCGGGATGACGCCTTTCTGGGCCAAAAAACCTATGTACCTGTTCAATGCCAGGGCTGAGGGTGACCATAATAAGGATAACGATCCAGGGTATACCGGTGCAAAAGGCATTATCAAAAAGCCTTCTTTCAGGAAGGCCATCCGTTCCCAGAGATGCCTGGTCCCAGCAGATGCATTCATCGAAGGGACTACAAAAGAAAGGCTCAGCAAGCCTTTCCTGGTCTACCTTAAAGACAAAGAAAGGCCATTTTCCTTTGCAGGGATATGGGACACCTGGGTTAATAAGGAAACAGGGGAGATCCTAAAATCATTTTCTGTTATTACAACTGTTGCAAATGAACTGCTCCAAAAGCTGCCTCATCACCGTTCCCCGGTAATATTATCAAGAAAAGCCGAGAAATCATGGCTTAAGGGAGACCTGCCGCTCACCGACATCACACGCTTGCTTCAACCTTTTCCTTCTGAAAGAATGAATGCTTACCCGATTTCCGACAGCATCAAGAACCCCAGGGCTGATGGCAAGGAGCTCATAAAGCCGACAGGTCAGCGACTGGTTGCCGAAAAGGACATTGCCAGGAGCGATGATGTGAAGCTGCAAGGTATGGGGGCCAATAAAAGGAACAGGGAAAAGGGTGACTCCTTCGAGATCGACCTTAATTGATCAAATATTCCTGATCCCTCAGGCTCCACGGGGATCGGGCTTCAGTTCGAGTTTTGCCATTTTCAATACTTCGACACTCGGAAAACCAAATTCCTCGACTACTTTCCCAAGGACCAGGTACACGCCATACCCCCTGAAAGGATAAGCTTTGAGGCTGTCGGGGAAATGAACGGTATCAAAGAATTCGCCTTCTGTGTCGAGAAAAGCCGCAAAGTTCATGATCTCCCTTTTAACGGTCCTTACATATTTGATGGTTACCAGGTTACCTACCATCCGAACCGTTTTTCCAATGTGCGATGCCAGGTCTTTTGCCCTGACCTCACCCCTGAAAGAGGTTTTCAGCAGGTCGAAATAACTGAGGCTTACCGGCCATCCCAATAGCTCCAGTTCATCATAGGCGTCTTCCACGGCATGGTATTCAAGCTGGGGCAGACTGTATTTCTTGGCCGGGGCTGCGAACAGGGCATTGAAATGCTTATTTTCCGTTTTTTTGCCCAATAGGAGATGGACTTCCCACAACAATTCGGCCTTCGATTTTTTCGTAAAACGAAAAGCGCCGATCCTTATCAGCAATACGAGCTGTTCAAGCCCGGTGTTTATCCTGCCCACAAAGTCCTCAAGCGACCTGAAAGGCCCGTTTAGTGACCTCTCCCCGGGAATGCTCTTTCCTGTTGTTGTTTCAAGGTTGGCCATGTGGATGAAGCCGATGTAGATCTCGTCACCGATGATATTGGTCTTATAGTCGCCATGGTTTACGCAGGGAAGCCTGATCTTTCCCCCGCACCTACTGGCCTCATTGAAATACACCCAGGTGTGGTAAAAACCGCCGAAATTATTGATCACGGCTACCATGAAATCCAGCGGGAAGTAAGCTTTCAGGTAGAGGCTCTGGAAGCTTTCAACGGCATACGAGGCGGAATGGGCCTTCGAAAAGGAATACCCTGCAAAAGACTCCACCTGCCGCCACACTTCATTGGTGATATCCTCAGGGTATCCTTTTGCCTTGCAGTTTTCGAAAAACCTGTCGACAATCTTCCTGAACTCTTTCTTGCTACGGTATTTCCCGCTCATGGCGCGTCTGAGCACATCGGCGTCTGACAGGTCGAGGCCGGCAAAATGGTGGCAGATCTTCAGCACATCTTCCTGGTAGACCATCACCCCATAGGTTTCCTCGAGTTGTTCCTTCATCACAGGATGGATGTATTCAAAGCTGCCGGGATTGTGGAAGCGGTGGATGTATTCCTTCATCATCCCTGACTTGGCCACGCCGGGCCGTATGATGGAACTGGCGGCAACAAGGGTCAGGTAGTTGTCGCACTGAAGTTTTGTGAGAAGGCCGCGCATGGCCGGACTTTCAATGTAAAAACAGCCGTTTGTTTCGGCACGCTTGAGCTGACTGCGCACTTTCGGGTCTTCCTTGAACTCCTGCACCCGGTGGATGTCAACTTTTGTCCTACGGTTCCGGCTGATTATACCAGTACACTCCTTGATATGCCCTATGCCCCTCTGGCTCAGGATATCGAGCTTCTCAAAGCCGATGTCTTCGGCAACGTACATATCCCATTGTGTTGTCGGGAATCCCTTTGGCGGCAGGTCGAGGGCCGTGTAGTAAGTTATCGGCTCCTCCGAAATGAGCACGCCTCCTGCATGAATGCTCCGGAGGTTCGGAAAATCAACCATTGTTCGGGCTATGCCGTGGATCCGGGCCGTTATGCTGTTGTTGTTTATGGATGCCTCCGGGTGCTCTATTAGGTTGTCGATCTCTTTTTTTGGCAACCCGTAAACTTTTCCCAGTTCCCGGTAGATCGACTTGCCCCTGAAGGTCGACATAGTACCCAGCAGTGCGGTGTGCTCGCGCCCATATCGCTTGAAGATGTAATCGGTTACCGTATCTCTTTCATCCCACGAGTAATCAATGTCGAAATCGGGCGGGCTGCTGCGCTGGGGGTTGATGAATCTTTCAAAGTAAAGGTTTAACTCAATTGGGTCAACATCTGTGATCTTCAGGCAGTAAGCAACAACGCTATTGGCGCCGCTGCCCCTGCCCACATGGTAATAGCCACGTGTCATGGAATAACGGATTATGTCCCAGGTTATCAGGAAATAGGCTGAGAACCCCATCCTGTCGATGATCTCAAGTTCTTTCTTTACCCTTTCCGAGGCTTCCTTGTTATTGTCGCCGTACCGGTACTCCAGGCCGTCCATGGCCAGCTTTTCGAGCAATATCCTGTCGTCATAACGGTTCCCGGTGAATGTCTTCTTGTTCTTGATGCTCTTGAAATCAAAATCGATCCCGCACATGCCGGTCATCTTCCGGGTGTTCTGAACAATGTCAGGGTAATCCGAAAATATCTCCTCCAGTTCTGGCACGGTCCTGAACGATTCGCCCGGTGAAGCGATGTTGTCAGGAGTCAGCTTGCTTATCAATGTGTTATTGTCTATCGCCCTCAGGTTCCTGTGAAGCAGGTATCCCTGCTGGCCGTGGTATGTTACAGGCTGCCCGATCACCAGTGAACGCCTGTTGTCACGGTACTCCTTGCTGAACAGTTTTCTTACCTGCCATGGGCTTACCCCGATCCTTTCATTTTCCCGGAGGGGTTTTTCTGTCCTGGTCCCGAAAGGATAAATGATGAAACTGTTCTGGAACCCGGGCGGGGAGGGTGGCAGGGGAGTGCCATTGATGTTGTGCTTTGTGAGGAACTCGTTCAGCTCCTTCATCCCTTCGTTATTCCGGGCAAGGCCAATGTATAGCAAGCGGTTCTTTTCATCCCTGAACTCGATCCCTCCCATGGGCTTTATGCCGTGTTTCCTGCAAAGCTTCACAAAATCGGGCATGCCGCTCGAATTGTTGATGTCGGTCAGTCCCAGCTCGTCTATGCCATGCTCTGCAGCCAGTTTCACCAGCTTTTCGGGCGACAGCGTCCCGTACCTCAGGCTGTAATATGAATGTGTGTTCCAGAACATGTGCTAAAAGATCACCGCCCTCCTCACGGCTTTGTTACCGTACCGGAGCCTTATCCGGTCCATGGCGTTGTAGAGGCTGATCATTTCGGGTGTATCCTCGAACATGTCGAGTTGCTGTACCCCGCCTACCAGGTGGCTCAGTTTAACCCCCACCAGCCTGATGAGCATCCGCCGCTGGTAGAGCCTGTTGAAGAGCTCCAGCGTTTTGCCGATCAGGATGTGGTCGAAGGAGGTGTAGGGGATACGCTGCTGCAGCGTATGGGTGTCGAAATTGGAGTATCTTATCTTGACGGTTATGCAGGAGGTAAGCTTCTGCTTTTTCCTCAGCTCAAAGGCAAGCTTTTCGACCTTGCCCGTGAGCACCCGCCGTATCTCTGCCACGTCTATGGTGTCGGTCTCGAAAGTTGTTTCCGATCCTATCGATTTCCTTTCGGAATAGGGCTCAACAGGGGAGGGGTCTATCCCGTTTGCCTTTTTCCAGACCACTATGCCGTTCTTTCCCAGTACCTTCTCGATCATGTCGGGAGGTATGTCGCTCAGGGTCTTTATGTTGCTGATCCCCATCGAACGGAGTAGCCTGAAGGCCTTGTTGCCGATCATGGGGATCTTTCTTATGGAAAGAGGGTTCAGGAAAGGCTTCACCAGTTCGCCGGGGACTTCCAGCTCGCCGTTGGGCTTGGCTTCTCCGGTGGCAATCTTCGAAACGGTCTTGTTTACCGACAAACCGAAGGAGATAGGCAGGCCTGTGTTCCTTATGATCTTCTGCCTGAGCTCTTTTGTCCACTTCAGGGTGCCGAAGAAACGCTCCATCCCCGTAATGTCTATGTAATGCTCATCTATGGAAGCCTTCTCGTACAAAGGGGCATCTTCGGCAATGATAGAGGTTACCACGTTCGAATAGCGGGAGTAATTATCCATGTCGCCCCTCACGATCAGGGCGTCGCCGCAAAGCATCCTCGCAGTCTTCATCGGCATGGCCGAATGTACCCCGTACTTCCGCGCCTCGTAACTGCAGCTCGCCACCACGCCGCGGTCGGAAGTACCGCCTATAATAACAGGCTTCCCAACCAGGGAGCTGTTCATAAGTCTTTCAACCGAAACAAAGAAAGTGTCAAGGTCGAGATGTATTATTTGCCTGTTGTCTTTGCCTGTGATCATGTTTTCAAAAACTGAGAGGTTTTGTAACTCTTTTTAATGCAATTATTTACTGTTAAAGGATGAAAAAAATCGTCTTTTTGCTTGCCTTGTCTTTTCTTTTGATATACTTTTGATTAAAAATTAATCATTATTGTGATTACAATTTAATCATTTTTTTATTCAAAGGGAAATTTTTTTCAGAAAAAAATCAATATGTATTTTGCATCGAACATAAAGCTTCTCAGGAAGCGAAAGGGCAGGACCCAGGATGACGTGGCTTATGCCTTGAAAATGAAGCGGTCGACCCTGAGCGGTTATGAGAACGGCATTGCACAGCCCGGAATGGAGGCCCTCGTCCAGTTCTCCAAATATTATAAGGTGTCAATAGACACACTTATCAGGACGGATCTTTCAAAGCTGCTTGAAAGTCAGTTGTCGCAACTGGAGAGGGGGGATGATGTGTATATGTCGGGCAGCAAGCTGAGGATACTCGCCACAACGGTCGACAGTTCCAACCAGGACAATATCGAACTGGTGAACGAGAACGCCAAAGCAGGCTATGCCACAGGCTTTGCCGATCCTGAATATATCAGCGTGCTGCCAGCCTTTCACATGCCGTTCCTTTCAAGGGACAAAAAATACCGCACCTTCCAGATAAGCGGCGACTCCATGCTCCCCATCCCAGATAAGGCTTATGTGACCGGTGAATATGTTGACGACTGGCACTACATCAGGGACCACCATCCCTATATTATCCTTACAAAAGAAGAAGGCGTTGTGTTCAAAGTGGCTGAAAATAAGCTTAAAGAGGAAGGCGCCTTAAAACTTCATTCACTGAATCCATTGTACGAACCATTTGAACTCCATATCAGTGAAATAAAAGAGGTCTGGAAGTTCGTGAATTACATCAGCTCTGAAGTCCCTGAACCAAACACACCAAAGGAAGAACTGGTGGAAACTATCAATAAGCTGAGCAAACAGGTAAAAGAAATACAGACAAGGCTCAACCTGGAAGATTAATTTTTTAGTATGTACGCTATTGTTGATATCGAAACAACAGGGCTGAATGCCAAAACCGACAGGATCACCGAAATAGCTGTCTACATCCATGACGGTAAAAAAGTGACAGATCATTTCGAATCACTGGTCAATCCCAGCTACAGGATACCATACAATGTGTCGGTCCTGACAGGCATCACCAACGAAATGGTTGCCGATGCTCCATATTTTTATGAAATAGCCAAACAAATTGTCCAGATGACCGATGGATGCACTTTTGTGGCCCATAACGCATCTTTCGATTATAATTTTCTGAGGTATGAATACAAGCGGCTTTTCTACGATTTCAGGAGAAAGACGCTCTGCACAAAAAAGCTGAGCCAGAAACTAATGCCCGAGCTCAGGTCCTATGGCCTTGGCAAGATCTGTAAGGAACTTGGGATCTCTAATCATGCAAGGCACAGGGCGGGAGGCGATGCCCTCTCAACCGTTAAGTTGTTCGAGCACCTGATGAAACTGGATTCCAACATCGACCAGGTACCACTCAGGGATGTGCGCTCAAATATTCCCGGTGAAGAGATCGAAAACCTGCCCGAATCACCCGGTGTGTATTATTTTCTTGATGAAAAAGGAAATATACTGTACATCGGAAAGAGTGTCAACATACGCCAGAGGGTAATATCCCACCTGAATAACAATATCACCAAAAGGGCCATTGAAATGAGGGACAGATCATATCATGTATCCTATGAACTAACCGGAAATGACCTTGTGGCGCAATTACTCGAATCGAGCGAAATAAAATCCCACAAGCCCGTGTTCAACCGCTCCCTGAGAAGAAATGACTTCTCGTTCGGACTGTTTTCACATACCGGGAAAGACGGCTATATCAGGCTTTCAATAGAAAAAATAAGAAAAGACAGTCTTCCGCTCACTGCTTATACTTCTAAGTCAGAAGGAAAAAACCACCTCTCAAGGCTTGTAACGGAGTTTGAGTTATGCCAGAAATTATGTGGTATTTACGACTGCTCAGGTAGTTGTTTCCATCACCAGATAGGGGAGTGCAGAGGGGCGTGTGTAGGAGAGGAAAAGCCCGGCGAATACAATGACAGGGTCATTGATGCAATTTCCAGGTATTCAGGCTTTAACAAAAGCTTTTTCATAATTGACGATGGCAGGAATGATGATGAACTTTCGGTGGTCAAGGTTGAGAACGGAAGGTTTGCCGGACTGGGCTACCTGAACGAAAGCTATCTGAATGGCAATACCGGGGCTTTGCATGATGTGATCAAAACTTATGAAGATAACAGGGATGCCAGGATGATCATCAGTGCATACCTGAGGAAAAATGAATTCGAAAAAGTGATCTTGTTCTGAGCGTTAGGTGGTCAGAGCCTAATTATGAATAAGACCCTTGTCATCACACCATTTATGCTCAAACTGGATAGTGACATGCCTGATATTGTGCCTCTCTTCCAGGATCTTTGCTATTTCCGTCCTTATAGGTTCTGCACTTTTAAGATCCAGGTTCTCCTTCAGGTCTACATGACATTCAAAGTGTATCGACTGGTCATCAAGGTTCCAGATGTGAAGATGATGGATGTTTTCAATTTCAGGGATTTGTTCTATATCTTCCTTTAGCTTTTTAACATTTATACCCTTTGGTGTGCTTTGCATAAGTATCTCAATGGTTTCCTTAAGTATCGACCAGGTTTCCTTTATGATGTAAATACCTATAATAAAAGTAATTATCGGATCTACCCAGTACCAGCTATAGAAATAAATAAGTACCCCGCCAATAATAACAGCAAATGAGGAAAGGGTATCACCCAGAAGATGAACGTATGCAGCCTTGATATTCAGGTTCTTTTTTTTGTCTTTCCTGAGCAATATTACCGCTGCAAGGTTGGCCAGGAGTCCGATAAATGCAACTACGAGCATTACAAGGCCCTTGATAGGCTCGGGTTCCAGCAGACGGTGATAGGCTTCGTAAAACAGGTAAACAGATATTACGATCAGGACAATGGCATTGAGGAGGGCAGCCAGTATCTGCACCCTTTTATAGCCGAATGTTTGTTTTTCGTTGGAGGGCTTTTTGCTGTACCGGTTGGCAATGTAAGCAATGAAAACAGCTATGGTGTCGCTCAGGTTATGAAGCGCGTCTGAAAGGAGTGCAAGGCTATTGGATATGAGACCACCTATTATTTCAGCTACTGTTATAACAGCATTTAGAATTGTGGCTATCAGCAGGTTCTTGCCTGATGCGGGCTGATTCTTATGATGATTTCCCTGATCCACTTAACCTATTCCCTGGATAAACAAAGTTAATCGAAACTAATTAATCAAGTAAGAGGAAACAACTGACCGGGTAATGATCAGAAAGTTCAATACGATAAGTCTGGTAATTGTAAGAACTGAATTCTTCACTGTACAGTATGTAATCTATCCGGTAGGAGGGAAGCCTGCCCGCATAAGTATTGCCAAACCCCCGGCCGCTCTCAACAAAAGCATCATTCAGGTGCCGGTTGCTCCTGAAATAAGTGTAAGATACCGGGGTGTCGTTGAAATCACCGCATACAATTACAGGCTGAGAAGAGGCTTTTACATAGTCGTTGAGCATGTTCACCTGCTCCGACCTCTTCTCAAAAGCATTCCTGAGTTTTGCAAGAACTTTACGCGAGCCCTCTTTGAATGATTCACCGGTCGATTCTATTTCAATTCCACTGAGAAACTCGTAATCATCCTGCCCAAACCTGTAGGATTCGAAGTGTACATTGAAGATCCTTATAGTGTCTTCATTTACCACAATATCGCTGAAGCAGCCGAAATTATGCCCTTCATCCTTTTCTATACCTCCCGAAGAGATTATAGGGTATCGGGAATATATGACCAGTGCGTCGAGTCTTTTAGCCTGGTTTTTTACATAACCGGTGTAACTGTAATTGAGGAAACTGGCATGATCTTTCAATTCCTCCAGCATAGCCTCCGGTTCGCTCCCTGTTGCCATAAATTCCTGAAGGCAAACAATATCGCACTTTTCATCCCTTATGAAATTAAAGATACGTTGCCTGACATCAGCCTTTTCCAGGTAAACATTGTCGTTTGCAAGATTTTTTACGTTGAAGCTCATTACCTTCAGGTACCTTTCGGGGTTTTCAAGGGTTGACCGCTCATTAAAGGTAAGGTTCCTGTTCAGGAAGTTCCAGCCTGCCAGTATGGCAATGAGGGATATCAGAAAGTACCACCTCCGGTAAAGGATCCAGATCAGTATGAAGACAATATTGGTAAGCAGCAGGTACGGATAGGCAAGTCCGAAAATGGAGGCAGGCCAGAATTTTCCGGGATTAACGAACGAAAAGAGGTATGAGGACAGTAATAACAGTACTGCCAGTAAATTGATCACGAAAAGCAGGAAAGTAAATACAGAAAATCTGCGCTTTTTACTTCTCATTACTATTGAGAGATTTTACTGGTAATACTATTAAATTTTCACAACCTTGACTATCGACCTTTGTGCTTCTTCCGAAACAATAACGAGATAATAAAAGCCTGCCGCAAGTCCCTCTCCAAAATTCATAATATGATCCCCGGTTTCAAAGTGCCTGTTTTCAATTGTTTCAATCCTGTTTCCATGAGGACCGTGCAGGTAGATCTGTATCATCTGGCCTTTTTTGATCGAAAGTTCTAATCTTGAACTTGAATAAAAAGGATTGGGAGAAGCTGTTGCCCTGATGCCCGGCGCTTGAACAGGGTTTTCATCTGTAAAGGATGTTATGTCGACAATGGCAGTGTAGATTTCCTGGTCATACCCCCCGGCCCGGTCGTCGGTCCAGACAGGTATCACTTTGCCATCATAAGCATCCAGTTCTATATAATCGCCAAACCTTACATTCGAATTAGGTGCATTCCCCTGGAAAGCCACATCACTTAATATTTGGTTGGTCCAGGTATCACCTGCATCATCCGAAAAAGCCAGTTTTGTGGTCAGCAGTCCGGGAGTTATACCTTCATCATAATAAATTGCATACAGAGTGCCATCAGAATCGCACCTGATAACCGGCCAGGTCTGGTGGAAGGCAGTGGAAGCATTGATCCTTACAGTCTGGTCGAGCCAGGTTTCCCCTCCATCTTCCGAGCGCTGGAACCAGATATCATCGCTTCCGAGCCTGTTATCAGCCCATACAACATATACATTACCCCTTGTGACCTCATCTGAATAATCCACACAGATAAAGGGAAATGAATTGTTAGGACTCCCATATGCAGTAGAGAGGGACCTGTCGGAACCAAAACTGGTACCATTATCATAGGAAATATCATAATTGATCCCGTTAATGGTCCACACTACGATTATTTGTCCATCTGTACCGGTGGCCAGGTTGGCTCCCTGCCCGCTGCCATAATCACTTACATTCACAGTGGAGGACCAGTTTGAGCCTCCAACGTCAGACTTCCTGAATTTTATGCCATAGCTGGGCCCGAAGCTTCTCCAGGCAATCATCAGTTGATTATAGGTTGGATTGGTTTCGACTGGATCCACAAAGATCCACTCCTTATCCTCTCCCTGGATACCGCTTCCCGGCACGGCAGTGGCATGAAGCTGGAATGTCTGGCCGTTGTCAGTAGACTTGTACAGCAGCATTTCCCTGTTATAATAGGTAACGGGCTGCCTCGATGTGCTTGAAATATAGAAATTACCGTCCATATCGCAAATGACCACTGGATCACTCTGTGAAATATGGTCCGGCGTAGGATCAGGCAGTAATTGTGACGTTGACCAGGTAATCCCTCCGTCGGTCGACCGGGAATAGCCAATCCTCCTGACCACATCAGGCTCTATATAGCCCAGCCTGAAGTCCCTCCAGGCGGCTACCGCAATATCCGGGTTTGTCCTGCTTATGGCAATTGAGGGCTCATTTTGCGGTGAACTCTCTCCGGAAACATTGATATTGGTGTAGTCCCTGGATCCCGGCGATTCTTTGAAAGTATTTGATGTAAAGTGGTTCTTTTCAATAAAAATAGCGTGTAATTCATTCGCCTGTCCAAAAATAATTCCCGGTATGGAAAGCAGAATAAGCGTGGTAATAAAAACAATCAGCCTGTATTTTTTCATCATACCTGAAAAGCTTTTAGTTTTTTCAATCAGTTCTTATTGCTTGAACGGAACAGTATCTCCTTTTCCTCCTTCGTAAGGCTGTCGTAACCCGATTTGGAGATCTTGTCAAGTATCCTGTCAATGACTTTCTGTTGTTCTGCCTTACGGTAATTATATTCTTCGTCTGTCAGCGGCCTCGAATCAGTTGTGCCTGTTGTATCCGTAGTCTTTTTCGAGGTTGTGAAATACCTCTTTATTCCTCCCAGGTTGAAAAGGTCTAATAAATGGCTCCAGTCCTTTCCACGCCTCAGGTATCCTGCATA
>CAZXWD010000022.1:25532-35115 GCA_964644135.1 uncultured Bacteroidales bacterium | reverse complement strand
GAAATACAAATAAAACCTTCTGAATTAACCTGGTCATCAACCATCAGTTAAATTATCATTAAATCCATCGAAAAAATCATTGTTCATTGTTCATTGATCATTGATCATTGCACCACCACCGTCGTCTCCTGCACAATGCCGTCAGTCTTGTAATTGATCGTCCCTCCTGATCCACTGAATGGAAAGATCTTTATGTAGTACGTCCCGCCGGAAACGTTCTTTATCACGGCACTTTCATTTCCCGCGGGCACATTCAGGTTGTTACTGTCGTTTCCTACCGGTTGCCCGTCAACAGGATCTGTGATATTTCCGAAGCCGGTTTTGTTGAACCGCAACAGGTAGCCGTCGGGGAGCACTGAACCGGTCGGTTCGGTCCATTCCAGACTTATGTTTTGTGCTGAGAAATCCGTAACATGAAAGGCCGGTTCAGGATCCCAGATCAACCCTGCATATTCAGGATGGTCGATGAAAGGGTTCCTGTTGCCCTGGTAATTGTAATAGATTGAATCGTTCCGCCTCTGCTCATAACTGTCGACCGGGTCTTCTTCATGCCATTTCATCAGCGTATCCATGTTTCCGTAATAGGGCTCCCCATTGGGAGCGGAATTGACATAATCAACCATCTCCAGGTCAAGTTCCCCGTTGTCGCCTTCATACCTTACGGCCATGTAAAAAATGGTCCTGGCTACATCCCCCTTGAACATGTCCTGTGGTTCCCAGATGTAATCATCGGTATAACAGCCGGTGGGCCCTGAATTATCAATATATTCGGTTATGCCTTTATCAAAATCGCGGTTGCCCTTTGCTGAATTGACCGATGCATCGCAGGGACGAAGGTTGAAAAGGTCAGAACCTTCAGGGGGTGATTCGCCCAGGTCTCCGTGCGACCTGGACCATATATGTTCCTTGTTCCATGCATTTGTCCCGGTAGGGTAAGCCGACTTTGGATACGACCAGTTTGTATAAAAACAGATCACATTATTGGTGTCGGTAGGGTCCTCGTCGATCGATCTTAAAATGTCAGTTGTTGAAGTATAGCTAAAAGTGGTATGGTCATCTATGATTTCATGAAGGGCGCTTTTCAATGCTTCTCCGCTTAAACCCGAAGCAGATGAATAATACCCGGAAGGTACTTGTCCAGCTAACGGGTTGTAGTTTGCCAGAATTAAGGGCAATAATAACAACCACAGCCATACGTGCTTGTAAATTAGTTTCATAAAGAATCCTGGGTTTACAATGCGGAAGACGCAAAGTTAGCCTAATTAAATACCATGAGGAATGCTTTTGTAATAATTTATTAACGTGAGGTGTGAAGTGTGAAGCGTGAGGTGTGGGGTATGATGCATGGGGCCAACAGCCATCAGCCATCAGCCAATAGCCATCAGCCTTGCACCTCTAAAAGTTCCCCTTCCAGCAGTGGGTCCTCCCCCCGTGAAATCCCGGTGACCTTCACCCTGTTGAACCGGTTCCGGCTGTGCTCCGAAGCCTTGAAAGTCACCGGCACATAGTGGGTCCCGTACCCTTTTGCCAGGCCGGACTTGTGATCGACCCTCTCACCCAGAACCAATTGCTCCTTCCCGATGAAACCCGAACGGAATTTTCTTTTGTTCTCCTCAGAAATTTCCCTTATGATACGGCTTCTTTCATTCTTTATTTTCTCAGGAACCTGGCCGGTCATCCTTGCCGCCCGTGTACCGGTCCTGACCGAATATTTGAAGGTATGGATATGGCTGAATTCGGCCTCCTTAGAAATCCGGCAGCTTTCGTTAAAATCTTCTTCGGTCTCTCCCGGAAAACCCACAATGATGTCTGTCGTAATATTGAAATCGGAATACCTTCTCCTGATCTTCTCTACCATGTTCATGAAAGTGGCCACATTGTAAAACCTTCTCATCTGTAACAATATGCGGTCACTCCCGCTCTGAAGGCAAAGGTGCAGGTGGGGCATCAGCTTAGGGTGCCCGAACATCGAGAAAAGCTTGTCGCCGAAACCCTCCGGCTCAATGGAAGATATCCTTACCCTGAAATCGCCCGGGACATCCAGTATCTTTTCAACCAGGCCTTCAAAGTCGGTACCCTCGTAATTATACCTGCCCAGGTTGACCCCTGTAAGCACTATCTCCTTGTAACCAAAATCGATTACCTGTCTGAGGTTTTCCAAAATATCCCCAACCGGTCGACTGGCAGCCCTGCCCCGCACCCTGGGTACGATGCAGAACGTACAGAAATTGTCGCAACCGTCCTGTATTTTCAGGTAGCTCCTGGTATGGAGGGTGGTTTCGGCGGGTTCAAAACCAAAAAGGTCTTTTTTGTATTCTTCCGGACCCACTGTCTCCCCCTTGAAATGGGCGTCAACAAGTTCAAAGATCGATGTCTTCTGCGCATTCTCAACGAAATAGGTTACACCGTTCATCTGTTGGAGCGATTCTTTCTGAGCATTGACCATGCAACCGGTTACCACGACCACGGGTTCGCCTGCATGTTTCAGCGACTGGTTGATCGCTTTCCTCGATTTCACATCGCCCTGGTTGGTCACCGTACAGGTGTTGACGACGTAAACATCAGCATTGTCCCTGAAATCCACCACTTTGTAATTCTCCTTGTGGAAACGGGAAACAAGGGCGTCAGTCTCAAACTGGTTGAGACGGCAGCCGAGCGTTTTGAATGCGATCTTCCGCTGCATTTCAGGCGGTTTTAAGTTCTTTTAATGAAAAAAGCTCTCCTTCAAGTGAAAAGGGTGTGGCTGAGCCAATCTTCACATTTGCAAAGTTGCCGATCAGCGATTCGTCGTCAGATCTGAACCTGAGTACGATCTTCCCTTCCGTTAGCGCCGATAGGTAGCCTTCTTTCCGGTCCTTGCCGGTTACGAGTACCCTGAAGGTATTGCCAATAAGTTTTTTGTTGTATGGCAGGGTGTGTTTTTGCAGCACCTGTGTGGAACGGGCATACCTGTCCTTTTTTACATCCTGCGGGATGTCATCCTGCCACCTGGAGCTTGCAGCCCCCGGCCGCGGTGAATACTGTGCAATGTAAGCCATGTTGAACCTGAACTCCTCCATGGCATCCAGGGTGCTCCTGAATTGATCTTCGGTTTCGCCGGTGAAGCCAACGATGATGTCGGTGAAGATGGTGGCCTGTGGCAGCGTATCCCTGATCTTATCAATGATCTGGCGGTACTTTTCCATCGAATGTTTCCGGTTCATCCGTATCAGTACTTTATCATCGCCCGACTGCATAGGCAGGTGGATCTGTTTGCCCAGGTTGGGATATTTTGCGATGATATCGATCACATCATCGGTCATGTCCCTGGGATGGGGCGATGTGAAGTAAACCCAGAATTCCTTCCCTGATTTGAGGCCCAATTCACCGATTTCTTTAAGTAGTTCCGGGAATGAAAGTTCGGTCCCTCTTTTGTCCAGTCCGTATGAATTCACGTTCTGCCCGAGAAGTGTGATCGACTTATAACCCTTATCGATAAGCTGCCCTACTTCTTCAAGTATTTCAACTGAGGGCCTTGAGATCTCCCTTCCACGGGTGTAAGGTACGGCACAGAAGGTGCAGAACTTGTCACAGCCGTTCTGGATGGGAACAAAGGCTTCAAAGCTTGAATTGTAATGAGGGCTGATATTCCAGAACTCATCAATGCTTTCATTCATCCGGAGGTTGTTCTCCATCGCCCTTAGCGAGGCCGGTGATACGATACCATACTGGCTTATCAGGTCGGGCAACTTATTCAACTCGCTCATAGGGAAAACGATATCGAACAGCTTGAGGAACCTCTCTTTATCGGCAGGCAGGATGCAGCCGGTGATGAAGGTCACGAGGCTTTTCTTGTTCTTCCACCGGTTCCACATGCTGATGCGGGAATAGACTTTATCGATGGCTTTCTGCCTCACCGAGCAGGCCAGTATCCCCAGCATTCCGGCCTCTTTTTCATCGTCGGTCCATGCATACCCCATCCTGTCCATGACAGTCCGCACACGCTCGCTGTCCGACATGTTCATCTGGCATCCCAGTGTGATGATGTGGTATTTCATGCTGTTTGTTGCTGCTTTTTAGAAATATACCTCTGCATGCAGGTTTTCCGAGGGGACTCCCTGTGCCAGCAGGATGTCATATGCCTCATGGATCATTTCGCAGTTTCCGCAAAGATACACATGTGTATCGGGATGGATTTTGTTTTCCTTCAGGTATGCAGTTACCCTGCCGTGATAATCGCCTTTTTTATCCCGTGAGGTGCAGACTGTGATCTTCTCAGGATCGTATTGTTCTTTTTCATAAGCTTCGTTAGCATACCTGACACCATGAAGGATATGATAATCGAGGTCGTTATATGTTCTTACATAACTGTGAAAAGGTGCAATACCTGTACCGCTGGCCACAAACAAAAGCTTTCCGTTTTTTATTTGTTCTTCATTCAAAACAAAATAACCTACAGGGTCTTCATATTTAACCAGGTTGCCCGGCTTCAGCTTTTTGAGCTTTTTTGAGACCAGCCCTTCTTCCACTTCCTTTATAAGCACTTCAAAATAATCATCATGCTCACCCGAATATATTGAATACTCCCTGGCCTGGACGTCGTCTTCTGTTCCCAGCAAAATATGCTGTCCAGCCTTAAAAGGTGTGTTATCCCTTTCAAATCGAAGAACATATGCTGAATCGGTAAGATTTCTTGCCGATATTATTTTCAAAGTTTTGGTCATCTGTGATGTAAGCATCTGTCAAAACAATTAAAATGAGAATTAATTTAGACCAAATCGAAATAGACTGCAAAGTAACGGATTTTTTGCTAATTCGATCTGCCTGAGCCGGTCAGGTAATGGCCGGCAAACACTTAACGGATAAAAAGAATTTATGTTTAAGGATGATCAGGATTTTAGAACAGCATTATCTTACCAGAAGCTGTTCTTTATATCAAAGTGGATATTTTCGTGGCTTTATCTTGAAACCTTGGCCATATGGGTAAGGAAAAGGTCTTTTTTTCCCCGCGACATCGGCACACTGGAATCGTCGCTCATGATGATATAGCCTCCTTCATGCCTTACATATTTCTTTACATGGGTAAGGTTAATTAGGTGTGAGTTATGAGGCCTGAAGAAGTTCTGGTCGCCGAGTAATTCCTGGTACTCTTTAAGGTTTCTTGAAACCAGGTGCTTTTCCCCGCCAGCCATGAAAAACCAGCTATACGACCTGTCGGCCTCGATCCTTATGATGTCTTTTGTTTCAAGATATTCCATCCCTTCCGAAGTGGGAATGGCCAGCTTGCTGGGGAAGCCTCCCTTCAGGTTTTCCAGTAATGCTTCATAGCTCAGGTTCCTGTAATCCTTATTTTCTCTCTTTTTTAAGACTTTATCCACAGCTTCCCTGAATTCACTGATGTTGATAGGCTTCAGAATATAATCGATTGCACTGAATTTGATGGCTTTAATTGCATAGTGATTGAAAGCGGTAATGAAGATTACATCGAATGACTTATTGGGAAACGAACCGAGCAGGTCAAAGCCGCTTCCGTGAGGCATCTCAACATCCAGAAAAACCAGGTCGGGCTTCACCTCCTGTATTCTTGTAACCCCTTCTGCTGCATTGTGGGCAGTTCCTGCCACTTCTATTTCAGGGCAATATTCATTTATTATGGAATTGATAAATTCAACTGCATCGGGTTCGTCGTCCACTATTAATGCTCTTAACATAGTTTTCTCCTATTAGGTAATTATCGGTATTGTTATTTCAACACTTGTCCCTGTCGGATTCCCGCTTTTGTCTTTCAGGTCGGTGTATTTAACCTGCATCCTGTTCCCATAAAGCTCATTAACGAGTCTGAGCCTTGATTCTGTGATCTTGGTGCCCAGCGAATTATGGTTTTTATTTTTCTCCTTCCTGATCTCATTGGCTTTTACCCTTCCTATGCCATTGTCTTCCACAATACAGGTAATGGAACCGTTTACCTGTTCAAGGGTAATGTTAACATATCCTTTTCCCTCCTTATGCATCAATCCGTGTGAAAGCGCATTTTCAACATACGGCTGGATAAGCATTGTAGGTATCTTATAGGTAAGTGTGTCTATTTCATCATCAACCTCTATGTGCCATTCAAAGCGGTCTTTGAACCTGATCTTTTCGAGCTCGAGGTAAAGCTCCAGGGCTTCCAGTTCATCCTTGATAGGTATGGCTGTTTGCTGTGAATTTTCAAGGGTTTTGCGCATCAGGGTGGCAAACTTCGACATATAATTGTTGGCCGATATTTTGTCGTGCTGAAAAACATAATACTGGATCGAATTCAATGTATTGAAGATAAAGTGGGGGTTGATCTGTTGCCGGAGGTTTTGCTGGTTCAGTTCAGATATCTTATGCTTCATGGCTTCCAGGCGCTGGTTTGAGCGGTACCTGTTCCTTTGTATCAGTAGTATGGCAAGGGCGACCGAAATAAGGAAAGCCCCCAGCAGGCCAAAGATTATGATCCTGTTGTTCCTTAGTTTCAGGGATACGATCTCAAGCTCTTTCTGGCTCTTTTCAGCTTCGTACCTTGCCCTGGCCTGGGCCAGCTCGCTTTCGTATCTCATGTTCATGAGCGAATCGTTGTACTGTGCAAAATTCCTTGAGTATTCGTAAGCTTTCTCATAATCACCAAGGTTTGCATACATCTTGGCCATGTCCTCGTGTAACCATGAAAGATTGTAAATATCACCGATCTCCCTTGAAAGGTCCAGGCTTTTGCTGTAATATTCCAGGGCTTTCTCATAGTCACGCAGGTCACGGTAGATATTTCCCATGTTACCGTAAACATTGGTTATGTTCTGTTTCCGGTTTATGGGTATGCTTATGTCGAGGTTTTTCTGGTAATACTCGAGGGATGTTTGCAATTCGCCCGCCTCGTAATAGGTCCATGCAATGTGGTTCATTACAAGTGCCATGAATATTGAATCATCAGAAGCACTTGCCTGTTCAAATGAACGGTTCAATAGATCGATCGCCTCATCGTATTGCTCCTGGTCCCTGAGCAAACCGGCCCACATCATCAAAGCCATCGAGATCTTTTTATGGTCTTTTTCAGGATCGGCAACTTCCAGGAACTTTTTATAGCTGTCAATCTGATCCATTGTCTTCCCAAGCGACCCGTAAACAATGGCAAGGCCGTAATAGGCCCTGGCAAGTTCTTCCATGAATCCATATTGGGTGCCTGTGCTGATAGCTTCCTCATAGTTCTCAATGCTAAGCATGTATTCTCCCATCCTGGAATAGAGATGGCCCAGGTAATTACAGGCAGAGGCTAGTTCTTTGGGATTGTGCTCTTCTGATATCAGTGATTTTGCAACTACCATTTTTTCTATTGCCGGGATGTACCGTTTCGTTTTTTCATGAGCGGTTGCAAGGGTCTGGTAAAGTTTATAACCGGGTTCAATATCATACTGGCCGGCAACTTTCAGTGATTCTTCACCGTATTCAACTGCTTTCTCCGGCACTGAATCCAGCCAGGCCTCGGTAAGCCTGGTCAGCAGTTCATATCTTTCTGTTTCTTTAAGGTTCTCAGTTAGTGCATTTTCAAGACTGTCGATAGAAGATGGGCTGTAGCCGGATAGTTCCTGACCTGAGGTTTTGCACCCGAAAAGCACCATTATGATGATCAGAAATGGTAACAGATGTGCCGGCAATAATTTTTTCATCAATTTATTATAATCCTATTACAAATATATTGATGTACTTTGAATAGATCACCTGAAACTTTTCTGTTTCCGTTTCTTATTGTCTGGATGGTCGGTTTTGCTTAATAGTTGGCTGATCAAAAGTTTTAGCTGTACCATCTATTCTGGGATATTTGAATGCCAACCAGGCCATAATGATTATTTAACTAGTTGTTAACAAACAATTTGCTTTCAATTGCGTTTATTTGTCAAAGTCAAATTAAATCAGTTATGAAAGTTTTATCAAAAATCATTTTTTCAGGCCTTGTTCTGTTGATTAGTGCATCCACTGTTTTCTCACAGAAGTACATTACAAAATCAGGCCACATTCGTTTCTTTTCCTCGGCACCGCTTGAAGATATTGAAGCGAACAATTACCAGGTGAATGCTGCCCTCGATGCTGAAACAGGCCAGCTCGTGTTCAAAGTGCTCATGAAAGCCTTTCAGTTTGAAAAAGCGCTTATGCAGGAGCATTTCAACGAAAATTATGTTTATTCCGATAAATACCCCAATGCAACATTCAGCGGGGAGATAAAAAATATGTCGGAGATAGATATCGGTACACCTGGTACCTATGAAACGGAAGTTGAGGGTGAACTGACAATCAAAGGAGAGACCAACAAGATAACCGAAAAAGGTACCATTGAAGTAAAAGATATGGATACCATTCATGGCAATACAGTATTTACCATTCTTCTGAAGGATTACGGGATAAAGATCCCGGGCGCCGTTGCTGACAATATTTCCGAGGAGATCGAAATAACAGTCGATATAAAGCTTTCCCGGCTCTGAGGCAGTTGAATTGTCTAAAATCTATATATTCCCCTCCCGGTAGCTTTGCTGCCGGGATTTTTTTATCTTTACCCAGTAGCATCATTCCCACATGTATGAATGGCATGGCTAAATATCTTGAAGAGATTGCCGGTTACCACAACAACCTTTACCACCGGTTTGGCAAAGGACTTTTCGAATGCTGGCTGTTCTGATTTTCGTCTGCCCTTACCTCATTGAACAGCTATCAATGATCAGTTAGTAGTTAAAAATTATTACCGTTTCGCAAACGACAAATATCTTAACTCTCAAATCTCAGATCTCAACTCTAATAATGGTTGGCTGGATATTCGACATAAAAAGATTTGCCATCCACGACGGACCGGGGATACGCACAACAATCTTCATGATGGGCTGTCCGTTGAATTGCCGGTGGTGCCATAATCCTGAGTGCCTCGCCGGCAATCAGAAGGTATTTGAAAAGAAAGTAAAGCTCGATGATCATAGTTTTATTACGAAACAGAGTGTTGCAAAAGAACTTACCGCCGTCCGTGTTATGGAGGAAGTCTTAAAAGACCTGGTCTTTTTTAAGGAATCCGGGGGAGGGGTCACCTTCTCGGGTGGGGAACCGTTCCACCAGCCCGGTTTTCTTATATCCCTGTTGAACATCTCGAAGCGGGAAGGCCTGCATACCTGTATCGATACATCGGGATATACAGATTCTATCTATCTCAGAAAAGCCCTGCCACTGACCGACCTGTTCCTTTATGACCTCAAACTGATAGACAATAACGAACACCTGAAATATACCGGGGTTTCAAATAAACTCATCCTGGATAACCTGGAGATACTGGCCCGAAAGCCAAATAAGGTCATCGTACGGCTTCCGGTAATTCCCGGAATAACAAATACAATGGAAAACCTGTCCTCTGTTGCAGAGTTAATGATCAAATTGCAGCTCGACCGGATAGTATTGCTACCATATCATAAGACAGGAAAGCATAAATACTC
Organism: uncultured Bacteroidales bacterium; assembly: GCA_964644135.1. Lineage (GTDB taxonomy): Bacteria > Bacteroidota > Bacteroidia > Bacteroidales > JAGOPY01 > CAZMOK01. The sequence continues at coordinate 25,654 of CAZXWD010000022.1, read as the reverse complement.
ATTGCTTGACCGGGATTACGAGATGAATGATGTTCCTGAGCCATCGGCGAAAGAAATGGAGAAGGCAGGTGCAATTTTTGAAAATAGGGGAATTTGTATCTTAAGGGACGATGTCCCTGAAA
>CAZXWD010000022.1:1567-25432 GCA_964644135.1 uncultured Bacteroidales bacterium | reverse complement strand
GTCCCTGAAAGGAAAAAAATGATCAACGAAAGAATTAAGAGATTAAAGAACGAAAGCCTGTTTGCACAAGCACGGTTAGATCCAGAAAGGGCAATCCTGATTACTGAATATTACAGTGAACATCAGTATGATGAGGAGTTTTCCGTGCCGATGCTAAGGGCCGGCGCCTTCCAGCATATCATATTGAATAAAAAGATCTACATAGGGGAAGGCGAGCTGATAGTGGGGGAGAGGGGGCCTGAACCAAAGGCAACACCGACCTATCCTGAGATCTGCCTTCATTCGGTTGAAGATCTTGAAATACTCCACTCAAGGACTAAAGTACCCTATAAATCGGATGAGTTTTGCAGGCAGGTTTACCGCGAAAAGATCATCCCTTTCTGGAAAGGAAAAACCATAAGGGAAAAAATCTTTGAGAGCATGGAAAAGGACTGGCTGGATGCCTATTCTGCCGGTATTTTTACCGAGTTCCAGGAGCAAAGGGCGCCGGGGCATACGGTGCTGGGCGATAAAATATACAAGCTGGGATTTATCGATTTGCTTGATCAGATCACTGAAAAGATCGATGCTCAGGATCTTTTGAACGATGAACTGGCGGCAGAGAAAATTGGAGAGCTGACTGCCATGGCTGTGACTATTCATTCAGTTTTGGCTTACGCAATGAGGCACGCCACGGAGCTGGAAAAACTCGCTGAATCTGAAACGGATCCCGGCAGGCGTACGGAATTGCTCGACATGGCCCGCATTTGCCGTAAAGTACCTCAAGATAAGCCTGATACCTTTCATGAAGCCCTTCAGTATTACTGGTTTGTCCATGTTGGGGTGATAACCGAACTCAATCCCTGGGATTCTTTCAATCCGGGCCGGCTCGACCAGCACCTGTATCCTTATTATAAAAGAGGTCTTGAAGAAGGTACACTTACTGTTGACAGGGCAAGGGAATTGTTGCAGGCATTCTGGATCAAGTTCAACAACCATCCGGCACCCCCCAAGATCGGAGTTACGGCAAAAGAGAGCAACACTTACACCGATTTCGCGCTGATAAACGTGGGAGGGCTGAAAGAAGATGGCTCTGATGCCTGCAATGAACTCACCTATCTGATCCTTGATGTGGTCAAAGAGATGCGGCTGTTACAACCATCATCAATGGTGCAGGTGAGCAGTGAAAATCCTGATAGACTGCTTGAAAAGGCGCTTGATATTATAAAAACAGGGTTTGGTCAACCTTCTGTGTTCAATTCCGACGCTATTGTCGGGGAGCTGACAAGGCAGGGGAAATCTACTGCAGATGCCCGGAATGGAGGGGCCAGCGGCTGTGTGGAAGCCGGGGCTTTCGGTACCGAGGCTTATTTCCTGACTGGTTATTTCAACCTGCCAAAGGTCCTGGAAATAACACTTAATAACGGAACAGACCCAGTTAGCGGCAAAAGGGTCGGAATTGAAACAGGAGATTCCGGAAGTTTTAAAGACTTTGACGATCTGCTGGAGGCATTCGGGAAACAACTTCATCATTTCATCGACACTAAGATCAGGGGAAACCTGGCCATCGAAAAGATATACGCTGAAAAGATGCCGGTGCCCTTTCTTAGTGTGCTTATTGACGACTGCCTGGATAACGCTACAGATTACAATGCAGGTGGTGCCAGGTATAATGTGTCGTACATACAGGGAGTTGGCCTGGGCAGTATTACTGATATGCTGACCTCGCTGAAATACCATGTTTTTGACCACGGTAATTATTCAATGGATGAAATACTGAAAGCATTGAGCACTGATTTTGATGGATATGGTGAGATGAGAAAGAAATTCATCTACGACACGCCTAAGTATGGCAATGATGATGATTATGCCGATGAACAGGCTGTGGAAGTTTTCAATATGTTCTTTGATACCGTTGACGGAAGACCTACCCACAGGGGCGGCACGTTCAGGATCAACATGCTGCCAACCACCAGCCATGTTTATTTCGGTAGTGTGATGGGTGCCTCTTCAGATGGCAGGAAAGCCGGAATGCCACTTTCTGAGGGGATATCTCCAGTTCAGGGGGCCGACCGGAAAGGCCCGACAGCAGTGCTCAGGTCAGCCGCTAAGATCGATCACCTGAAGACCGGCGGGACATTGTTGAACCAGAAGTTTACGCCTCAGATCCTGAACGATACAAAAGGCCTGTACAGCGTTTTGAAGCTGATAAGAGGTTATTTCAGGATGGATGCACACCACATTCAGTTCAATGTAGTTTCGGCCAGCACCCTCAGGGATGCAAAAAAACATCCTGAAAAATACCGCGACCTGATAGTCAGGGTTGCAGGTTACAGTGATTATTTCAATGACCTGACAGAAGAGTTGCAGGATGAAATAATCCGGCGTACCGAGCATGAAGCTTTCTGACCTTTTACAGGCAACCATCCAGTTTTTTCTATTGCGTGGAGAAGTATTTTTCGCAGACCAGTTCGTAATATCTTCCATGAAAAGCTTCCGTAGCTTTGATCGGCACAAAGTAATCCCTCATAATCCCTGAAGTATCAACAACAAATACAGAAGCCTGCAATCCGCCCTTAAGCGGATAAAGATTTTTTTCTGTTGATGCAGAAAGGGTTTTTACATTGAACTCATCCTCAAAGGCAAGATGTTCCCTGGAATCATTGAAATCCTTTATAAGGAATACTTTTCCTGGTCCCACCTTATCAGATAATTTGCTCAATAGCTCTATCTCATTCACCAGGCAAACCTGGCAGGTAGCGTACCTGAAGTCTGCTATGACCACGGGGTGATCCTGCACCAGTTTTTTCAATGGCACGGGATTGTTCCTTGAATCATGAACAGTTTTGTCGAAGCTTATTAAAGTGCCATTCATAGTATAGGTCCAGCGGAAAACATTGTCGAGGTAGCCGTCGAAATCCTGTTTAATGTTTTGCTCGATCCTGCTTATGGATTCTTCCTTAATAGTTGCATTGGCTGAGCCGGTACTTTCAAGAAGAAAATACAGGTTAGCCAGTACAAGGATGAATATGATCAAGAACAGATAATTGTTTTTCATTTTGATATGAGTTTAAATGATTGATCTTCATGAATAATAAAATTGGATTACCTGAAATATCGAGCAGGAATTCTTCACCGTCAAGGTTGATTTTCCCTGAATCCCCATCCCCAAGAAGTTCGTCAGGATAAAGTGCGAAAACGAGTTCGCTATCAGTAGCTCCAAGCGGAAGCTTGAAAACAGCATCATCGATATCATTCTTTATAGTTTTGATATTTACTGATCTTTTGGTCCGGGTGTCATATAGAATATAATACGTACTTCCATCATCAATATAAGTTATGAAGGCTTGATCTGCAACAAACTCTGCACTGACAAAGCTGGCATACCTTCCCATATCGAGCTGGCTCACCAGGGCCCTTACATCCCTTTTTCGGTGATCAGGGATCCGGTCGCTGCCAAAATCGAGTACAATTTCCGGTACAGGGTTCGAATAACCGATCCTGTAAATTGTATCGCCAAATGTTTTTGCAAAACAATAATCATCAATAAAGGGAAAAAAATGCTTTCCGAATGAGAAGGTGAGTTTACCATAGTTTTTCTCAACTTCATTGCACAGGTACGTTCCAAGAATATCTCCTGATCCGTCAAACCTTATCAGGTCATAGTTCAGGCCGGAATTACCGGGCAGGGAATTGTATTTATTATTGGTATAGGCAATAAAGGTTCCATTTTCTAATGCCTCAAACCTGTCGAACCATAAATTGATACCGGTTTCCTTTATGAAATCACCATCCGGTGAATAATAAAGAAGCTTCTTCTGGCTGCTGCAATAGATCACCAGTTCCTCAGCAGATTTATCGAACGACATATCCTTTGGAACCAGGAATTCCCCCGGCCCTCTGCCTCTTTTGGAGATTGAATTGACAGGTTTTCCCTGACAGTTGTAAATGTGCACCGATTTACTTCCTTTTGAGTCGAGCAGATATATCCTCTCCTTTTCGAAAATGACTTTATCGATCCTGCCTATCAGTCTGCCCTCTCTTTTTTCAAGTGTCACATACCTGATATCTTTTGCCAGTTCTGAAAGAAGCACTTCTTTGCCTGTAACCTTGCTGAAATTGATCTCATGCAAGGCAGAGTCCTTATTCTCAGTACCTGCACAGGATCCCACTATCACCAGGGAAAATATCAATGGTATTATTTGAATTTTTTTCATGCTTTTACATTTTGGTTGTTTCATAAGCTATTTATTAAGAAAAGGCCTCCGCAGGCAGCTCGTCCCTTCATTATCCGTCTCACACATGCCACCCGGCAGTTAGCCGTGACGGAGGCCTTTCATGCTTCAAGTCAAAAAGGTGAGGGCTTTAACTTTGCTGCCCGCCACCTCCTGCTCCCTGCTCGGGCTTACAACTGCAAGATGCCTGCAGGATTGAGCAACAGGCATAGTAACCTGAGCCGCAACTAACGGAACAGGAAAAGGAACCTTCGAGACCCACAGGTCCACCGGAAGCACCTCCCGAAACTTCTATTTCACAGGATGTGGAACCTGGTCCACCCGCATTGCAACTCGGATCTGTTCCGCCACCTCCTGCTTCCGCCATAATCACGCCGGCATTGGCGATCATAAGGCCAGCGATTACTATCGCCATCATCCACTTCAACACATTCTTTCTCATGGCCTTAAAATTTTAATTAATAAATAATTTAATTACCGTAAAATGCATTTTACGCCATTAATCGGTCAGGCCCCGAAAAATACCTGTTGAAAAGCGGTTTTTTTTTGATTTTTTTTATTCTTTTTTCTTAATAGCTGGTAATGATGATGGTAGGAATAGGAATAATTAACAATGAACAATGAACAATGAAAGCTTGGGAGTTCAGAAGAATGGGAGCGCGGTAGCTCGGAGGAGAAAATTTCGATCCACCTCTCACTACTCATGATTCATAAACAACCCCAATATCCAGTATCTAATACCTAAAGAATGGAACACGGATAAAACGGATTAAGCGGATTTTCACGGATTAGTTCCTCCCCCTCCTTGCTCGCAGGGAGGGGGACTGAGGGGGTGGGTAAAAAAATTATGACCGTAAAGATAATTTAACAGCCGAGGCAATAAAGACAATTTGACAATAAAGACAATTTGACAATAAGCCAACAGCCATCAGCCATTAATCCTTCTGTGGGCGCTGGCCTTTCATTCTCCCGCCCTCCCTTAGCTTTTTCGCCTGTTCGGGAGTCATGTTCTTTATCTTTTCCTTCCCGGCTGCCTGCTCGTCATTGGCTTTCTGTGGCTTTGGCCCTTTCCTCGCAAGGTCTTCCTGCCTGATCTTTTCGATCACATCAGAATCAAGCTCAACCAGGTTGAAAGACCCGGGATCATCTGGCGGTAATAGATAGACCTCTTCATCTTCTTTCAGGCCGGCCCTTATGATTATCTCATTGTCGTTGCTCCTGCCCGGGATTACCTGTTTTTTTCTTCCTTCAGAATAAACAAATGAAATGCTGTCGTTAGTGTGGAGGCATTCAAGCGGGATAAAAAGTACGCTGTCGATCACTGCAGTAATGACCTCATTTTTAGTGGTCATGGCGGGTCTGAGGATCGAATCGTATTCATTTACCTCTATGATCACTTCAAAGACCTTTGCATTGGAATTGGGGAGCTGTTGTCCGATATTTGCTACTTCAGTAACAACACCGGTAAATGATTTATCAGGAAAGGCATCAACACCTATGTTCACAGGTTGCCCTGTCTTAACCTTGCTGATGTCTATTTCATTCACATAGGTCTTTGATTTCATTTCAGTCAGGTTGGGGAGTTCAGCTACCACCGGGTCCCACATGTTCACCGTAGCGCCTATGCCCTGTTTCTGCCCGTCCCAGGTGCGACGGTAGATCACCATCCCCGATTTGGGGGCATAAATGGTAAATTCTTCAAGCAGACCTAGCATCTGGTCATATTCCTGCTGTGCTTTACGCAGGGAAGTGGCAACCTCTCTCATATTGGCTTCCGCCTTTTCGAGCTTTACCTGGTAGTTTTCGAGGGCCTGCTGGTAAGCCCTTCTGGCCTTGTCAAGCTCTATCTGGGCCTGTCGCTGGGTTGCAGGAGGCTCGTAGATACTCTGGTCAACAACTATCTGTCTTTCTTCAAGGGCATACTTCAGATTGATGAGGTTGTCGCGGGCTGTCCTCATCTCAAGTGTTGTATCAAGCTGCGTTTGGGTAAACTGGGTCTGGTATTTCTCCAGGTCGAGCTCACTGTCCTTGATCTTGTTCATAAGCTCCGTCCTGTCAAGCGAAGCAACATATTCTCCTGAATCCACAACTGTGCCGTCGGGAATGATGTCTTCGATCTTGACCTGCCAGATCCTGAAATTCCTGAGCCCCATAGGGCCATAGATCTTTTCCGATTTTTTTGCCTCCAGCTCTCCCGTTGTCACTACTTTGATCTTAAATTCCCCGAACTCAGCAGGAACTGTGACAGATTCGGAGGTGCCGGATCGTTTACCCGATACGAGCCATACGATCACCACAACTGCTATCAGTATGAGCAAAATGAAGAATACCCGGTTCTTTTTCATTTTTAATGGTTTGATTGGTACGATACAAAGGTAATGATCGGATAATCCAAAAAGAAGGCAATATCAATCTTTTAACAATGTATCGATAATTTTTTCTATTGAATAGCCTTCTGCTTCAGCTTTGTAATTTCTCACGATCCTGTGACGCAGGATGGCAATTGATACAGCCCTCACATCTTCAATATCAGGTGAATACTTACCGCTAAGGGCGGCGTGGCATTTAGCACCGATTATAAGGTACTGCGATGCCCTGGGCCCGGCTCCCCAGGTAAGGTAATCGTTTGCAATGGGATGTGCGCTTCCGGTGCCGGGCCTCGTTTTGCTTGCCAGCTTCACAGAATATTCGTAAACATTGTCGGGTACCGGGATCCTCCTGACCAGGTTCTGGAAGAAAATGATCTCTTCAGCTTCGAGCACAACCTCAGGCATTGCCTCAAACTCGGTGGTTGTGCTTTTTACAACATCTACCTCTTGTTCAAATGAAGGATAATCGAGCCAGATATTGAACATGAACCTGTCGAGCTGGGCCTCCGGCAGGGGATATGTCCCTTCCTGCTCAATAGGGTTCTGTGTTGCCAGCACAAAGAATGGCTCCGACAGCCTGTAATTGGTCCCCGCAACAGTTATTGCCTTTTCCTGCATTGCCTCAAGCAGCGCTGACTGAGTCTTTGGTGGTGTCCTGTTGATCTCATCAGCAAGGATTATGTTTGCAAAAACAGGCCCCTGGATGAATTTGAATTTCCGGTACTCATCCAGGATCTCGGTCCCGATGATATCGGAAGGCATGAGGTCAGGTGTGAACTGGATCCGGCTATATGAAAGACCAAGGACCCGTGAAATGGTGTTTACCAGCAAGGTCTTGGCTAGTCCCGGAACACCAACAAGCAATCCATGGCCCTTACTGAATATGGCAATCAGGACATTTTTGATCACCTCATCCTGGCCGATGATCACTTTGCCTATCTCACTCCTGAGTGCCTGGTATTTTTCAACAAAGGCATCTACGGCCTCTTTATCTGAATTGTATTTTATCATCAAAAAACAGTTTTCAAATTAATTGATCATTCCCCACTCAATCGATGGTGGCTGATTTCCAGTCAAATTCAAAATTGCAGTCGAGGTACCTGTTGTTGATCCTTATGTACGCATTTGCTGCATTCTTATTAACCCATTCGGCGATCTTTTGTTGCTGTTTGTACTCCAGTGCCCATTTATAGATCCTGTTGTAATCCTCCTTCAGGTTTGCACGGTGGGGCTTTGTCCTCGACTTAAGCTTAAGTATCCTGTATGCATCCTTGTTTTTCTCGGTCTTCATGGGCACTGCGTTGGATATTTCTCCAACTTCAAGCTTATCAATGGCAAAGGAAACCTGGGGATCCAGTTGATCCATCTCGAATTTTGTAGTCCCGGTCATCGGGTTTATCAGTAGTCCCCCACTGTTCTTGCCGGGATCCTCAGAGAATTTCTCAACGGCCTCTTCAAAAGTAATTTCACCGCTCCTGATCACATTGGCAATACTGTCGAGCTCACTTTTGGCCTCAGCAAGCGCCATGGGCGAGACTTTCGTCTGGAGTAGGATATGCCGCACATTGATGTATTCTCCTTTCTTCTCTATGAGCTGAATGATATGGAAACCTGCTTCAGTTTCTACAATATCTGATATTTCCCCTTCCTTGAGCTTGAATGCAACGGCTTCGAATTCAGGAAATAACTCACCTCTTCCGTAAAAGCCGAGCTCTCCGCCCTTGCTTGCCGAGCCCGGGTCTTCGGAGTACAAAATGGCCAGGGTTGAAAAGCTTTCCCCTTCAACGATACGGTTCCGCAGTTCACGGAGCCTCTCCTTTACCTCCTTCTTCTGTTCCATTGTCACAGGGGGCATTTTCACGATCTGCATGATCTCAACTTCCGAATTTATAAGGGGAATACTGTCTTCCGGCATCTTCTTGTAATAGCTCCTCACTTCCGAAGGTGTAACATCTACATTTTCGGTAATGTTAATCTGAACCTGCTCAACCATCAATTGTTTCCTTACCAGGTCCCTGAATTCGTTCTTTATCTCAATGATGGATTTCTGATAGAATTCTTCCAGCTTTTCCTGTGATCCAAACTGGGCGATAAAATATCTTATACGCTGATCGAGCGATTGTTCAACCTGCAGATCGCTCACCACTACACTGTCGAGTTCTGCCTGGTTCAGCATCAGCTTTTCAAAAAGCAAACCCTCCAGGATCTGGCATTTTGAGTCATGGGCGCCCCCCCCGGTCATTCCCTGCATCCTCGCTTGCAGATACTGGGTTTCCAGTTGTGATTCCAATATCATGTTTTGCCCTACCACAGCCACTATTTCATCCACTACCCTTTCCTGAGCCTTTACCGGTGCAGCAAAGGTTATGATCATGGCCAGAATGGGGATCAACTGTCCGGTATATTTCTTAAGGTTTATATTCATAAGTACAATTTATTAACAGATGCAAGGGATTATTATTGCTTTTTGCAATATTCGGGAGGTCAGTAGATCACAAGTTCATTTTTCTCTATGGCAGCCTCCATGAGGTCTTTTCTCAGATCTCTTTTAAGCTCAAGTTTACGGTTGTTGATTATGATCTTTCTGATACTCTCTTCTTCAAGCTCCGGTGGTGATATATCTCCCTTAAGCTTATATTCCCTTATATGCAGAAGATACCAGTTATCGTTCACCAGCACCTGTATGTTCTTGTTTCTTGTCAGGAACTTATTGTAATCTTCCACGCTGTATGGAATCCTTTCAATGATCTCTGCAAAATAGACCCAGTCATCTTCGAGCCAGAATTCATCAGCATACTGTGCGCACATTTCTGTAAGCTCCTCAATATCACCTTCATCTTCCGACTTTATGAGTGACCTGAACCTGGGTATCTCGGGTACATCCCTGTGAAGCCTGACATAGTTGAACCGCACAACCGGCCGGGTGAGCTCGAAATTATCCAGGTGGTCGTTGTAATACCCTGAAATCTCATCCATAGAAACAACCGTATCAAGATACTCGTTTACAAGTTTCGATTCATAGGCATAAATAATGAGCGAATTCTTGTATTCTTCCAGCTCCGATGAAAAATCTATTTCCTCGCCGGTAAGGTTCTCCGTTGCTTTTTTCAGGATCAATTGTTGCTTGACCCAGTTCTTGATGAAATTCTCAGTAACCACCAGGCTATCCCTCTGAGTTGCATTTTCAGGGATAACTATCGAAAGATCCTTTCTTGTCAATGTGTTGTCATATACCCTTGCAACAACCTCTGATTCTTTCTCAGGCCCGGTTGTTGTACAGCCAAAAAGCAAGATCAGTATTGAAAAAGATAATAATTTCAATTTTACCTGATTTGTTCCAGTACTTCATCTTTGACGGTTACGGGATATTTCGCCCTCAGCTCGTCAATCCATTGTTTCTCAAGATAGTTCTGGTAATCGGCAGTGATCAGCCCCCTGGCCTCGTTTAGTGTTTTCGGCTCCGGGTCGAGCACTTCATACACTTTGGCGTACCCATTTCCGTCATCCAGTACCACAGGTCCTGCAAATCCTTTTTTCCACCTTATCACTTCAACGATATGGTTTTCATCTTTCGAGAATTTGCCCGAATCGGCAGTAATGACAACATTGTCTTCCGTGTTGAAAGATGCCAGTATCTCATCAACTGTCATTCCTGTGTTTACCTTTTCCTTTAGAGCATCTGTGGAAACCTTATCCGGGTCCCTGACTGTGTAAAGGACTGCATGCAGCCTCTTATCCCACATATAGTCATTTTTATGGGCATTGTAATATTCTTTCAGCCCCAATGTATCTTCTACAGCTTTCGACCAAACTTTCTGGTCGGTAAGATCGAAAAGAAGGATGCCGTCGTAATACTCCTTCACAAGCATCCTGAACTCGGGATATTTTTCCTCCAGCTTCTTATCTTCAACATCGATGCAGGTTTCTTCAACATAATTATCGTATTGCTCATTCAGGAAGAAAGAGAAATCGGATATCCTCCTGTTCTGCTTTTTGGCAAGATATTTTGCGAAATCATATTGGGTATACGACTTTCCGTCGAGCTTAAAGACCGGCTTGTCCATGCCGGAAGCCTTTCCAGGGTCCCAGTTGCCCTGCATGAGTGTACTGTCGAATACATCCAGCAATTCGTTCTTGTTCTCCGGATATTCACTGAAATTGTAATTCTCCTTGATCTGGTTAAGGATCACATCCTCCGTGAGCTGGTACCTTCTGTCTTTGATGAGCCGGTTCCTTATGCCCATCTCTTCTTCCTCGAAGCTTCCTACCGGGCTTGTTTCAAGCAATTTGATGATATGCCAGCCGAATGAAGTTTTTATCGGTTCAGATATATCTCCCGGTTCGTCGAGTTTCCTGACAGCGACAATAAAGTCGGGCACCATTCGGTTTGCTCCGAACCATGGGAGCTTTCCCCCGGTGTTAACCGAGCCCTGATCTTCAGAATACTCTTTCACTACCTCATCCCATTCGGCACCTTCCTCGAGTTTCTGATATGCTTCCTCTATTTTGGCTTTGGCCGCTGCTTCGGCTTCTTCAGTTTCCTCCTTCGGCTTGGCAATGTAAATATGTGCTACCTGTACCTGTCCGAGTGCCAGGTGCCTGTCGGTAACATAAATGATATGGTACCCGTAATCAGTCCTTATCGGCAGTGAAACTTCCCCCACTTCAGTTGTGTAGGCTCCGGTCTCAAACGGATAAACCATGTCAAAAACGGTAAAATAACCCAGGTCGCCTTTGTTTCCTTTCCTTGCCGGCCTGTTCGGCGAAGCCTGCATGTCGCGTGCGGAGGGGTCGTCGGAGAATTCGGCTGCCAGTTCACCGAAGTCCTCCCCACTCATCACCCTGTCTCTTATCGACACGATCTTATTATAAGCCTCAAGGGTGTCTTCGGGAGGTGCATTTTTATCTACTTTGATAAGAATGTGGCGGGCTCTTATGTCTTCCAGCTTTCTTTCGTAAGCCTCCCTTACCAACTTTTCTTCCAGGCCTTCATCCCTGAAATAAGGCTGTGCAAGTTGTTTCCGGTATCCCTCAAGCTCTTTCTTGAATTTTTCAGCGGTATCGAGCTTCATATCCTTGGCTTCCATCACCTTCAGCCTGAAATTAATGTACAGGTCGAGGTATTCTTTGAGGTCTTCCATGTCAATGGCACTGTCGGCCGACGGGTTGTTCTTCTTGTACACATAAAGAAATTCGTCAACCGTGACCTCTTCATCGCCAATGCTCAGTAAAACTTCATCCCCTTCAAGCTGGGCGAAGCCTGCCTGGAGGAAAAACAAAGTAAAAACTGCTGTAAGTACTCGTTTCAGGTTTTTCATTTGGTTTTCTATTTCACTGTTTAATGTTATCAATAATTATCTGGATTTTATTTTCTGCTGTAATTGGGTGACTCCCTTGTAATGGTTATGTTGTGGGGATGGCTTTCGTTGATCCCCGACTGAGTGATCTTAATGAATTTAGCTTTTTTGATCTCTTCGAGGTTGGCGGCACCGAGATAACCCATTCCTGCCCTCAGGCCGCCCATCAACTGAATTATCACTTCAGGGAGTGAACCTTTGTAAGGCACCCTTCCCACAATCCCTTCGGGTACAAGCTTCTTGATATCGTCTTCCACGTCCTGGAAATAACGGTCTTTCGATCCTTTCTGCATAGCTTCGATCGAACCCATTCCCCTGTATGTCTTGTATTTTCTTCCGTCGTAAATGATGGTTTCGCCGGGCGATTCTTCAACTCCTGCAAAAAGTGATCCTGCCATTATCGTGCTTGCCCCGGCAGCAAGCGCTTTGGTAACGTCGCCTGTATACCTTATCCCACCGTCGGCAATAATGGGAATACCTGTGTCTTTGAGGGCATTTGTAACTTCGATTATGGCAGAAAGCTGCGGGAAACCAACACCGGCAATTATGCGGGTGGTACATATGGATCCCGGCCCTATGCCAACCTTAACTGCATCGGCACCGACCTCTTTAAGAGCAAGAGCTGCTTCGGCAGTGGCTATATTGCCAATAACAAGGTCGATGTTGGGGAATGCGTTTTTTATGCGTTTGGCCATGGCCAGGACACCCTTCGTATGTCCGTGTGCAGTATCCACCACGAGGGCATCCACATTGGCATGCACCAATGCCTCAACTCTCTCCAGGGTATCAGAGGCAATCCCTACTGCCGCTGCTGCCCTTAAACGGCCTTGTTCATCTTTATAGGCATTGGGCCTGGCCTGTATCTTTATGATGTCTTTGTAAGTTATAAGGCCCACAAGCCTGTTATCATTGTCGACCACAGGCAGCTTTTCTATCCTGTGCTTTTGCAGGATCTCAGCGGCTTTTTTAAAAGAAATGAACTCTTTTGTTGTGATAAGGCCGTCGCTCGTCATAATTTCTTCAACAGGACGGTTCATGTTGGTTTCGAACCTGAGGTCCCGGTGGGTTACTATGCCTACAAGCTCTTTATTGTTCTTCACCACAGGGATGCCACCGATATGATACTCCTCCATGATATTGAGGGCATCCTTTACAAGTGCATCTTTGTGAAGGGTGATAGGATCGAGGATCATCCCGTTTTCGGCCCTCTTGACCTTCCTTACCTCATTGGCCTGCTCATCAATGGTCATGTTCTTGTGCAGAACGCCGATCCCGCCGAGCTGGGCTATGGCAATGGCCATAGGGGCTTCAGTGACCGTATCCATCGCTGCGGATACTATCGGGATATTCAGTTTTATGTTCCTGCTGAAACTGGTGGAAGTGTCGGCCTCCCTGGGCATGACCTCCGAATAGGCAGGTACCAGAAGGACATCATCGTATGTGAGGCCTTCACCTATGAATTTGTCATTATTTGAGAGCATTGCAGGTCTGAATTTTTAAGGTGCAAAGGTATGAAAATTAAGTAATCAACAACATCACTGACCCCATTGTTTGATGCCCTGATATCGGGTTCAATACAAGAGAACAACAGTTCCGGTAACCGAATTTGTTTGCTGTGAAGTGTTATTGTATCTGAGCAGATAAACATAAACACCCTGCGGAGCCGGTTCCCCTTCAACAGAACCATCCCATCCTTCACCCGGGGTTGTGGTGGAGAAGATCTCCCTGCCAAAACGGTCATAAATGGCAAACAGGTAATTATCGGGCGATATAAAGCTGCTTACAGGCTTGAAGACCCTGTTGATGCCGTCAGGTACAAAGGCATTGGGAATGAATACCTTGGATTCCTGCAGTGCCGTGGCTGTATTCGATATGGCCTCCTCCCGGAAACCAAAATTATTACCTGGCCCCTCAATGGCTATAATATAATATTCAACTATGACATTGGTGCCGCCCAGGTATGAAACATCATCGGTGAAAGATAATGTTCCTGAAGTAACCACCGCCAGGGGCCCGGGCGGGTCAGGCTGGGAGTTTATCAAGCGGTATATTTCATAGCTTTCAACACCTCCGTCCCACGATTCATAGGAATTCCATTCAAGGAAATTGGTCCTGTCGTCATTGGCCTGTGCCGACAGGTATATCGACCTGGCATCGTTGGCAATCTCCGATTCAATGCCGCAACTGTCGATCACCGTTATCCTGTAATAATAGCTGCGGCTGTTGACCTCTGCTTCCATATCGCTGAAGATCAGGTTTTCCTCTTCCGATCCGGGTAATGTCCATATCTCCTCGAACGGGCCTGATCCCTCTTCTGCCCTCAGGATCCTGTAATAATTGACAAAAGCAGACGTATCTGTGTAGAACAGCAGGTCTACATGATCGTTGTTCACAACCGTTGCTTTACGCAGGTAGAGAAAATCAGGCCTTGGAGAGTCATAAGTTGTAATGCTCCTGGTGCAGGATGTGGATGATTTTGTGTCATCCTGGCTGAATGCCCTGACAAAATAAGTATAGGTGGTATTGCTGCCGAGGTTCTCGTGGACAAAACTGGTTGAGTCGAGAGAAGCAAGAACAGTTGCGGGCCCTCCGTCAATGGAAACGTACAATTCATAGCTCCCTACAGAGGGTTCGAAGTTGATGTACTCGTTCCATTCGATGAAATTCGACATATAGCAGGCATCGTATTGGATCGGCTCGATCAGGAGCGTCTGCTGCGGGATGCCGAAAGTGCCGGCACTTTCGTTACCGCAACTGTCGACTGCAGCAATCGCATAAGTATAAGAAGATAAGCACGGGTTAACCCCAGTATGCACGTAGGAGGTGTTGCCGGCCCCTTCTACAAAATCGATCGAATCATTGGTGGAAGTGACGAGGTAAATTACATAGCCCCTGGTATCTTGCGAAGGTGTAGGCTGCCATCCAATTATCACATCCCCCGAGCCCGTGATGCTTACTGAGTCCATTTCGGGTATTTCAGGCGCCCTGAAATTGTAAAGCAGCTCGCCTTTTACCGACGACACGGAGCTGCACCCCGACTGGTCCGGTTGCTCAACCCTGAAACTGATGATCTCCTGTGCTTTGTTGCATTCAAAAAATTTGGCTGTATATTCTGTTTGCTGGGTTGAATCGAGCAGAGACCAGTTTCCCGGAGGATTTTCCATATATATGTAATACCATTTACTTGAAGTGGGCAACGGAGGTGTGCGGATGCTGTTCCAGTTGAGCTGGGCAGTCTCAGGGTCGGGGCTGAACAGCAAAAGTAAGATCGTCTGCAGGGTTTCGGATGGTAGTGAAGACCCCGAAGTGTAATTGGCTACTATGTAATAGAAATAACTGTCATCCTGGGCATTGATTCCATTGTGGGTGAATTCTTCCGTATCAAAATCGGAAACCGTCCCCGCAAGGAAATAAGGTCCTGTCTGGCTTTCTGAATAGTAGATTTCATAGTTCTGAAACCCGGATGTGGTGGAGGGCTTGATCCAGTTCACTTTAACTGAGCCGTCGGTGTTCACGCTAAGGCACCTTAGTCCAGGAGGATTGCCCTGGCCCATCAAAACAATGGCCGGCAGCAAAATAGAAATAAGAAGAATTATTTTTCTGGTCATTATTCCCTAAAGTCTCAGAAGCAAAATTAAGTACTTATTATTTAACCTGAATAGCCGGGCAATATTGCCAATGATATATTTGCCTCACGGTTGAGTCCGGGGCCATTGTATCCCGAAAAATATTGTTAATTTTGTAATGCTTTCATAGCAAGCCTTGAAACACAGTGTTTAAGCCGAATTAAAGAATTAAATTATGAAGAGAGACCAGTTAGTTTTCGACATTATTTCGAAGGAAGTTAAAAGACAGACCGAAGGGATCGAGCTCATTGCATCAGAAAACTTTGTGAGCGACCAGGTGCTTGAAGCAATGGGATCGGTCATGACTAACAAATATGCCGAAGGTTACCCCGGAAAGAGGTACTATGGGGGATGCCAGTTTGTAGATGAAACCGAACAGCTTGCAATCGACAGGGCAAAGGAATTGTTCAACGCCGAATTTGCCAATGTACAGCCACACAGCGGTGCCCAGGCAAACATGGCAATTTTCCTTGCTGCCCTTAAGCCCGGAGATACTTTCATGGGGCTCGACCTCGCACACGGCGGCCACCTCTCGCACGGCTCACCGGTCAATATTTCAGGCATTCTTTACCACCAGGTGGGTTACCAGGTTGATGAAGAGACCGGTCTGATAGACTACGACAAGATGGAAGAGCTGGCCCTCAAGGAGAAACCGAAACTGATCATTGCCGGAGCATCAGCCTATTCGAGAGATTGGGACTATGAAAGGATGCGTAACATTGCCGACCAGGTAGGAGCGCTTCTTCTTGCCGATATTGCCCATCCTGCTGGCCTTATAGCTAAAGGGCTGCTGAACGATCCGGTTGAACACTGCCATTTTATCACAACCACAACACATAAGACGCTGCGCGGACCAAGAGGCGGCCTGATCATAATGGGTAAAGATTATGAAAATCCCTGGGGACAGACCACGCCTAAAGGAGCCGTGAAAATGATGTCACGGGTACTGAACTCGGCAGTTTTCCCGGGAACACAGGGAGGCCCGCTTGAGCATGTTATAGCCTCAAAAGCAGTTGCATTTGGAGAGGCCCTTACAGACGAGTTCTTCGAATACATGCTGCAGGTAAAGAAAAATGCGGCTGTCATGGCGAAAGCTTTTATAGATAAAGGTTATAATGTTATTTCAGGCGGAACCGACAATCATCTGATGCTTATCGACCTCAGGTCGAAATTCCCCGATCTTACGGGCAGGGTTGTTGAAGACACACTTGTCAAGGCCGATATTACCGTAAACAAGAATATGGTTCCTTTCGACAGCCGGTCACCGTTCCAGACCTCCGGTCTCAGGATAGGCACCCCTGCCATCACAACCCGTGGGCTGAAAGAGGACAGCATGCCTGTGATCGTCGACCTTATCGACGAAGTCATAAATAACGTCGAAAACGAGAAAGTGATTGAAGCAGTTAAAGGAAAAGTCAACAAGATGATGAAGGATTTTCCTCTTTTTGCAGGGCAATAGTTTTCAGATCTTACCTGTGATTTAACTTTGAAAAGACCGGAACTGTCCTGACAGCAAATTACAGGCCGTTTCACAACAAGCAGGTAACTATTTAATGATTAGTTAACATATGATATTGGTTCAATACATATTTTTATCATGAATATTTGAAGATCAGAGTTTCCCGGATACGGAAACCGCTAACGTTGAACCAAAATAGCTTTTCATGAAAACCCTTTACATCGTCCGCCACGCAAAATCTTCCTGGAAATACCCGGAACTATCGGATGAAGAAAGGCCATTGCTGGAAAAAGGAAAAAAACGTACCAAGAAGATCATCGACTACCTTCACGAAAACAGTGTTAAGGTTGATTACATCATCACCAGCCATGCAGTAAGGGCACACGAAACGGCAAAGATACTGGCTTATGCACTGAAATATCCTGAGGAGGATATCAGGGTGGACCATGAGATCTATTTCGCCAATAGTGACAAGCTTTTCAACCAGTTTTACGACCTTCCCGACAGGTACGACCATGTGATGATCGTAGGGCATAATCCGGCATTTACCAATTTTGCCAATTATTTTGTATCGCCCAAGATCGACTGGCTGCCAACATCCGGCATTGTCTGCATTGAATTCGATACCAACAGATGGGATAAAGTACCCACAGCCGACCGGAGGACGGGCTTTGTTGTGTACCCCAAAATGCTTACAAAATCCGAATAAGTTTAAGGTTTCTGAAGAGGGTTGCCTGCTCAAGACAGTTAACTGTCCACTCCTCTTAGTATATTTGTATTAAACTTGGCCCAAATGGATATACAATCGGCAGATAAGAAGATCCTGTTCCTGAACCGTGAGATAAGCTGGCTTCATTTCAATGAGAGAGTGTTACAGGAAGCAATGGATAAATCAACCCCTCTAATTGAAAGGATGAAGTTCCTTGGCATTTATTCCAACAACAGGGACGAATTCTTCAGGGTCAGGGTTGCCACGCTGAACAGGATGCTCAGACTGGAGCAAAAGGCCGACCTGCCCGGCACAAAATACAAGGACATTCTTACGGAGATCGATGAGATAGTCAATCAGCAGGAAAAGACATTCAATAAAGCCTATGAAGAAAACGTAAGGGAACTTGCCGAAAGGAATATCTTCATGGTGACCGAAAGTAACATCACCAATGAACAGAGCGACTTTGTTTATGATTTTTACCAGGAAAAACTGCGCCCAAACCTTTTCCCGCTCATTCTCGACAATGTAAGGTCGCTGTCCAATATACAGGATGCCACCATATACCTTGCGATTCAGCTTAAATCATCTGAAAACCCTGAACTTGAGGACTTTGCCCTTATCAGGATACCCACCGAAATTGTGGGCCGCTTTCTTGTGTTGCCCAGCCAAGGCAGTAAGCACTATATCATGATCATGGACGATGTTATCAGACATTGCCTTGGGGATATTTTTTCGGTTCTGGGTTACGATACTTTCAGCACCTACACAATTAAATTCACTCGAGATTCGGAGCTTGATATTGACAACGACGTATCGAAAAGCTTTCTCGAGATAATGAGTGAAAGCATCAAGCAAAGAAAATTCGGGGAACCGGTTCGATTCGTATACGACAAAAGCATTCCCGAAAGGCTCCTGAAAAAAGTGACCAAAAGGTTCGGGATAACCAAGAACGATACCCTGAGGGGCGGAGGGACGTACCATAACTTCAAGGATTTTATGGATTTCCCGAGGCTCGGCCCTCCCGACCTCGTATATCCTCCCGCACCACCGTTACCCCATCCTGACCTGAGAGGCAATGTCAATTTCTTCGAGCTTTTGAAGAAGAGGGACATTATGCTCCACTATCCTTACCAATCGTTTCAGCACCTGGTTGATTTTCTGAGGGAGGCTTCGATCGACCCGCTTGTGAGATCATTAAAGATGACTTTCTACAGGGTAGCCCGTAATTCAGCAGCCATGAATGCCCTGATAAATGCTGCCAGGAACGGTAAATATGTTACGGTCTTTATGGAAATACAGGCCAGGTTCGATGAAAAAGCCAACATTTACTGGACCCAGCGGCTGCAGGAAGAAGGGGTGAAAGTGATACAAACGATCCCGGGATATAAGGTTCACGCAAAGTTATTACTGGTAAGGAGAAGGGAGGAAAACGATGAAAATGCCTTCTATGCCAATATCGGCACAGGCAATTTCAATGAATCGACGGCAAAGGTTTACGCCGATGACAGCCTGCTGACCAACAATCCCGATATATGCCATGATATCTACAATATTTTTGAGCTACTGGAAGCACGGTTTATTTTGCCCAAGTTCAATACCCTGAAGGTAGCGCCTTTTGCCATCCGCGATTTCTTTATTCAAAAGCTGGAAAAGGAAATTGAGAATAAGAAAGCCGGTAAAGAAGCCTGGGTGCTGCTGAAAATGAACAGCCTGGTTGATAAGAAAGTTTCCAGGAAGCTCTATGAAGCCAGCCAGGCCGGTGTGAGGATCGATCTCATCGTAAGGGGTATCTGTGTGATCAAGCCAGGGGTGAAGGGCATGAGCGAGAACATACATGCATTCAGTATAGTTGATAAATACCTCGAGCACTCACGGGTCTATATTTTTGCCAACGGGGGCGATCCTGAGTATTACATTGCTTCGGCCGACTGGATGCAGCGCAACTTCGACCACAGGATCGAAGCAGTGTGCCCCATATTCGATCCTGACATCAAGAAAGAGCTCTGGGATATGCTCCAGATACAGCTTAGGGATAACACCAAAGCCCGGCTTCTGGGCCCCGACGACCTGAACACTTACAAAAAGGCAGGTCCTGATGAAAAGAAGCACCGTGCCCAGTTTGAGATTTATGATTATTTCAGGAAGAAGGTGGAAATGTAGTTCAAAACAGGCTTTCGGCTCGGTGCTGTGTGCCTTAAAGGAGCCCTGATTATTGCGGCCGGTGGCCCTTTTTATCCTATTATTTTTTTTGATCTTTCATTCAAATCTTTCAGGTCATTCTTTTCTTTTATAGATTCCTTGCCAACATTTAAAGTCATCTTTGCATGTTTAATTACAGCATTTTTGTAACTTTCTTTTGTGGCGAATTCATGAATAATTATCAGAACCTCCATTAACCTGATTATCACAGATGTACTTCCAACAGAGAATTGTCGGATTTGATTAAAAGCTGCATCCAGAACACCCTCAAAATCCAGGACATCTGCAATTACCCTCAATTTCTTATCATGATCAACCAGGTATTTTGAAGGAAATTTTACCTGCGCAAGATAACACATTGTAGCTGTTAAATTATCAATGCAGGCAATTGCGGTATAAGGGTCATTTACCCCTGATGATAATGCCCGTACTGCAATTTCAACCATTTGATTGATGGAGAACTCAAGGTCTTGCTGGGAGGTTTTTGTTTTTCCAATTACAAAAGAAGAAAGGATCCTCTCTAACTTATCTTTTTCCAGATTATCGTTTGTGTATAGTTTTCCTATCTCATTATCTTCCACCATATAGTCTCCGGGTCTGTAATTCATTTCAAACAAAGCGTTAAAAGTTATCATCAGATCAAGCAATGATTCGCTGTCAATATACTGAAGGTAACCGCTTTTTGGGCACTTTACGGAAATTATGTTTGTATATTTTGACTTAATAGCATCAACAGGTAAATCATTATCACCATCTTTTTCTTCACTTAATCTTTCGGGGAATAGTACCCTGACTTGTTTATAAATAAATGCTGAAATATCTGAGATGACTTTATCTGCCTGGATGCTAACGGCAATTTGGTGGATAAAAACAATGAGAAGAATAATATTCAAAATTGCCGCAATAATTGCCAGAAGGATGGAGAGTGAAGGAATAAAGGTGAAACCGTTATTTTCTTGTATGGAATTTAAAACAATGAGGCAATACAAGTAAGTAGAAATATATGAGCCCAGTACAATTTGATTAAGCCTTATATACATGAAGTTCTTTATCAGTCGTGGGCCCAATTGGGAAGAAGCCAGGGTTAATGCTACAAGCGTAACCGAGAAAACAGTTCCTGCCACACCTATCATCGCACCGGATATGGTTGATAATATACTGCGGGCAGAATCCACACTGTTTACAAAAAAGAAGCGCCCCAGGCCATCTTTGGAGATAGTGGTTATTTGGTCTATATAAACAAATCCAATCGAAAGCAGGATTGAAAGAACAATTATCAGAACAGGGACTAACCAGAAAGTTGCCTTTAGTTCATTCAAGAAGAAAAGTAATTTTCTCATCTAATTTTACATAATGATAATTCCAAAATGTGGTTATCACACTTCTAGTATATTCCCTGGTTACCGTATTTTGTAGCTTCAATTAAGTTAAAACAGCGATTCGATTTTTGAAAGTCCATCCTTAAATGAATCTGCAGCAGAAGAAAAAGCATTTTTAACTTCTTCCCATTTCTCATCAGATGCATTTATTAGCTCATCATACTTTGCCTGCAGGTCATCTTTCTTAGACCTCAGCCTCGACAGCTTTTCTTCATACTCAGCTTTAGAGTCTGCTCTGGCTTTGTCTTTTTTAGCTTCCAGTTCATCGATCTTAGCGATCACGTCGTTTAGACTTTTTTTTGCTTCTTTTTTGAAATTTTCTTTGTCCATGTCATTATATATTAAGTTAGTAAAAACGCCCATCCTTTAATATATTAGGCTTATTCCCAATATATTGGTTTTTCACAGAAGATTTCTCACCATTGATTGTAACGTCCGTTCTTTCTGATTATACCCCGTTAAAGATACTTTAATTTTATGCGGTAGAATAGGGGTGTGCGATAAATTCCCGGAGTGTCCATGTGGTGAAATTGTAGTGCAACTATGTTACGTGGTGGAAGGGCCTCTCCTTAATACCATATGAAGGTACCAAATGTTTTTTCTCCAACTAATTTAACTCTATATGTTATTCATGATTTTTTTTCACATTGTTAAATCTAAATAGGCATTCTGCGCCATTTCCAAAGAATTGTAAACTCAACTTTAGCGAACACCCCTTCTCCACAACCTGCTCTTAATTATTAATTAATAATTCCCCTAAGGATCTTTTGCCTGTATGCCCTGTCTTCCGACCTTACAGTGAGTATATACAAACCCGGTGGAATGCTGCCAGTTTGCAGAGTGACTTTATTCTGGGCATCAATACTTTCATGCAGAAATATTTTTCCGGTCAGGTCCGCTATCGATATTATATTGATTTTTCTTCCTGAAAGAAAAACAGACAGGTATTCATTAAATGGATTAGGATAGGCAATAATATTTCCATTGTTTCCCTGATCATTGATCCCCTGAGAACTGAAAACAGATACCGTATCGCAAAACATATGCTCCGAACAGGAATTCCACACAGTCAAACACACCTTGTGATCGCCGGGGATATTGAAAGTGTATACCGGGTTTTCAACTATCGAGCTGAAACCATTTCCGAAATCCCAGAGCCATTCATTAATGCTTGTATCCTGCGAATTAAAACTTACTGTATGATCATCTGCGGAGTAATCGAAAACTGCCGAGGGAGGCTCGCATGTTTCATAAACAACCTCAAGCTCCGGCCATTTTTCAGGGTTTTCATGATCACTCGAGCAGAAGACCAGGGCACGGTAATATATTTCCGTCCGCAGTTGGATCATCATCCCGTGGCTGTTTTTAGGGTTGTTGTGGATATCCCTGATCAATTTCGTAATATCAATGTCGGGGTAGTCTTCCCATTCGTAATTGCTCTCGTGAAGGTATCCCTGGTTATCAGGATCAATAGAAGGCTGGTTGCCCCACAGAACTGTTTTTTCATCCCAGGGCTCAATTATCCGGCTTATGAAACCATCGTTGTGCCCGCTGAGATTGGAATGAATGTGTGACTGGTTTGTGGTAGTATTAGCATAGAGCGATAACCTCGCTTCAAGGATAGTTGCATTTTCAGGGATCTGGGAGAGATCGAATTCAATCAAACCTCTCGTCACTCCCGGTACTCCTCCGGAAGTCCATGCACAGCAGGAAAGGTCCTTATGATGTCCCCAGTTAATACTTGTATAATGTGTATCAATCCAGGCATCTTTACCCTCCTCCGGTCCGGGCTTGAGAAAAAGGGTGTCTTGTGAAAAGCCTGCTGTAATGAATAAAAATATTGTCAGAAAGATAAAAACAGACCTGGTCATGGTTTTTGGCTTTGGTCTCCTAAATATACAATAAAAGATTATATATGAAAAAATTCCAAATCACAAAACCCAAACTCCAAACAAATTCCAATTCTCAATATCCAAATCTCAAATCATCCCGTTTCTCTTTGTTTACGGGATTCTGCTTCGCTCCATCTCAACACTCAGATCTCAAATCTCAACTCTATCTCAGCCCCACCCCCAACCCCTCCCCATGCCGGCAAATCATCAATTTGACAGAGAACAACGGGGAGGGGAGATGTTTTCTTCTGTTTTATCCTCTCTATTGATATGTAACTCCCCCGGAGTAATTTTTATCATTAAACACTGAACATTGAACACTGAACACTAAACACTAATTCAGTACCTTTGCACATTGACTGTAATCCACTGGAATGATAACTTTTGAAGAGGCACTGAAGATAGTTCTTGACAATGTCCCGCAGTGCGGAACGGAGAAGGTAAGACTGGAAAACTCGATGGGCCGGTTCCTGGTAGAAGATGTTACATCCGATGTTGAAATGCCCCCTTTCGATAAGTCGGCCATGGACGGTTTCGCCTGCCGCCATGAAGACCAGGACAAGGAACTGGAGATCATAGAAACAATAGCTGCAGGAAATCCTCCAAAGAAAAAGGTTATGGAAGGGCAGTGCGCCCGTATCATGACCGGGGCAATGGT
>CAZXWD010000022.1:0-1467 GCA_964644135.1 uncultured Bacteroidales bacterium | reverse complement strand
GAAGAGGGAACCGTTATTCCCCTGGAATACCACGGCTCGGCACATATATATGCCCTGGCCGGAGCTCACGCCATGGCTGCCGTCCCGGCAGGCACAAGACTGCTCAAAAAAGGTGAAAAGGTAGATGTACGACAGGTTTAACAGAAAGATCAACTATCTCAGGATATCGGTAACCGACCGGTGTAACCTTCGGTGTGTCTACTGTATGCCGGCAGAGGGTATCAGGCTGCTTAAACATTCAGATATCCTTACCTTCGATGAGATCACCGAAGTGGTAAGGGAAGCTGTATCTCTGGGCATTGATAAAGTCAGGCTTACAGGCGGAGAACCGCTTGTAAGGAAAGGGGTGGTTGACCTCGTAAGGATGATATCCGGGGTGGAAGGGATCAACGACCTGTCGATGACCACTAACGGAATACTCCTCGACAAGTTTGCCCATCAACTTAAAAAAGCCGGACTGCAGCGGGTAAATGTGAGCCTCGATACAATTGATCCTGAAAAGTACAGGCAGATCACCCGGAATGGTGACCTTGAAGATGTTTTCAGGGGGCTGGATGCCGCCAGGGAGGCAGGCCTCGAGCCCATTAAGCTGAATTGTGTGGTTGAAAGGTCATCGGATGAACCTGATGCTCTAAGGGTCAAAAAATTTGGTGAGGATAACGGGTTTGAGGTCAGGTTTATACACCAGATGGACCTGGCAACAGGACAATATTCGGTTGTTGAAGGGGGAAGGGGAGGACACTGTGCATTATGTAACAGGCTAAGGCTCACAGCCAACGGATTGATCAAGCCCTGCCTGTTCGATGCAAGGGGCTACAGCGTGAGGAACCTCGGGGCTAAAAACGCCATCCTCGAAGCGGTTAGGAATAAACCTGCCTGTGGTACCAGGAACCTCAAAGAGCAATTTTATAATCTTGGGGGATAAAATTGTCACTATTGTGGCAAGTGTCTTTATTGTCAAAATAGTAAGAATGGAAGAATTGTCGCATACAGATGAAAAAGGAAGGGCGAGGATGGTTGATGTTGGCCATAAGGCCGATCAGTTCAGGACTGCCCGGGCCGAAGGCTTCATCAGGCTAAAACAAAATACGGTAAAGCTCATAAGGGAAAACCAGGTCAAAAAAGGTGATGTGCTAACAACAGCAGAGATCGCCGCTATCCAGGCTGCAAAAAAAACCAGCGAACTGATCCCCCTTTGCCATCCGTTGCTTCTTACCAAAATAAAAGCTGAGGCATTGGTGAGTGACGATGGTGTAACCGTTACCAGTGAAGTTTCATGCACAGGCAGGACCGGGGTTGAAATGGAGGCGCTCACAGCAGTGCAGGTTGGCCTGTTGACGGTTTACGATATGTGCAAGGCTGTGGACAAGGAAATGGAGATTACCGGTGTTAAGCTCTTAAGTAAAACAAAAGAAGATATTTAGCTGCAGATCACTACCTAATGAGGCTTTCTCTTGTCATAGTCCT
>CAZXWD010000021.1:31762-35959 GCA_964644135.1 uncultured Bacteroidales bacterium | reverse complement strand
AAGGTGAGCAAAACATGATAGAGACCATCGCGATCAGGACCATGGCAAAGGCTGTCTATTCAACCGTCAACATAGGTCACTACGGTCTGGGGTTTCCTTATTACACTCACTTTACCTCACCAATCAGGAGATATCCCGACCTGATGGTTCACCGGCTGACCGAGGCTTATGCAAACGGGGCCGAATCGGCAAACCAGAATATTTACGAAGACAAGTGCGAACATTCTTCCGAGATGGAAAGAAAGGCCATTGATGCGGAGAGGGAATCCATAAAGTACAAGCAGGTGGAATTCCTTGCCGACAAGGTTGGGGAGGTCTTCGAGGGCCTCATTTCAGGAGTGAGCAAGTGGGGTATTTATGTTGAGCTGGCAAAAACCAAAAGCGAGGGTATGGTGCGGCTCACCGACCTGGAAGATGACTTTTACTACCTGGATGAGGATAATTACCAGGTTATCGGCCATCGGTATGGGCATCAGTATAAGCTTGGCGACAAAGTTCATGTGCGGATCAAGAAGATCGATCTTTCGAGAAAGGAAATGGATTTTGAAATGGTTAATTGATGGCTGTTAGCTGATGGCTGTTAGATTATTGTCTCAATTGCCTTGCCCGCCGGAGCTTGCGTAGGCGGGTCAAATTGTCTTTTAGGTTCTGGGTAATAGGTTCTAGGTCCTGGTTACGAGTTGCGGGTTACGAGTTGCGGGATATGGGTAATCAGAGTTTAGAGTTCAGTTAGTAACTGATGACTGACGACTGTCCTCCTGCGCTTTTGAGCCTCTGTGCTTCTGTGCCCTCAAGCTTATGTCCTTTCATTCTTCATTTTGGTTTAAAAAATTACTCCGGAGGAGTTACATATCAATAGAAACGAGAGGGACAAAAAGACACCTCCCCTCCCCGTCGTTTCATATCTTATTGACGTTTCGCCGGCATGGGGAGGGGCCGGGGGTGGGGTAAGGAGTTAGGAGTGTTGAGTGTTGAGTGTTTAATGCTGAGAGCTCACACAGTTCTGAATTAATTAGCTGATGGCTGATGGCCTTCTGGTTGTTGATGTTTTATTTGTAAGTATTGTGATAATAAGGCCCAGGGCGGGGCTTAGCATGAAACAGATGAAAAACGACCATTCCTCGCCTATTTTCCGGTGCCTGCCATACTTTTCAGATATCCAGAGCGACAGCCCGTACCATAGTACAAATAATATCAGGAAGATATAGATATTCATTTTTATACTCTTGCTAATAAAAATAAATCAACAAAAAGATAAGCGGGATAAGAATGCCTAGTATTGTCATCCAGGCCCCCCTGCCTGTAATACCTTTTTTTCCCCTTACCAGGAAAAGCCCGGTTATGGCCAGCACTATCAATGCACCCGCATAGAGGTCAGAAAACCATGTCCAGTATTTTATGGGATTGTAGTGCAGGTAGTTTGATTCACGGATGAAGATCCTTCTTCGGGCCTCTTCTATCAAACCTTTGCCGGAGTTCGTATTTATAATCACAGAACCTTTGTCGAGGAAGATCTTAAGAATATTTTCTGAAGGATTATAGTGGTTTTTATAGTCACCCTCCAACCCGTATTGTTCAAGGAATGCAATAATATCCTGGCTTTGGGCTGTTCCGTTGAGCAATAACGGATCATCAACCGTGATATTCTGTGTCTTTATAACGTAGTTTGGGTCCCAGTCGTCAAGATGATTGAGGGCAATACCGGAAACTGCATAAACAATAGTAACGCCGAAAAACAGGTAACCGAAGTCCCTGTGAATTATCCGGAACCATTTTCTCCATTTCATTACCTGGCGTCCAAATATGAAAAAGAGCTTAATGTCATGAAATCCATTAAGCTCTTTTTGAAGTTATCTCCTCTATTTCTTTTTCACTACCTGGTATTCAGCACAGGCAATTGAATACTGCGGTACGTGATAAATGTTCTGATGGGCTTCGTCCTGCTCGTGCTCTTCATGCTCTTCTTCAACCACTTCCTGCATGATTTCCTCAACCGTACCGTTCACCCATACTGTTTCACCTTCCAACTCAGCGGGAAAAGAGGCAATGTTTTCGCCCGCGGTGATCTTAACCTGGATATCGGCATCGTTGTCCATAATGAACATCTTTTTACCTCCGTGCTTGCAAACGTGTGTAACCATACCGGTTATGGCAACAGAATGCCCGATCTTGTCGGGTGCGTTTTCCTTAAAACTGTTGACTTCAACTTTTTCTACATCCTTTGAGGATTTCATTTCCTGGCCGAAAGATACCTGCCCTATGAGGAACAGTGCCAGCACAGCCATTGATAATAGAACTTTTTTGATCATTGCTTTCAAATTTAAGTTTTGGTAATTGGAGAACAAAAATAGGAATAATTATTAGTCTGACGGTGTTTGTATCTTAATCCCGTCATATTTAATTTCCCTCCCCTGGTCGTAAGTTATCACAATCGAAGGTAGCCCTTCGTAAGTATAAGATAACCAGTCACCTACCTTCAACCCCATCAGGTATTGGCCTTCATCACGTTTGTTGCCGTTATCCCAGTAATAAGTATGTTTTCCGTGCGGGTTGTCTTCTATGAACCTGCCTTCGAATATCAAAGTTTTTTCCCTTCCCGGGCCCTTAAGCTGCCATATCTTCCAGGTGCCGGTCCTTTTTCCTTCTGCATAGCTGCCCTCAATTCTCACATCACCCACTTCATAGAACCAGTCGCCGTCTTCCAGGCCCTCGATGAAATCACCCTGAGCTATCAGTTTTCCCTGTTCACCATATTCAGCCATTAAGCCATCGAGAAGTCCCAGGTAATAGTTCTCTTCCCTGAGTATCTTGCCGTTTTCATAATACCAGAACCATTCTCCTTCAGGCTTTCCCTGTGAATTATATGCACCCTCCTGCCTGAGATTTCCATTTTTATGATAAAACTTCCAGGGACCAACCCTGACGTCCTTTTCATATTTTCCTTCAGCATAAAGCTTTCCGTCGTCATAGTATTCTTTCCAGTAGCCGTCCCTTTCACCCTTTTCTGTGATAATGCCTTCGCCGATTATGATACCGTTCTTGAAAATATAGGATCTTTCGATAGTGCCATCTTCTGCATATTCGCGCCTTATCCCTTCGGGTTCGCCCTCTTTGTTGTAAGTTGCAACAATTTTTGGGGTGCCGTCGGGGTAATAGTCTTTTCTGACTTCGAGCTTTGCCACTTCCCGGGCATCTTCAACTTTCTGGCCGTTTTCGTACTTGGTGGCGGTGAGCAGGTTGCCTTCCCTGTCATACTCCTTGAAATAACCGTGTTCCAGTCCTCTCTTGTAACTGCCTTCAAGCCTTACCATGCCATCATCATAAAAATATTTCCAGGGTCCGTGTTTTTTATTACCGGCAATGAAACGGTTTATTTTTTGAATATCTGTGATAAAACCATTCTTGTAAGTGATGAGTGTTATAACACGGCCATCTTCTCCGTATTCCCTGGCAATACCTTCCTCCAGGCCATTGACGAAGAACACTTCCTTTTTCAGCTCCCCGTCTTTGTAAAAATACTTTGTGGGTCCGTCTTTGATATCATTTTTGAACGTTTCCCTGATTATCTCATCCTTCCGGTAAGTAGTCCTTACCCCGTGCTTTTTACCTTCACGATAGTTCACTTCCAGCTTCAGGGATCCGTCGTCGTTATAGAATTTCCAAAGACTGTCGAGCTTGAATTCTTCCCTGTTCCCTTCAGCTATAAGAATTCCATCTTCATTGTAGGTTTTCCAGTAACCGTCAGGTTTCCCGTCGACCATATAGCCTTCACTGGAGATCTGGCCATTTTCATGGTAGAAGATCTTATACTCTCCGGGTCCATCCTTTTTCTCCTGTGCAAACAGGAAAGCAGGCACAAGAAAGAACAATATAATTATCCGCGCCCTCATGTCAGGTCTTGATAAGATTATGTTTCCTGGAAATTTCAAGCATCCTGTCGATGGGTGCCTTAGCTTTTTCAATAACTTCTTTTTCAAGGTTTATCTCCGGTCTTTCATTTTTAATGCAAAGGTAGAGTTTCTGCATTGTGTTCAGCTTCATGTACGGGCAATCATTGCATGAACATGTTTCATCCGTAGGAACTATGATAAATTCCTTATCGGGTGAATTTTTCCTCATCTGGTGGAGTATACCTGTTTCAGTTGCGACAATATACTTTTTGGCATCGTCATCCACTGTATACTTCAGCATAGCAGA
>CAZXWD010000021.1:0-31662 GCA_964644135.1 uncultured Bacteroidales bacterium | reverse complement strand
GTTTCAGCCATGAAATGAACACCGGCAAACACAATTATTTCAGAATCAGCCTCCTCAGCTTTCTGTGCCAGGCCAAGGCTGTCGCCCACATAATCGGCGATATCCTGTATTTCAGGTATCTGGTAATAATGCGCAAGCAAAATCGCGTTCTTTTCCTTCTTCAACCTGAGAAATTCTTCCCTGTACTTTGCATCTCTTTCGGCGGATATTTCAGATGTTAACGTCATTGTATTATAATATTCTATAAATAATTATTATATAATATATTAAAGGGCTGTTAATTCCTTTATAAGTATTTGCTCAAAAAGTTGCGTTTGTAAAATATAAGATTTTACCAACACATTTCCAAAGATTATCAATTGTAATTTATTTATTTTCAAAATATTGTATAGTTATTAAACTACTGTCAAAATAAGTTATTGTTGATAATTTTGTACTATTTTGAGATCCTTTGCTGTTAATTTGTCCTTAGTTAAATGTTATCCGAATGTTAAGTAAAAAGCGCCTGAAGGGTATTACCTCCATTTTGTTAACAAAAGGCTCAATTTATCACACTCTCTACAACAAAATTAACAGAAATAAACAAGGATTTGTTGATAACTGATAAATGTTTGATCCAGCGTTCTTTACTTAAAAACACCTGTAAATAAATGAACGATGAAGAAAATACTTCTAACAATATTTGCTTACTTTATGAATTAATTTAAAACAAGACTTACAATCATGCCTGAAAATCCTCCTTCAGTTATACCGATCGCTTCCGATCACGGTGGTTTTGCAATGAAGCAATACCTTATTGAAAAATTACAGCAAAAAGGATACCAGATAAAGGATTTTGGAACTTACAGTGAAGAGAGCGTAGATTACCCTGATTTTGTACAACCACTTGCAAAGGCTGTGAACGATGGAGAATATCCCCTTGGGATCATAATGTGCGGCAGCGGCAACGGCGCTCAGATGACTGCCAATAAATATGAGAACATCAGGGCTGCACTTTGCTGGAACGAAGAGATCACCCGGTTAGCCCGGCTGCATAATAATGCCAACATTCTTTCAATGCCCGGAAGGTTCCTTGATTTCGATCTTGCGGTTAAGATGGCCGAGATATTCCTTAATACGGACTTCGAAGGAGGCAGGCATGTCAGAAGGGTTGAAAAGATAAAGAGCAAGGAGTAACAAGGTAATGAACGAGCATCATAATAAGTTCCTGAAAGATTCAGAAAAGGTAGCCTTCGACAAGGACCACCGGCGGAAGATAAACAAGAACATGTCGGCCTATATGGCTGCATTGGAGAAAGGCAAAGAACAATATAAAGATCTTGAACTTGCCAGAAGAAAAGCAGCCAATATTAAGCATAAGGTTATTTCTGAGCTCGACAAATACCTTATCGAATTTGAGATGAATTTTTCCAGGTCAGGTGGAAAAGTCATCTGGGCACAGAACAAGAAGGAGGCTTTAAAGGAGCTGGTGGATATAATAGGCAGGACCAAGGCAACATCCATTGTGAAGTCCAAGTCGATGATAAGCGAAGAGATCGACCTGAACGAAGTACTGGAGAAGAAAAAGATCGAAACGGTGGAAACAGACCTTGGTGAATATATTGTGCAGATTGCAGGTGAGAAGCCTTATCATATTGTAACCCCGGCAATGCACAAGTCGAAGGAGGATGTAACCGAGCTCTATCATAACAAGTTCGGTACCCCTGAAGACTCAACACCTGAGGAGATCACATCTTTCACACGGGAAAAACTGAGAAAGGATTTCCTTAGGGCCGACATTGCCATAACGGGAGCTAATTTCCTTGTGGCTGAGACCGGATCGGTCTGCATTACCGAGAATGAGGGAAATGCGCTTATGTCGGTTTCATTTCCCAGGATCCACATAGTTATTGCCGGTATCGAAAAGCTCATCCCTTCACTCACCGACCTACATCTTTTCTGGCCGATGCTGAGCACTCACGGAACAGGTCAGAAGGTAACAGTTTACAACCATATTATATCAGGACCCAGGCAGGAGTATGAAGTCGACGGGCCCCAGGAAATGTATGTGTTGCTGATCGATAACGGCAGATCGGATGTATTGAAGCAGGAGCGTCAGCGGAGGGCCATGTCGTGCATCAAGTGTGGCGCCTGCCTGAATGTTTGCCCTGTTTACAGGAATATCGGGGGCTACACTTACGGGGCGGTGTATTCCGGCCCGATCGGATCGGTCATTAATCCTTACCTGCTGGGAATGAGGGATTACAAACATCTGAGCTTCGCTTCATCGCTCTGCGGGGCTTGTACGGAAGTTTGCCCTGTAAAGATACCGCTGCACGAGTTGCTGTTACTGAACCGTCAGTATGTTGTTAAGGAGGGTATGGCCTCGCGTGGTGAAAAGATCGCCATGAAAGGAGCCACGAGGGCGCTGACACACAGAAACCTCATGAACATAGGTAATAAAGCCATTAAGCGCCGGGCCTTTAAAATGTTCTTCCAGAAATCATGGGGACCGAGAAGGTCAATACCTGAATTCCATTCAGCATCATTCAACAAGCGCTGGAAAGATAGAAAGCAGGGAAAATAATCTTCTATTCTCTAGACATTGGAAGCAAATATCTGCTCCAGCTTTTTCCTCAGGTCATCTCCGCGAAGGTTCTTATCTATAATATATCCGTTTTTATCGAGCAGGACGTTTGCCGGTATGGACCTCACTCCGTAAAGCCTTGCCGCCGAATTGTCCCAGCCTTTGAGATCGGATACCTGGGGCCAGGTAAGGCCGTCATTCTCAATTGCCTGCATCCATTTCTCCTTGCTCGTATCAAGTGAAACCCCGACTATCTCAAAGCCTTTGTCGTTAAAATCTTCGTAGACACTGACAAGGTATGGGTTCTCTTCGCGACAGGGGCCGCACCAGGAGGCCCAGAAATCTATCAATATGTAATCATCTCCGATGAAAGAGGAAACAGGGACATAGATCCCGGTTGTATCCTGCATGGTAAAGGTAACGTAAGGCTGCCCTATGTCAACCCTTTGCAGTATGCCTATGTATTCATTCAAAAGGGCCAGGTCGACTGAAGGCTTTAACGATTCACTGAAATTTTCCGACATCTCTTCAAGTTCGTCGAGTTCGAACTGATAAGAATTCCTGAAAGCAATATGGGGCGATATCACTTTATCATTGTTCTCAAGTACAAAATTCTTGATATACTGTGTTTTTTCTTCAAAACGGGCGTCGATCACTGAATCGTAGAAATCAACCTTATCAGCTTCGCCAAAATCATCGGCCCGCCTGTAGAGGGAATATGCCTCCCTGATCTTATGATCGTAAGTTTTAAGTGAATTCAGGTATTCTTCATAATCATTCTGAGTTTCTGATCCTTTAATGGTTGAATTATCTATGTTTTCAACATCGACTTTTATATTTATATCAGAAGGCTCCAGAAAGAAAGGAATGAGCGATTTCGTTGCCGGTATATTGATGTAATGCACTTCGGGAAAACCGATCTGACCGGTGAAGCTGAATTTTTGTTCCTGTGGAATGATGGAATCAACATTTGTAAGCACCCCTTTCTCCTTCTTCTGTAAGAACACATAACTTTCGACAGGTTTAGTGACTGTGCCGGTGACGACATAACCTTCCTGTTTTTTTTCAGTTGTGCTGCATGAGGCGATGATCAAAGTCAGTAACAGTATCCAGATGTTTTTCATATTCATTTATTATTTAATGTTCAAACTGTTAGGGCATAAAAATATTGTATTTTTCCTTAACGCACGGGTCCAATTCTTCTGATAAAAAGCAATTGTATGATTATGATAAGGGCAATTGTCACTGCCGAGCTGGCCACCACTCTGAGCAAAGTATCCAGGATCTCATTGAGCCTGAAAACCTCTATATAGAAAAGCACCAGGTGGTGAAGGAAGGTCATAAAGCTCACATAGGTAAAAAACCACAGGAGGCCAAAGTTCCGTATGTTTGGTTCCAGGTCCTGTTCAGCGTCTTCTTTTTCGCCTATAAGCTTAATAATGCCGGGCCTTATGAAAGCTATAAACACTGTTGCAGCGCTGTGTATTCCCAGAATACCTGAAAAAAAGTCTATGCTTAAACCTGTAATGAAGGCAAGCACGAGGAGCAACCACTTAGGGATGTCGACCGGCAGCAACAGGATGAAAAGAATGTAAATGTAAGGATTGAAATAAACACTCAACTGAACCTTATCGATGATGAATACCTGGAGAAATACCAGGAAAACGAAACGGATTATATTTTTGAAGACCTGGCTATTCATCTTCCAGAGGGTTTTGCAGTTGATCCAGCTCCTCTATATTAAGATTCTTGACCAGGTATACATAGTAAAGGCTGTTGAAATCGGTAGCAAAGTCAAGTTCGGCAGAATTGAAAAGCTGGTCCCGGTTTACAAGGTATTTATTTATGGTCCCTACCAGTAAGCCTTCGGGAAAGATCAGCGAATTTCCGCTGGTGATGATGGTATCGCCTTTAAAAAGTTCGAGGTGGGTGGGAATATCCATCACTTTTCCCTTTCGGTAGTCATGACCGCCCCAAACGATGTTTATCAACTGCCCGTTTTTTTTGATCTTACCGCTTATCCGGGTGTCTTTATGGAGCAACGACATGCCCCTGGCGAAATTTTCTGAAACCCCTATGATGATCCCTGCGATGCCGGTAGGGGATACAACCCCCATATCCACCTGCACCCCATGTTCTCTGCCCTTGTTGATGGTAAAGTAATTATTTCGTTTGTGAATGGAGTTTGAGATGACTTTGGCGCTAATATAGCTGTAGGCTGTGTCGCGTATAGATTCAGGCACAGGATATTCAACGGTATCACCGGGTATCATCGACCTGAGCAGGGAATTTTCAAAGGCCAGCATTTCATTTTCCCTGTTGAGCAAAAAATAGCCCGCTATGTCGGAATAGACCCGGTCTAATGTGCCGGTTACCCTGTTTGAGGAGCTGATCATCGAATGCCTGCGGTAGTAGCTTGTTTCATAAATAAGATAAAAGCTCATTGCCTCAAAGGCCAGGAACAGGATGAGGAAATAATTCTTTATTATGAAACCGATCAGAGTTCTCATGTGAAGTTAGCCCCAGAAAATTGAACCGGTTATTTCCGGTGTTATTTTATGAGGAATGTGAATTTATCGAAATTCTTAAGGGCTATTCCCGTTCCGCGTGCAACGGCCCGCAGGGGATCTTCAGCAACATGCACGGGCAGCTTGGTTTTCAGGTGAAGCCTCTGGTCGAGCCCCCTGAGCATTGAGCCACCGCCGGCAAGATAAATACCGGTACGGTAGATATCGGCTGATAGCTCGGGAGGTGTATTTTCCAGTGCATTCAGCACAGCCGCTTCGATCTTTGATATCGACTTGTCGAGTGCGTGCGCTATTTCAGCATAATTCACGGTTATTTCTTTAGGAATGCCGGTAAGCATATCCCTGCCGTGAACGGCATAATCATCGGGGGCATTTTCAAGTTCTGTCATCGAAGCGCCCACCTCTATCTTGATCCGTTCGGCAGTGCGTTCACCCACATTGATATTATGTTGCTTTCGCATATACTCCTCGATGTCGGTGTTGAAATCATTACCGGCGATCCGGATCGATTTGTTGTTGACGATACCTCCAAGCGCTATTACCGCAATTTCGCTGGTACCGCCCCCAATGTCGACGATCATGTTGCCGGTGGGTTCCAGCACATCTATACCGATTCCTATAGCTGCGGCCATGGGTTCGTGTATCAGCCTTACCTCTTTTGCCCCTGCCTGCTCGGCGGAGTCTTTCACGGCCCTTTCCTCCACCTCGGTAATACCTGAAGGTATACAGATAACCATTTTAAGTGCCGGCGGAAAGACTGACCTTTTGAACCCGATCATTTTGATCATTTCGCGGATCATTACCTCCGCCGATTGGAAGTCGGCTATTACACCGTCTTTCAGCGGCTTTATGGTCTTAATGTTTTCGTGTGTCTTGCCGTGCATCATAAGGGCCTTCTTGCCCACAGCGATCACTTTGCCGGTATTTCGCTCCACGGCCACGATAGAGGGTTCGTCAACCACCACTTTATCGTTATAGATGATGATGGTGTTGGCAGTGCCAAGGTCAATTGCGATTTCTTTAGTCAGGAATGAGAATAACCCCATATCTCTTTTTTTAATTCTGTTATTTAATGTTTAAAATGACGGGTACCCGTGAATACCATAGAGACACCGTTCTTGTTGCAATAGTCAATGGAATCCTTATCCCGTATCGAACCACCGGGCTGGATCACGGCTGAAATCCCGGCCTTATGGGCAATCTCAACAGAGTCGGCAAAAGGAAAGAAAGCATCGGAAGCCATTACAGCCCCGCTGAGGCTGTGCTTGAAAGAACCGGCTTTTTCAATAGCTTGTTTCAGGGCGTCCACCCTGGAGGTTTGCCCTGTGCCGCTTCCTACCAGTTGTTTGTTCTTTGCCAGCACGATGGAATTTGATTTTGTGTGTTTGACTATTTTATTTGCAAAGATAAGATCTTCAAATTCAGAAAGATCAGGTGAATTGACAGTCACCGTTCTCAGATCTTCTTTTTGTTCGGTCTTCACATCACGGTCCTGTTCCAGAACCCCGTTCAGCAACGATCTGAATTGCTTGTCGGGGAAACTGTACGTCCCTTTCTGCAAAATTATTCTATTTTTCTTGCTTTTGAGGAGTTCCAGCGCTTTTGTGCTGTAAGATGGGGCAAGTATGATCTCGAAGAAAAGCTTATTGATCTCTTCAGCCGTTTTTTCGTCCACTTCCCTGTTTGTTATAAGCACACCTCCGAAAGCGGAAACCGGGTCTCCGGCAAGGGCATCTTTCCAGGCTTCGGTAAGGTTGTCGCGGCTGGCAAGCCCGCAGGCATTGTTATGTTTCAGGATGGCGAAGGTTGGCTCATCGAATTCACTGATCAGGGCAATGGCTGCTTCAAGGTCACCCAGGTTGTTGTAAGAGATCTCTTTTCCGTGGAGCTGAGTGAATATTTCAGTCAACTCGCCATAAAAACCCCCTTCCTGGTGCGGATTTTCGCCATACCTGAGCTTGTTGTAACCACGGAATGACCTTTTGAAACTTTTAATGCTTCCTTCGTTCAGATAGTTGAATATCGCTGTATCGTAGCACGACGAAATATCGAATGCTGCCGCCGCAAGCCGTTTTCTTTCTTCCAGGTCTGTATGCCCGCTGCCTTCCGTAAGGATACCAAGCAGATCATCGTAATAATCTTTCGAAGGAATTATTACAACATCCCTGAAATTTTTGGCAGCAGCCCTTATCAATGAAATCCCCCCTATATCAATTTTTTCGATGATTTCGCTTTCATCCCCGGTTTTTGCAACCGTTTCCCCGAAGGGATAAAGATCAACGATTACAAGATCCATGGGAGGTATCTCATATTCCTCAACCTGGGCCAGGTCATCGTTATAGTCACGCCTGAAAAGGATACCGCCGAAAACTTTCGGATGCAGGGTTTTCACCCGGCCACCGAGTATTGATGGATAAGAAGTCACATCTTCAACGGGAATAGCCGTAATACCGAGTTTTTCTATGAAATTATACGTTCCCCCGGTAGAATATATTTGGATACCAAGCTCATCCAGCCTCCTGACTATCTCCTCAAGACCGTCTTTGTAAAATACAGATATGAGAGCGCTTTGTATCCTTTTCTTCATGATTATCACCTTCTTATCTAATTTTAACAAAGTTTCAAATTTAAGTGATATTTTGCTAGGAATCGCGGGAATTGTATATTTTTATAAGATCAAGAGACATTGTTAACACAGCTATATGTATACGTTACTAAAACTGATAAAAGAAAGCCTTGTATTTGCATTGCACGAGATACTGGTTAACAAGCTCAGGACCGCTTTGTCGCTTCTCGGCATAACCATAGGTATATTCTCGATCATTTCAGTTTTTACAATATTTGACTCCTTAGAAATTGAGATCAGGGAAAGCCTGCAATCACTTGGGAATGATGTGCTTTATATTCAGAAATGGCCCTGGACCGCAGAAGGGGGTGAATATGAGTGGTGGGAATTCATGAAAAGACCTGAGCCCCGTCTTTCCGACCTGCGGGAGATCCAGAGAAGGTCAGTTGCTTCTGAGGCAGTTGTTTTCACAGCTTCGGTAAACCGCACCGTAAAATTCCGGAACAACAGTATTGAGGATGTTAGTATAGAAGCCGTTTCAGACGCATACGACAGACTCATGACCATTGATATAGCTGAAGGGCGCTATTTTTCGCCTGTTGAATTTAGCAGCGGCAAAAACGTTGCTTTGATCGGTCACAATATTGCAGAAAACCTGTTTCCCGGCACAGGGGCGGTGGGAAAACGAATAAAAATATTCGGCAATAAGGTTGAGGTTATCGGTGTGCTGAAAAAAGAAGGGGAAGATATTTTTGGCAATTCAGCCGATGAAAAAGTCATATTACCGGTCAACTTTGCAAGAAATTTTCTCGACCTCAGGAATCTCAACGGCACTACCCTGATGGTAAAGGCAAAGCCAGGTGTAAGCCTGGAAGAACTTAAAGACGAACTTACAGGTATCCTTCGGTCGGTCAGGAGCCTCAAGCCCAGGGCCAAGGATAATTTTGCCATTAACAAGATCGACCTGCTGACTGAAGAAATAAATGCATTTTTCAATACCATAGCTATTGTGGGATGGATAATAGGCGGGTTTTCACTTCTTGTGGGGGGCTTCGGGATAGCAAATATTATGTTTGTTTCTGTAAAGGAACGGACAAGCATCATCGGGATACAAAAATCCCTGGGGTGTAAAAGATATTTCATACTCGTACAGTTTTTGTCAGAAGCTGTTTTCCTTTCCCTATTTGGTGGTGTTGTAGGGCTTCTGGTGGTCTATGCGCTTACCCTTTTACCTTCCGATATGACAGGGATGGATTTTATCCTTACCCGGGGAAATGTCGCCATCGGCCTGGGGGTTTCGGCGGGAATAGGCCTTATTTCAGGACTAATACCTGCCCTGCAGGCTTCAAGGCTCGACCCGGTTGAAGCCATGCGGTCATCATTCTGATGAAAATCCGCTAAAAGCACGCCCAGGTATGTCTGAGCTACTTTCTTAAAAAAAAGTGGGGATCACAACAGGTATTATCGGCGAATTCTTTGATAAATGATGAATATTTTTTAACTATATTTATCAAATCGTATGGAGAAGCGCTGGGTATTAAAAAAGCAAGGTGACCCTCAGGTAGTTAAGCGATTATCTTCAGAATTAAACATTGATCCTACCCTGGCCAACCTATTAGTGCAGAGGGGGGTCAATACTTATGATGAAGCCAAAGCCTACTTCAGGCCTAAACTGGAACACCTTCATGATCCTTTCCTGATGAAGGATATGCACCTTGCCGTGGAGAGAATTCGAAGAGCGGTCACGGGAGGTGAAAAGATACTTATTTATGGTGATTATGATGTGGACGGCACAACCGCAGTTTCACTCGTATATACTTTTCTCAAGGATTTTTACGAGGAGGTTTATTTTTACGTGCCCGACAGGTATGATGAAGGCTACGGGGTTTCGTACAAAGGCATCGATCATGCAAAGAATATCGGTGTCAGCCTCATTATTGCACTCGATTGTGGAATCAAAGCAGTTGAGAAGATAGAGTATGCAAGCACGCTGGGCATTGATTTCATAATATGCGACCACCACCGGCCGGGTGAAAAGCTGCCGCCGGCACACGCGATCCTCGATCCTAAGAGAGATGACTGTGAATACCCTTATAAGGAACTTTCAGGATGCGGTGTCGGCTTTAAATTAATCCAGGCATACGCCAGCAAGAACAACATCAGGTTCGAAAAGCTAAGGAAATTCCTCGACCTGGTAGTAGTAAGCATCGCCAGTGATATAGTCCCCATCACCGGTGAAAACAGGATCCTGGCCTATTATGGGCTCAAATACCTCAATGAAAAACCGAGGCCGGGTATCGAAGCCATTCTGAACGTTAGTAAAGCAGGGCGGAACAACAATTCGGCCACGGACGTGAAGCGGGACCTTACAATCAATGACCTTGTTTTTATTGTAGGCCCCAGGATAAATGCTGCCGGCAGGATTGAAAGCGCCAAGAATTCAGTTGAACTGCTTATTTCGGATGATGCAGCAAAGGCCTATACGCTTGGCCAGCAGATCAATGTAATGAATACCGAAAGGAAAAACCTGGATTCACTTGCCACTTCACAGGCACTTGAAATGATCCTGGCAAATGAAGATATGCTGAAAGCTTCCAGCACTGTTGTTTACGACCCGTCGTGGCATAAGGGCGTCATAGGTATTGTGGCCTCCAGGCTCATCGAAACGTATTACAAGCCCACCGTAGTCCTCACACTGTCGGATGGTATGATAACCGGTTCGGCCAGGTCGATAAAGGGATTCGACATATATGATGCCGTAGATTCCTGCGGTGAATATCTTGAGCATTTCGGTGGCCACACCTATGCAGCAGGGTTGTCGCTCAAACCTGATAATTTTGAAAACTTCAGAAAAAGGTTTGAAGAATATGTTGTTGAGCATATTGAGGAAAGCATGCTTGTACCTGAGATCGAGATAGATTCAAAGCTCTATCTGAAAGACATTAATACAAAGTTCTACAGGATCCTGAAGCAGTTTGCCCCTTTCGGCCCGGGCAATATGTCGCCGGTATTCCAGACAGATAACCTTATTGACACCGGTTATGCCCGGATCGTTGGCAACAACCACCTTAAACTGACCGTAGTACAGCTTGAAGTTTCGGGTTTCCCCATTTCATCAATAGCTTTCCAGCAAGGTGAGAATATCGACTATATAAAGACCGGCGGGGCATTCAATATATGTTATCATATTGAGGAAAATGAATGGAACGGCCAGAAATCATTACAGCTCAACATCAAGGACATAAAGATCCCCGGCCATGATCAGGAATGAGGTAGTCCCCCTCCGTTAATTACTTTTTAACCTTTTTTGAGGGCAACGACCGTAAAAGCCAGGCGGTATAGATATTCCCGCCCCCGCTGATTATAGCCATAACTGCCGCCGTCACCACCAGTATCCTGGGGCCGGTGAAAGGATTGAAAAACAAAATGATACCGAACACTATGGTAAGTAGCCCGGTAAATAGAATGACATTTCTGTGTTTCGGCTCGAACTTATACCTGAGCAGAAGGAACAGTTCGATAAGGCCTATAATTACCGCCCATATACCGAAAAGGATTATGAACAACGACAACGACTCAGTGGTAAAAAAAGCTATGAATGCGCCAATTACTATTGCCGCAACGGCAGTGATCATGAATGCGGTGAAGGGGGCGTCTTCCCTGTTTCGGTTCATTATGGCCATCACCATCAGTATTATACCTGCGGCAAGGATCAGGAAACCGATGGAGCGGGCCAGGGAGGTGACCGCATCATCCTTTATAAAAAGCACCATAATTCCAAAGAAAAGCATAATGAGGGCGCTGATGCCCAAAATGATCCAGCTTGAATTTTTCATATCCGGGGGTTTTTTAGTAAGACTGTGAAATTAATAAATTATCAGATACTAAACCAC
Source organism: uncultured Bacteroidales bacterium (assembly GCA_964644135.1). Classification (GTDB taxonomy): domain Bacteria; phylum Bacteroidota; class Bacteroidia; order Bacteroidales; family JAGOPY01; genus CAZMOK01. The sequence continues at coordinate 20,109 of CAZXWD010000021.1, read as the reverse complement.
TCCGTTCCCTAGTTCGAACACAGTGCGGATTATCAGGTATATCCCGAACAAAACAATTCCTACGCCGGCAACACGGTTGATCCAGGTTATGTAATGTGGCTGGAGGTATTTTTTGATCTTATAGGCCGAAAAGCATTTCAGGAGATCAAATGAAAAGATGGTGCCCAGTGCGGCAGCGAAGAAAATTACCAGCGACAGCAGGGTGCCCTTGTAATTTGCCGTGAACCCAACGACCACACCCATCCAGAAGATCCACACAAAGGGGTTTGTAATATTGATGAAGAAACCTTTCAGAATGTAAGTCAGCGGGCCGGGCTTATTGACATGCTCTTTCTCTTCGCCGGTTTCCCGGTCTATTTTGACTTTCCTGGTGATTGTCACAATGCCGAATATGATCAGCACAATTCCGCCCAGTAGCCCAAAAAGATACTGGTTGTGGGGCTTATAAAAGATCTTGACGGCACCTACAAAGCCAAAGCCAACCAGCAGAAGGTCGCTCAGGAAAATCCCAAAAGCCAGCAGGGCTCCTGACCAGAAACCCCTGTGTATGCTTGTTTGGATAAGCGCAAAAAGCGCCGGCCCGAAACCGAATACAAGTGACAGGGTGAAACCAAGCGCGATCCCTTCAAGCAATGCAGACATAGGGGAATTAGTATTTGTGTTCGCGGAGGTATTCCTCCCACTCTTTCAACTGATTCTTTTTCAATACCCTTGGGAATTTGTTGGCCCCCCCTTCCTTGTTATGGATCTTCATCCACCTGCTGAAAGCTTCTGAGGGAAGGACCTCAACAAAAACTTCCTTGATGGCAGCGATCCGTTCCACACGGTAGTCGTCGTTCAGTACCTTCAGGTATTCGTCTATTTTCTCTTTAGCTACATTGGGATCAAGGTTTTCATCAGTTCCCAGGAACCACTTGTGTGCAAACATGGTGTCGTATTCAATACCGGCAACCGTGAACTCCCTGATCTCAACATTTAATTCGTCGCTCAGCATCTTTACGGCCATGTTCATGTTGTCCTGCGAAAGGTGCTCGCCGCAAATGCTAAGGAAATGTTTTGTACGACCTGTTATCACAATTTCACCCTCCTCCCTGGAGGTGAATTTTATGGTATCTCCGATGAGATAGCGCCATGCCCCGGCACAGGTTGAAAGAAGCAGTGCGTATTCTTTGTTTTCCTCAACTTCGTTTATAGTAAGGGTACGGGGGTTTTCGACCATATTTCCATCCAGGTCGAAATTTTCCTGCGTAAAGGGCACGAACTCGTAGAAAAGGCCATTGTCAACCACCATCTTCATTACCCTTTTATCAAACCTGTTCTGGTAGGCTATGTAACCTTCAGAAGCCAGGTACGACTCATTGTAGATAACCGGCTTTGAAAAGAGCTTTTCAAATGCTTTCTCGTATGGCTGGAAAGCTACACCGCTATGAACATAAACAGAAAGATCGGGCCAGATATCGTGGATTGTTTCAACATTGTAATGTTTGATGATCTTTTCAAGGATGATCTGGATCCATGCAGGCACGCCGACAATAACACCGATGTCCCAGTCTTTTGCTGATTTTATGATTTCGTCGAGCTTGGTCGTCCAGTCCCTCTCTTTGGATATACGCCTTCCGGGTTTGTAAAAATGCTGGAACCAGAAAGGAATGTTGCTGGCCGAGATGCCGGAAAGGTCACCTTCATAATAAGTACCGTTGTATTGAAGGTGTGTGCTTCCTCCTATCATCAGTATGCCCTTTTCATAAAACTCTAAAGGGAAATTATATTCAACTGTTGATACAAGTTGCCTTATGCTTGTTTTTCGGATGGCACGGATCATGTCCTGCGTCACCGGGATCTGCTTGCTTGAAGCCTCGGAAGTGCCAGAAGTAAGGGCAAAATACTTGACCCTTCCGGGCCACGTTACGAATGCCTCTCCCTGCAAGGCCCTGTACCACCAATTCTTGAACATGCTGTTGTAATCGCAGGTTGGCACTTTCGATTTGAAAACCTTTACAATATCATCCTGGCGGAGCATTTCGGAGAACCCGTAATGTTCTCCAAAGGCAGTGAATTGTGCTTTTTTGATAAGCTTCCTCAATACCCTTACCTGAGCCTTATACGGATCAACACGCTTTTTTTTCCTCGCGGGCATGTGCTTTATCTCGTATGCCTTCTTAACTATCGAACCTAATATGGGCATGTTTCAGAATGCTTGATTCGCGGACAAAAGTATAAAATTTATTGGTTAATTTTAGGCCGCTTAAAGCAGGCCGGGAATGAGAAAAACCCTAATAATCATAGTTTTCGTTGTGGTATTGGTACCATTGCTTTTTCTGGTGCTCGCAACCCTTTCTGATTACAGGCCCGAAGAAGTCATAGATCTCGGGTCAGTGGAAGAAACGGCTGCCAGACCAGTGGATGACACACTTTCACTGGTGACCTGGAACATCGGGTATGCCGGGCTGGGAAGGGAGATGGATTTTTTTTACGACGGAGGAAAGCAGGTAAGGCCATCGGAAATCCTCTATAAGAAATACTGGCAGGGCATACAGGAGAAATTGGAGGAATTTTCAGGCGATCATGAATTTGTTTTGCTCCAGGAAATTGATGTTTCTTCAAAGCGAAGCTATTATAATGATCAATATGCAGGAATAAGATCGGTTTTTACAGGGTACCATTCAAATTTTGCGTTTAATTACAGGGTTAATTATGTACCGGTACCCCTGATAAGGCCGCTGGGCAAGGTAAGATCAGGTATGGCCCTCATCAGCTCGTTTCCGCCACAGAGCTCCGGGAGGATTGCCTTCGAAGGTAATTTTAGCTGGCCCACCGGGCTGTTCATGCCCGACAGGTGCTTCATAAAGAACAGGTATGCAACCTCCTCCGGAAAGGAGCTTGTGGTCATCAATACGCATAACTCTGCATTTGATGATGGCGAGCTTAGGACGAAACAACTGGAGGCCCTCCGTTCAGTCATGCTCGATGAATATGAAAGAGGGAATTATGTGATCACAGGCGGCGACTGGAATATGAACCCCGAGGGTTTGCTTGTCTATCTCTGCACTACCGGTGATATGCAATTTAATATAAAACCGGAGATACCACCCGGTTTTTTCCCTGAAGGCTGGACCTGGGCTTTCGATCAGAAAACACCTACTAACCGTTCCCTGCTCGAATCCTACCTGCGTAGCAGGACCCCCACCACAACCATCGATTTTTTCGTGGCCTCACCCAATGTTGAAGTGCTTGAAACCATCACTGTTGATCTTAATTTCGAGAATTCCGACCATCATCCCGTAACCATACAGGTAAGACTAAAGCCCTGAGCCCTCGTCGAGGAAAAGTTCAGAAGTGATGCCATCGGCAAAGAGCTTGCCTTCTGAAGTAAGGAACAGCTTACTCCCTTCTTTGGTGATCCTTCCCTGCTCTATGAAGATTGATGCCCGGGATTCCAGGCCGGAAGAAACCTTTTTGCCAAATACATTTTCTATATGCTCGAGGTCGCAGCCCCAGACAGTCCTGAGAGAAGTCATTACATATTCATTGAATTGCTGAACGGGGGTAAGGTATTCTGTTTCTTCAACAACAGAGGTGATATCTTTCAGGCCTATGTATTTGGAGAGGCTTGAAATATTCCATTGCCTCTCTTTGCCGTTAAAGGAATGGGCTGAAGGGCCCAGCCCCAGGTAATGCCCCCCAAGCCAGTATATGCTGTTGTGCCTGGAATAGTGGCCGGGTCTGGCAAAATTCGATATTTCATAATGGACAAATCCCTGTTCTTCCATCATCTTTGTAAGGATGCGGAAGTGTTTCACCTGGTCCTCTTCGTTTACAGGCTCAACTTTCTTTTTCCTGATAAGGTAGGCAAGTGCAGTTTTATTTTCAACTGTGAGTGCATAGGCAGAAAGATGTTTCAAACCGAGACTGAAGAACACGGAAAGATTTTCTTTCCACTTTTGCTCTGTCAGCGTTGGGAATCCGTAGATCAGGTCGATAGTGAGGCTGGTAAACCCGACCTCCCTGAGCATATCAATGCTTTTTTTTGCCTGGACTCCATTGTGAACCCTGTTTAGGTAAACAAGGTCGTCGTTGTGAAAGGATTGCACACCAAGGCTGATCCGGTTGACTTTTGTCTCCATCAGTTGCCTTGCTTTTTCCGGTGTTATGTCGTCAGGGTTTGCTTCAAAGGTTATTTCAGCTTTTTCATCGATCCGGAAATGCCTGGCCAGCCTGTCAAGAATAAGGTTTATTTCGTCTGTTGACAGCAGTGATGGGGTTCCGCCGCCAAAATAAATTGTGGTGATATGCTGGTCTTCGAGGTAATTATTCTTTAAGTCAATTTCTTTCAGCAGTGCCCGGATGAATTCATCCCTGTAACGGGTAGTTGCCAGGGAGAAAAAGTTGCAGTAATAGCACTTTTGTTTGCAGAAGGGTATATGTATATAGATGCCGGGCATGTTTGATAAGGGACGATGTCCCAAATTTTTTGGGACATCGTCCCTTGGTTTTCAAAAGTCACAATTTTTTAGGTATCTTTATGTTTCATAAATAAATAAAATTATGAAAAGAAGAGATTTCATTCGCTATAGCGCTGCTGCAACTGCCGTAACAGGGGCTTCCTTTTACGGACTGAACAGAATTTTTGGAGCCACTCCTGTTGTTCCGGCCGATTACGATCTGGTTGCCATCAAAGGGGGCAGTCCGGCCGCTATGTTCGATAAGGCAATAGAATCATTGGGTGGTATGGGAAAATTTGTTTCTAAAGGCCAGACTGTTGTGGTGAAACCAAACATAGGATGGGATGCAGTTCCGGAGCGTGCTGCCAATACCAATCCTGCGTTGGTGAAAAGGATCATAGAACATTGCTACGAAGCCGGTGCAAAAGAAGTGTTTATCTTCGATAATACCTGTGACAAATGGAATAAATGTTATGTTAACAGCGGAATACAAGGGGCAGCTAAGGACGCAAACGCTACAATAGTGCCGGGCAATACCGAAAGCTACTACCAGGAAGTTACGGTTACAGGAGGGAAGAGCCTGAAATCAACCAAAGTGCATGAATTGATCCTCGACTCGGATGTGTTCATCAATGTGCCTGTTCTGAAAAACCACAGTTCGGCAAAACTTACCGTTGCAATGAAAAACCTGATGGGCATTGTTTGGGACCGCATGTACTGGCACAGGAACGACCTTCATCAGTGCATTGCTGATTATGCTTCTTACAGGAAGCCTGACCTGAACGTAATAGATGCTTACAATGTAATGATGAAGAACGGGCCCAGGGGGGTATCCACTGCCGACGTTGTAAATATGAAATCCCAGATCGTATCGACCGACATTGTTGCCGCTGATGCCGCTGCAGCCAAATTATTCGGATATGAGCCGTACGAGGTGCCTTACATAGACATAGCCCATGATATGGGTGCCGGCACCATGGAACTCGACGAACTCAACATCAACAGGATTATTCTGTAATGGACAACAAAGTGCTGAAAAGGGCAAGGGTTGTCGTAGCCGTTGTCTTTTTCCTTTTTATAGGATTTTTCTTCATAGACCTTCACTCCCTGCCAGGGTCAGGATGGATCAACAGTTTTCTGTACCTGCAGTTCATCCCCTCTTTCCTCGATTTTATGAAAGGAATTGGCATTGGTACTGCAGGATTTTTGTTCATTATATTACTGACACTGCTTTTTGGCAGGTTATACTGTTCTGCCCTGTGTCCCCTGGGGATTTTCCAGGATGTCATCTCCCGGGTAAGTAAAAAGTTCAACAAAAAGAATGTAAAGTATAAATATCACAAACCATCAAACTGGTTGCGTTATGGCCTGCTTGGGATTACACTGATCGTTTTCTTCTCAGGCTCGCTGTTTGCCATAACCTGGCTCGATCCATACAGTGTTTTCGGGAGGATTGTAACGAATGTTTTCAGGCCCGTTTACCTGGGACTTAATAATCTTCTGGCCACCGTACTTGTGGATTTTGGTATCTATGATGTTTATAAGATTGAGTGGAAAGGCATTAGCTGGATTGCATTCGGGTCAGCCCTTTCATTCCTGATATTAATTACAGCCCTCGCCTGGAAAAGAGGAAGGCTGTATTGCAATACCGTCTGCCCGTTGGGCGCCTTCCTGGGATTGATTTCCAGGTACTCTGCTTTCAAGATCAGGTTGGATAAAGTGGCCTGCACAAGCTGCGGAAAATGCTCTGTTGTGTGCAAGGCCGAATGCATTAATGTTAAAACGCAGGAGGTCGACTTCTCACGGTGTGTGGGATGTATGAACTGTCTGACCCCTTGTCCTGACAATGGTGTGAATTTTGAATTTGCATGGAAGAAACAGCCATCCCGGGAGGCAAATGATAAACGTGCTTTTCTTAAAGGACTGGCGCTTGTGCCATTCGTGCCATTGGCCCTTAAAACAACAGGAGCCCAGGGACGCCAGGGGAAGGGCTATGGTCAGGGACAGGGCCGTAACAGAAAGGATCCCATTCCCATCGACAGGCAGAATCATGCCACTCCGCCCGGCTCGCTAAGCAGGGAGCATTTCAATGAGTCGTGCACGGCCTGCGGATTATGCGTGAGCGTTTGTCCCACCCAGGTTTTACGCCCTTCAACTACAGAGTATGGCATCTGGTGGATGATGCAGCCTTTCATGGATTATGATGCCAGTTTCTGCAATTACGAGTGCACCGAATGCACCGAAATTTGCCCAACAGGGGCACTGACCCCAATACCCCTGGAAGAGAAAAAGCTGGTGCAACTTGGAAAGGCCAAATTCATAAAGCAGAATTGCATAGTTTATACCGATGGTACTGATTGCGGCGCCTGTTCGGAGCATTGCCCCACAAAAGCGGTTGATATGGTGCCTTACAGGGGCAGCCTTTTCATTCCGAAAGTGGATGAAACGATCTGCATAGGATGCGGCGCCTGTGAGTATGCCTGCCCAACAGATCCCTTATCCATTTATGTGGAAGCCAACCTGGTTCATGTACAGGCCGATGAGCCGGTAAGGGAAGAGATCGATAAGGAGATTGATTACAAGGAGGAATTTCCGTTTTAAAGCTGTTAGCTGATGGCTGATGGCTGTTAGATTATTGTCTCAATTGTCACTATTGGCTCAATTGTCACTATTGGCTCAATTGTCACTATTGTCATTATTGTCTTTATGGATACTGGGTGCTGGGTGCTGGGTGCTGGGTGCTGGGTTCTTCGTGAATCGTGAGTCGTGAGTCGTGAATCGAGATTCGCCGCAGGCGGACCATCAGCTAATAGAACACGGATGACGCGGATACAGCGGATTTCCACGGATTAATTCAGAAACTTACTGCCTACTGCCTACTGCCTACTGCCGACTGAATTTTTCTCACAGATCCCGCAGATTTTTACACGATTCCACAGATTAATCCGGCGTTCGAGTATCTTCTGAGCTTCTGAGCTTCTGAGCTTCTGAGCCTCTGAGCCTCTGAGCTTCTGAGCCCCTGTGCTGCTGAGCTTTCTTCCCGTATCCCGCAAACCACTATAATTCGTAACTTTGCATACTATTTGACCGACATGAGCATGAAGGATGTAAAACACAGAAGAAAACCCGACTGGCTAAAGATAAAGGTCCCGAAAGGGAAGCAATATATCAATGTAAAAGACATTGTTAAGAACCATAAGCTTCATACAATCTGTACAAGTGGAAAATGCCCCAACATGGAAGAATGCTGGGGCAGGGGCACGGCCACATTTATGATACTGGGCGATATCTGCACCCGTTCGTGCAAGTTTTGTGCAGTGAAGACGGGAAGGCCGTTGCCGGAAGATTGGGAAGAACCTGAAAGGGTCGCGGAATCGGTAAATCTTATGAAGCTGAAGCATTGCGTCCTCACTTCGGTCGACCGGGACGATCTTACAGACGGGGGAGCCGGTATCTGGGGTGCCACTATCAGGAAGATCAAGGATATTAATCCTGAGACCACAATAGAGGCGTTGATCCCTGATTTTCAAGGAAAAAAAGATCAGCTTCAACAAGTTGTGGAAGCCGGGCCCGATGTGCTCTCACATAACCTGGAAACAGTAAGGAGGCTCACACCCCAGGTACGTGTTTCGGCCGATTATAGCAGGAGCCTGCAGGTAATAGAATGGATCTCGGAGTCAGGGATAAGATCGAAATCAGGCATTATGCTTGGACTTGGAGAGACCGAAGAGGAAGTTCTTGAAACCATGGATAACCTGATAGGAGTTGGATGTGAAGTGATGACGATCGGGCAGTACCTGCAGCCTACCCCAAAACACCTGGAAGTTCAGGATTTTGTTTCACCGGAGCAGTTCAAGAAATATGAACATATCGGATATGAGAAAGGGTTCAGGCATGTTGAAAGCGGACCGCTGGTCAGGTCGTCATACAGGGCCGAGAAACATGTATTGTAAACCGTATTTTTTAAATCAATCAATCAATCAATTAATCTTATTCTTCAAATGATCTTCAGAGACCTGGGATTGATCGAATATAAAGAGGCCTGGGATTACCAGGAAAAGCTGTTTGGCGAAGCACAGGAAGAAAAGAAAGCAGGCAGGAAGCCTGAGAACCATCTGTTGTTTTGTGAACACCACCCGGTATTTACCCTGGGAAAAAGCGGCGCAGGGCAAAACCTGCTGATCAATGAAGAGATGCTGAGACAAAAAGGCATAGGCTTTTACCGCAACAACAGGGGAGGGGATATTACATTCCACGGTCCGGGACAGATCGTTGGCTATCCCATTCTCGACCTTGAACAGTACGGGATGAGGGTAAAAAAGTATATCTATTCGCTTGAAGAGGCTGTGATAGAAACGTTGCAGAGGTACGGGATTAAAGCCGGCCGGCTGGAAGGGGCGACAGGGGTCTGGCTCGACCAGGACACTCCCGGTGCCAGGAAGATCTGTGCCATTGGCGTTAAGGCCAGCAGGTTTATAACCATGCACGGCTTTGCTTTCAACGTAAATACCGATCTTTCTTATTACCAGTATATTAACCCCTGTGGTTTTACAGATAAGGGGGTGACTTCAATGGAAGCAGAACTCGGAGGAAAACAGGATTTCGAAGAGGTAAAAAGCGTGCTGAGGAAAATTCTGACAAAGATCTTCAAGGCTTCGGCCACGTTATAAAAGTTGCCCGAATAGCACAGAGAAATTGAAAAGGGGCACAAAGAGGTTATCTGAGGATTTCATGTAGCACCTTGTGTGATTTGAATTCTTTTGCCGACGGGATATGCACCTGGTAATACAGCAATATTTTCTCGAGCAGTTCCCTTCTGACGGTACCTGATACCTTTATCTCCTTCAGCATTCCCCTTTCCGTTTCGATCAGTTTACTGAAAAGTACAGCAGGTTCACCTGTAATGAATGCTTCGGCAAACATTCCCGGATCGGGGCAGAATGACCCTCCACCGAGATCAAATGCAGGCCGGGAGGGTGTCAGCTTGCCTTCAGGATAAAAACCCAGGTATTTCGACAGTTCAATACTGAACTTAAGATGGTATAGTGAAGAAAGATCCTTTTGCTCATCCATCCATTCCAGCGAATTGTATATGAAATTAAAGAGTTGAGGATTAGACTCTTCTTCCTGCAGCGATTTGAAAAGGAGTTCATTGATAAAAAGGATTACGGTGTTTTTTAAAATGCCGGTCGAGGAATTGAATATCCTGGCAGGTTTTGCCTCTTTGATATGCTGCAGTGAGGCCTTTTCTTTATGGCTTACTATCAGCTCCAGCATCGAAAGGGGCTGGAATAGCGCCGGCTTCAGTTTCGATTTTTTTTGATGGAGGCCCTTGGCCATATATGACTGCAACCCGAACTCCTCGGTATAGATCCTGAGCACGGCACTGGTGTCGGAGTATCTTATCTGTTTCAGGAATATGCCGCGGGTTTTGTGATACATTACAAACAGTAAATATGGGTTTGGTCCGGTTGCCTGTTTATTATAGGCGAATATACGACAAAAGCCCCACCGAAACGGAAGGGCTTTTGAAAGTCAAGGATTATATCAGGATCTTACAAATTACGCTCTTGAGATACGTGTCATCCTGAACCAGATGGCTCCGGCAATAAGCACGGCACCGATCAGCAATGACCAGGGTGAGAGGGGTATTTCAGGGTCATCCGGATCCGGGCTGAAAGATTCTGCCTTGATGAATACCCATGAATCTAATTGATCGTCAGAAGCATCGGCGATGGCAATCTTCATAGTGTTGGTTACCCCTGAGTTCACTACTGCAAAATCGGTGAATACAGTTGTGAAGCCATCAGGTTCAAAATCAAAGAACGGTCCGCCATCATCAAGATCGTTGTTGATATAAAACTGTGGAAAGCTATTAGGAAGAGTACCAAACGGATTTCCATTGTTTACGTTGTTGATCGTAACCGGGAGGGAAGTACCCGGAACGAGGGCGATATTAGTGCCGTTTACATAAAAAGCAAAAACATCGTTGAAACTTGAATTTACAAATTCATTGTACTCCTCTGAAGAGAAAACGAAAGTGATAAATACCGTATCCCCGTCAGGTACAAAATCGAATTCCAGAACGGTAGCATCATATGTAGTAAAACCAGCTAGAGTTGTCAGATCCGGATCCCCTCCGGTTCCTAATTCATCTGTTCCGCTGTCGGTTGCGTTAGGACCCTGGGCATTCAGTGCATAGCCTGAACCCAGCAGTATTCCTTCATCAATCCCTATTCCGGCATCATTACCGTTAGTAAAAAGGCCTGCCGAACCAATGGTTGCACCAATGGTCCCTGTATAAGATACATTACTGTAGCTGATACCTGTGCCTACAATGGTTTCAACAAGGTCACCGGCGGTTACTGTGGAACCGTCAATGGGTGTAACTGATATAGTGGCCCTGGAAGGTGACCAGTTCAGGTCGGACTTGCTTTCGCCTTCCCTTTTCTGGCTCTGGCCAAAGATCATTCCTGCGGTAAGCAGGAGCGCTAATGTTAAGAATAAAGTTTTTTTCATGGCATTAATATTTGAATTATTTGGTTTCAAAGATACCTTCGTTCATCGCCTGCTGCAACAGTAAAGTTGTATGAATACGTACGCATAACTGTATGTATTTATTCGTACAAATAATAAATCATTGATATACAAACAGATAAAAGTTTATTTTACAGATTAGTGAGAAGAGTCAACAAGGAGCAGTTTGTACTTATTCCTACATCTTTTGTATTTATTCGTACAAAAAGTAGGGTGATAAGGTGTTAAAGTGTTACGGTAAAATCGTTACATCGCTACATCGTGCAATCGTTACATGTTTCTGGGTGTTTGATCAGTTTACGAAAAGGATCTTGGTTACCATGGTTTCAGATCCGTCGTCGTTGGAAATGAATACAAGGTATACCCCTGACCTTGCCCTGTCGCCGTCGAAATTATAGCCATTCCATACTGCCTGGCCGCCTTCGGCCCGGGTTTCATAGATCAGGTTTCCGTTAACATCTGTGATCTTTACACTTGCATTGCCCACCATGCCTTTAATGGCTATAGGGCCTGTGTATCCGGGCCTGACCGGGTTGGGATAGGCATAGACATCTGAATTTTCATCATCCGGTTCAGTAGCTGTTCCTTTGTAGGCTACCAAACCTCTGGCCGTGGCCATATAAACATCGCCGGTTTCTCCGTTTATTGCCAGGTCGGTTACTGTATTGGAAAGAAGGGGGCTGTTATCTTCCGTAAAATGAAGGAGTTGCTCTGTTCCGTCTTCCGAAAGAAGGAAAACGCCCGCCCTTTCGGTGCCTATCCATTTGCGATTGTTACCGTCAACAGCAATGGCTCGAACAGTCTCTGTTTCCAGAAGATACTGGACATACCCGTCAAAATCTACAAGAGGCCTTACGGCGTCACGTTCTTCACCCTGCCCTGTCAGCACTCCTTCGGGTGAATAAAAGATGGCTATGCCGTCGTCAGTTCCTATCCACACCTCACCATCGAGGTCTTCGGCCATACTGAAGACAGTGTTTCCGGGAAGATTACCGCTGCCGGTTCCCGATTTCAAACCCCGCACCTGTTGTCCAGGAGGGTTCTTTTCATCAAAAACATACATATAGTATGGATTGGGAGGGTTTGAGGCTGTGACCCTGCAGATCATCCACTTCTGATCGTAAGAATCTACCAGGAGCTGCCGCACGTATATACCAATTGTTGATGAGCCGAGGTTGAACGATTCCCACTCGGGCGTCCCGTTGCTTTTTCTCACAGAAAGGATATCTTCCCCTCCCGAATTGGAAAACCATACGTTGTTTTCGCTGTCGAAATCGATCCCTCCCACTTTGCAGATGGGATAGCTTTGAAGTTCGTGCGAATTAAGTGAACTGTTATCAGAAGTGTAGATCCCGGCTTTTTCACCGTCGCGGAACTCCACAACTCCCAACCACCATGAACCCGTGTAGACATGGTCAGGGTCAAGCGGATCCACCTTAACAGCAACCATATCACGGAGCGAGTCGAGCCCGTCTGTGTTGAAAGGATTGTACTCAGTCCATGTTTCATCAATGAATGAATAGGCAACAGCGGTTTTAAAAATATTGTTCCAGGTACTGGACATACCACCCGGCACAACCCAGAGGTGCCCTCCGCCGGTCGACATGTCATAGATCTCGGCAGTGGGAGCCCCGGAAGGCATTATGAATTCCCTTTCAAACCCGTTTCCCCACACTTTTACCAGTCCGCGGTTCCTGTCGGCTATCCAGTAATATTCACCATCGGATGACAGAAGGGCGTCATTTGGGGCCGGTCCACCTTCTCCGTAGGTAAAGATCTTGAGTGTAAGCTCAAGGTCCTGGGAGTATTCTTTTACAAAGTAATTATAGGATACGATGAGTTTGTTGTTATTTGAAGTGCGGATACTTTTTGTCCTGTTATTAGGTTCGTCATCAAAAATAACCCATTCATCGTTATTTCTTACATAGAGCTGGTCGGTCTCATCATCAGGGTTCATGTAATTGACGAGAAGGTCTCCATTGAAAACATGGACATGGTTATATGTTGAAAATCCCTCCGGAAGATTCTCAAACCTGTCCCAGTTGCCAAAAAACGCCAGGTTCGGATCCTCTTTATCTGCATAATAAATACCCTCCTCTGTGCCTGCATAGATGTATTGATCATCAAAAGCAATGTCGTAAACCTGCACCGGAGCCCCTTCATTGCCAATATAGTAAGTATCCTTAACCTCTTCTTTTTCAACATCAAGCACCACAATACCAAAGCCACAGGCCAGGTAGGCAAAGCTGTTGTTGTTCACAACCCTGTTTATGGTTTTGTTACCGAGTATTTCCTTTCGTTTTATATCGGGGATATTGATGTATACCGAACCTTTTAACAGGTCGATGTTCGTATTGGTATAAGCCACAACAAGGGTTTGCTGGCCCTCATTGTAGGCCATATGGCTCACCCCTATATCCGAGAGTCCGTTTACCTTGCTTATCCTCTGGATACTCAGGTCTTCCCTGTCGTAATAGAACATGCTGTATTGTGTGGCGCAATACATTCTGCTGCCAACCTCCTCAACGGCTATGGTATTGTCGTAAGGAAGCATATCGCGCCATTCGCCTATGCCAACCTGCTGGGCTTTTACCTGGAGGATAATGGCTGAAAGGACAGCGAGCGTCAAAAGGTAAGAAATTCTCTTCATAAGGGATTCAATATATTGAAGTAACAATAAAACTGCAATTTAAGGATTTTATTGTCAGAAATAAGTCCAGAAAAGGCCATACACCGAAAGCTTTGCAAAAATAAGTCTCTTGATTATATGTTAACTTTGGAAAAGGTTTCGCTCTTATGCCTGACAGCACAAATATACCATCCTTTCCGGATCAGTACAGAAGCCGCGTTGTTATGATCGGCGAAATATCTGTAGGGGGCAGCCATCCTGTGAGGGTGCAGTCGATGGTGAACACCGATACCATGGACACCCGGGCTACGGTCAGGCAGTGCACCGGACTTTTTGATGCGGGTTGTGAGATGGTCAGGATAACCGTTCCGTCGAAAAAAGATGCCATGAACCTTGCCAGGATCAAGGATCAGCTTTTAAGGTACGGATACAAGCAGCCTGTTGTAGCAGACGTGCATTATGTTCCGGCGGCAGCCGAAATTGCTGCCGGGATCGTGGAAAAAGTGAGGATCAACCCGGGAAATTATGCTGAAAACAGGTCGCTGAAAATATTTGATGAGGCTGACTACGACCATTCACTCGATCGTGTGAGGGAGAAACTTTTTAAACTGGCCGAGATCTGTAAGAGGAACCACACAGCGCTCCGGGTTGGCGTGAATCATGGATCCCTTTCACCCAGGATCCTTCAGAGATATGGAAATACAGTGGAAGGGATGGTGGAGTCGGCAATGGAATACCTCAGGATACTGAAAGGATTTGGATTTGGGGATATTCTCGTTTCATTGAAATCGAGCCATGCAGCCACCATGATAGCTGCCAACAGGCTGATAGTGGCAATAATGAATGCTGAGGATATGGCTTATCCGCTTCACCTTGGTGTAACAGAAGCAGGTGAAGGTGAGGACGGAAGGATCAAATCGGCCCTGGGAATAGGAACATTGCTTGAAGATGGCCTTGGTGATACCATCAGGGTTTCCCTTACCGGCGATCCGCTTGATGAGATACCCTTTGCCAGAAAGCTGGCTGAAAGATATACAAAGGAAGGTAAACGCACTTTTACGCATGACGGGGAACCTGCTTTCAACCTTTATGGAAGCATTACAGCCCGGCAAAAGAAGGATTATCCGGATAAAACGGAATTCCAGGTGACAAAAGTAGTACATCCGTTACCTCGTGATCCTTCCCCGGAAATACTGGGTGACCGCTTTGTCCCCGACCTTATCCCTGCCGGGGAAAATAGCCTGGTCACCTCCGGACTACCACAAAAAAAGTACACTTATTCGGTAACACCAGGCAAAACCAGAGGATCAGACCTGATCGTTTCGGAAGCCTCAGGGGATGATTCGTTGCATTTTTACAGGAAAGAGATAAGAAAGATAAGAGAGGAAAACCAAACCATTCCGGTCATTCTCAAAAGACGAATTTCAGGCACTGATTACGATGATGCACTCATAGAAGCAACCATAGGCGCAGGCGGTATTTTAGTTGATGGTGAAGGAGACGGATTGTGGGTCGAAATGAAGGGTTTTTCATTAGTGGAATTGATGTTTGGCATTTTACAGGCTACGGGCCGGCGTATTTCAAAGGCTGAATTCATTGCCTGCCCATCCTGCGGCCGTACCAAATTCGATATTAAATCGGTGCTTGATGAGGTACGGAAAAGGACCTCACACCTGAAAGGCCTGAAAATAGCAGTGATGGGGTGTATTGTTAATGGTCCGGGAGAAATGGCAGGGGCCGATTACGGCTATGTTGGTTCAGGAAAAGGAAAAGTCAGCTTGTTCAGAGGTCCGGATGAGATAAAAAGGAACCTGCCCGAAGCTGATGCCATAGACGAACTGATCAACCTGATAAAAGAGGACGGTAACTGGGTTTCACCCTGACAAGGTTCAATCCTTCTTTTTTGATCTGTGTTCCCAACTTTTATTGATCACAAAACGGGCTTTTCTGCCGGGGATATCAAAGTGGAAAGGGCTGTTTCCAAGCGATTCACCGTCAATTTCGAGGTTAAGCAATTCATTGGCAACACCTGTGACCTTTACTTTTTTACCCCTTGCAGTCATGACCTTTGAAAGGTTTACAAAAGACCCGTCGAAAACCTTATGAAGGTGCCGAAGAATATACCTTCTGGTCGTTTTTTTGATGATCGTGACATCCAGAAGGCCGTCGTCAGGTATTGCGTGAGGCAATTGCATCATACCACCGCCATTGTACCTGCACACACCCACATTCAGGGAAAACACGCCTCCTTCATAGACAGTTGTATTGTCCACCTCCACCTTCATTATGGCCTGGCGGTATTTGAAAAGTCCTTTAATGAGCTGGTAGAGGTAAGACATCAATCCTGCCTTGCCTTTTTCTTTCAGTTCATTGGTCCTTTTCGTAACTAATGCATCATAGCCGGCTCCTGCCATGTTTACAAGGTAACGGAACACCTCCTCATTTCCCCGAAAATACCCTACACGGGCAACGTCCTGCATAAAAGTTTTTCCTTTGGCAAGGGCCTTCACCGACTTTTTGTACTTTGATGATATCCGGTACATCCTACCCCAGTCGTTTCCCGTTCCTACCGGGATCATTCCCGTAACAACTTCATTAGTATCGATCTTTCCCGAAAGGTTCATAATACCATTGACCACTTCGTTCAACGTACCGTCTCCGCCTACTACAATGAATTTCTTTTCACCCAGCGACAAGAGTTTTTCGGTCAGTTCGATGGCATGGCCCCGGTATTCAGTAAAGAAAGGCCTGAAAATAAAGCCTGCCCCTTGTAGGTGCATATTGATCGAAGGCCAGTCGCGCTCACCTTTTCCCGCTCCTGAGCTGGGATTGATTATTGCTGTCCAGTTTTTTAGCCACTCATTGGTTGCAGGCATACCTTGACCTTAAATCAGAATGAATCGTGAAATTTTTTTGCGAACAGGTACAATGACGAGAAGAAGGCGAAGATAGTGACTCCTGCCTGGGTTTCCATGGTATCTTCAGCAAACATAGAAAACAGGATGACGAGGAAAAAACTGAGGTAGAAATAGTCGGAAAAGCGCTGTGTCACAATAGGAGGGTACAGCAAGCTGAAAAGGAACCAAACAAGCCCCACCAGCCCGAATCCCACTGAAATAGCAAGGAACTGGTTGTGTGACCTCCATCTGAACTGTTCATCAAGGAGGGTATTCATTTGCTTGTATTTTTTATGGAAGGCAAGGTTCAGGTCACCGGTCCCCACGCCGAACCAGGGATTTTCTTTGATGATCGAGACAGCGGTTTGTGCATACACAAACCGTTGCATTACCGAATGACCTGAAGCATTGCCGGTAAGCTGGTACTGTTGGTATTCCCATATTATCTTGTACAGCCTCACATACAGTTGAGGTCTTTCATGATAGAGGATGCTGGCTTCACCCTTTTCCACAAGGGCAATCTCCTCATCCGTCAGTTTGTTAACTCCTTCAGCATCTTTTCTGTAGCCTTTTGATGTAAGGAATCTAACAATGGTGTACCTGAGCTCTTGTCCACGTTTGTCGAGGCCGTCAAAGTCCATGTCGCTCCTTTCATTCCATGCCTCCCTCATTTCATCGAAATTTATGTAGAGCCAGACATAATACCCGTTTTCGATCTGTTCATTTGTAAGGTCATGCCAGTAAGGGTTCCCCTGTGCTGTATTCTTGTCAAGCCTGTCAACGTCAATGGGGTGTATCTTATAGACATCATTCACTATGGATACCACAAAAGAAATGACCGTAATCGGGATAACTACAAGGAATACAAGATACAGGCTCTTCATCCACCAGCTTTTCGTCACCTGGAAAACAAGGACGATAAGGAGGATAATGCCTGTTGAGATCAGGATGACCAGCCCTGTGATAGAGGTAACAATTATCAGGTAGGTTATGAACCAGATGGTTACTGCCAGAAAGACCAGTTTCCATTTTAGGTTGAAAATGCTCTGTTTCAGTATCCAGTAGGTAAGTATTAAAATGGCTATGCAGATCAGCAGGCTGAACCTGATGTGTGAGATGAATTTTGATATTTCACGAATATCGGCAACAGGTTCCGACAGGAGAAAATATATACTAATAAGGGTTGCGACCAGGACAGCACCAGCAAATATTATCATAAGCCTTCTGAACTGAGTTCTGTCGAGTGTGGGCATTGTTGAGAAGATGAGAGGCAGCAGCAGAATGGGAAGTTTGATCCTAAGATCTTTCAGCGCGTAATCAAAATCGACGGTATGTATCAGGCCAAGGATATGAAGAAGGTAAAGAGAGCTGAACACTACTGCCGGAATATTATCGGAAGAGAAAAATCTTTTGAATTTCCTGACAACAGCCTCCATTGCCCAGGAGATGGAGTATGGTGCAATCAGCAGAATAATGGATTTCCTGTTTCTTTCACCGAAAAAATCGAGTACTTTTTGACGGTCAATTCCGTCGAGGATAAAAACGCCCACAAGGTAGAACTGGGAAACGCTCATCAGGAACTTAGACAGGGGTAATGCTACAACCAGCATTGCCAGCCCGAAAAAATACATCCACGACAAGATCTGATTTGCTTGCATAACTACCCGGATAATGACGGCCAAAAATAATAAAATAATAGATGAAGGGCTTTTTTTTAAGCTGATCAGCTACTGCTTCATTTGTTGATCATTTCAAGTTTCATCCTGACTTGTTTGGGAAGTATGCTCTGCAGGCATTCACAAATGGTTGAATTACGACAATCGTTACATTTTTTATCCTTCACCAAATACCGGGCATTTTTACCTACAGGTGCCCAGCGTCCGGGGTGCATAGGTTTTATTGGAGGATATAACCCTATAGCAAGGATCCCATAAGCCGCTGCGATATGGAGTGGCCCTGTACTTCCTGCAACCAGGGCATCTGATGTGCTGATAAATGAAATGAGGTCTTCCAGGCTGAGTTTTCCCAAAAGGTTATGCACCTGCCTGCTAAAATCGAAAAAACCCTCCTTTTCCAGGATCCCGCCATCAGATTCAGTGCCGGTAATAAAGACATTGAACTTCTCTTCTTCAAGTGAATTGATCAATGCACGAAAATTATCAGTGCCCCATTCCCTGGCGCTCCCTTTGGATTTTGGGTGGATGATCACATTCAGTCTTTCACTGTCAAACAGTGCTGCCAGGTTTTTATGCGGAGGTTCCGGTTTTTTTAAACCATAAAGATCAGGTATAGCTTCAAGAGAAGGTATTTCTCTCTTCTGGCATAATTTTTTGATAAGCTTGAGGTTCAATTGGGCTTCGTGCAGGCTGGAATTCTTTCTTGAAAGGTTTACCAGCCTGTTGCAGGTTGTCCAGTGGTAAGGCCTGTTGGTGGTCCCGAGCCGTTCAGGTATACCGGCTTTTTTTGCCAGTATGGCGATCTCGCTCACGGGAAAAACATGGATAATAAGATCGGCATTGAGTGCACTGAATGCCTTTACCTGCTCTTTGGATGGAAGTTTTCTGATCTTGTCCCAGTCGATGAACTCTGTCACGTTTTCGGAAAGACTTACCACGGGTTTTGTATAGGATTTACCAAGGAAAAGAATATTGCTTGAGGGGAATGAACTTTTAAGCCATCCCAGAACGGGCAGAGTAAGGACAACATCCCCAATGCTGTCAGTGCGGCTTACGATGATCCTTTTCATTTGCCGGGAGATGCTGTTTTGGTTTTTGTTTGTTTGTGTAATTGCCTGATCTTGCTGTATTTAAGAAATGTTGCAAAGGCAGAAATCCGGGCAACGAGAAAACCGTGGTATCCATCGAGAAAGCCGGCCCTGAGAAAGAAATCCCTGAAAAACCTTAAAAACGGGTTTACCAAGAGTTTGACCAGTGGCGCTGTCTTGCCCCTGGAGAATGCAACTTCGGCGGTGAGGGTTGTAAAATGGTTTGCCTGGTCAATGTGTTCCTTAATTGAATAGTATGAGAAATGAAGGATATCGCCTTTCATGAATTCCGGATTTATCCCTTCATCCGGCCTGAATTTCTCATGGATCTTTTCACCGTCCCAACGGCCTGAAGTACGGTTGAAGAGTCTTAGTTGCCTGTCGGGGTACCAGCTTCCATACCTTATCCAGTGGCCGCAATAATTGGTCATCCGGTTCATCTCGTATGCATGTTTCAGGCCCTTTTCTTTCTCTTTCACTATTTCCTCCCTGAGGGTTTCCGACAGGGCTTCATCGGCATCGAGCGATAATATGTTATCATAGGAGGCCTGGGCATTGGCAAAATTTTTCTGTCCGGAATAGCCCAGCCATTCATTTTGCATGAAGATCACTCCGAAGGATCTGCAGATCTCTTCTGTCCGGTCGGTTGAATACGAGTCGACCACGACAACTTCATCGGCCACATCTTTAACAGACTGGAGGCACCTGGCGATATTCCGTTCTTCGTTAAAGGTTATTATTACGGCAGATATTTTGGTCATGGTGGTTTCAAAGTTAGTAATAAAAGGGATGACATCTGGAAGACATCTGGAAGACATCTGGAAGACATCTGGAAGACAT
>CAZXWD010000020.1:0-37636 GCA_964644135.1 uncultured Bacteroidales bacterium | reverse complement strand
GATCAACATCCCCGGTTTTTACGACGATGTTATTGAAGTAAGCGAAAAGGAGAGGGAAGAAATGGGCAAAGCCCCTTTCAACCTCGAAGAGTACAAGAAAGCCATTGATATTGATGACGTTTACGGAGAGAAAGGTTTCACCACTATGGAACGCACCGGCATCAGGCCGTCGCTCGATGTGAATGGTATCTGGGGTGGTTACACCGGTGAAGGCGCCAAAACAGTCATAGCTTCCAAAGCACATGCAAAGATCTCGATGAGGCTTGTGCCAGACCAGGACAATAAGAAGATCAGCAAGCTTTTTGAAGAGCATTTCAAGAAGATCGCCCCCGCAGGCATTAAGGTCAAGGTTGAAGCACTGCATGGTGGACAGCCTTATGTATCACCCATCGACATGACCGCCTATAAAGCAGCTGAAAAGGCTTATACAGATGTATACAAAAAGAAGCCCGTACCGGTAAGAAGCGGTGGCAGTATCCCCATAATTTCAACTTTTGAACAGATCCTCGGGATCAAATCGATACTGATGGGATTCGGACTGGAGTCGGATGCAATCCACTCACCCAACGAAAATTATCCATTGGAGCAATTCTATAACGGAATTGAGACAATTCCGCATTTCTACAAGTATTTCTCTGAAATGATGAAGTAGGGATTTCCTTCAGAACTTATAAAGCACAGGCTGTATTCATGAATGATTACAGCCTGTTTTTTTTGCAGATCCTTAATTTTTGATCAACCTGAAGCTTTCAGCAGCCTCATCGTTAACTATCCTGATGAAATAGATCCCGCTTCGGAGACCGGAGATATCCATCCTGGTATTTCCCTGGATGGCCTGGTTTCTTATAAGACTTCCCTTAAGGTCGGCTATAATGACTTTTGCACTTCCCCCCGAGCTAATGTTAATGAAGTGTGTTGCGGGGTTAGGGGAAATTGTGATATTTCCCGGCTCTGTCAGGTCATCAACTGATGTCGCTGTTATGGTAAAGGATTGTACAGGGGTGAATTCAGAACCAGCAAAACACTGGTCTATGGACTGTATGCTGTAATAATAAGTACCAGGATCAAGGCTTTTAATCACCCAGGCGGTATCCTGGTTGGCATTGCCGATCCCGATGATCTTCCTTGCGCCGCTTTCGAGGTGCGACATACAGGAAATGATCTCGCATCCCCCTTCGGTTGTGCCGAGCCTGAAATTATAATAAAGGCCTTCGTCGGGGGTCTCTTCATCGGTGCCCCGTGTCCAGCTAAAGGCAACCGTATTGCCATCGAGCTCTGCTTCTATGGAACCCGGGGCTTCAGGGGCTGTATTTGCGGTGAAAAGGTTTATGCCTTCTGTATTCCTGTAGATCCGGGTAACAGGGCTTTCCGAGGCGGTAAGCCCGGAAATGACAAAATCCAGGTCGCCGTCATTATCATAATCGGCCCATTTGGCGGTGCTTCTGAAGAGGGTTGAAAACGATGATGATATTTTTACAAAGAAGGGAAAATCGTTGCGGTAGATACCGGAGGTGAAGGCTCCGCAACCGGTTGCCTTACCCGAAATGATGAGGTCAAGATCCCCATCGCTGTCGAGGTCGCCCCAATCCACTGCACTGAGCGCAACGCCTTCTATACCCCCGTAATAGGGATCAAATGCACCTCCACCCTCATTCTCATAAAGGTAGAACTGGGCTTCAAGAGCATCATTATAACCTGAAAGGCTGATATCAAGGTCACCATCATTGTCCATATCGACCCAATGGGCAGTTCCTGCCATCAAACCACCCAGTGCAACTTCAGTATCAGCAAAAACACCGTTCTCATTGCTAAAGATCTTTGTTTTGGCTCCTGCACCGCTATCGCCCATGAGCAGGATATCAAGGTCGCCGTCGTTATCGTGGTCGCCCCAGGCAACCGAGCTGCTCGACCAGAAGCCGAAATCCTGGCCTGTATCATTGAAGGTGCCGTCGTCGTTACGGAAAAGTTTTCCCGTCCAGTTACCGGTGACAAAAAGATCGAGGTCGCTGTCGTTGTCATAGTCGCCCCATTTGATATCTCCGTTGCTGACCGGAGGAAGTCCGGCTTCGATGTCTTCAAAAATTCCGTCGTTATTTCTGAAGATGAACGATCTGTCACCATTTTCAGTGTTTCCTGCCAGGGCCAGGTCAAGGTCGCCGTCGTTATCATAATCCCCCCAGTCGGCCCGCACTTCTTTCATTCCGGGAAGGTCAGCCTGTATATCTGTAAAAGTTCCCTCCTCGTTCCGGTATATGAGTGTATAACGCACATCACCCTGGTCGAGTCCTGAAACCAGCACATCCAGGTCGCCGTCATTGTCATAATCGGCCCATTCAACCTCGCTCCTGCCAAGGCCTGTCATGCCTGCATCAATATCGAGAAAAAGCTGGGCATTAAGAAGGAACGGAAAAGCAGTTAAAAAAAGGATAAATAAACTTTTCTTGATTGAAATTGCAGTGAAATTCATGAGTCGGTTTTTTGTAAAACTATACAAATCAAACCTGTTGTAGTTCGGAATTAACAACTCCTTAACAAATCGGAATGCAATAAGATCCGGCTAGTATTTGTCGTTAAAAGCCTGCACACCGCTTTCAAGGAAATCGACGTATTCATCAACATCGGGGACAAATCCCACAGGCTCGTTAAGAACATCATCGTTATGGCCCATTATTACATAATAAGGCTGGGCATTCACTCCGAACCTGGTGATCTGGAAGTCTGTGTTCTTCCTGCCGATGGTTTTCTTTACTTTACCGTCGAAGGATGATGTGATCCATTCTTCCTCGGGCAGCTTTGTTTTGTCATCAACATAGAGAGCAACAATGACAAAATCCTCCCTGAGCCTCTTCAGCACCTCGGGGTCGGACCAGACATTCTTTTCCATGACCTTGCAATTGGTGCATGCATGTCCTTTTATATCGACGAATAAAGGCTTGTTAAGTTCCTTTGCACAGGCTAAAGCCTGTTCATATTCGAAATAGCCCTGCAGTCCGTGAGGAAGCTCAAAGATATCATCGTATTTTGGCTCATCACAGAGGTTGGCGGTGGAAGTACCGCTTCCCTGGCTTACAACTGCAATGTTCCTCGTGTTCTCCCGGATGATCTCATCAAGGTCCCATGAAGATTCTGTTGGAAGATACCCTGAAACAGCTTTCAGCGGAGCACCGATCAATCCCGGAATCAGGTAAAACACAAAACTGAAAGATATTATGACAAGAAGCAATCGTGGAACGCTCACATGGTTGACCGGGCTGTCGTGCGAGAACCGGATCTTACCGAGAAGGTAGAACCCCAGTAGTGTGAACAGCACGATCCAGATGGCCAGGTAGACCTCGCGTGTAATCCCCCAGTTGAGAGCCACATTGGGCACAAGCAAATATTTCATGCCTATTGCCAGGATCAGGAAAGCAAGGACAACCTTTACTGAATTAAGCCAGCCACCCGATTTTGGCATTTTTCCAAGCCATCCCGGGAATAAGGCCAGCAACGTGAACACTATTGCAAAGGCCAGCGAGAAACCAAACATCCCAACGGTTGGTTTCAGGAACTCACCTGTTGCCGCTTCAACCAGGATACCACCAACGAATGGGGCCGTACAGGAAAAAGATACCAGCACCAGGGTCAGTGCCATGAAGAACGAACCGATAAATCCTCCTTTATCAGCCTGCTTGTCGGATTTACTGGTGAGCCAGCTTGGAAGAACTATTTCGAACATTCCGAAGAATGAGGCTGCAAATGTTGCAAACAGCAGGAAGAATATCAGGTTTGTGAGCCAGTGGTCGCTGACGCTTTTAATGGCTTCAGCGCCAAAGATTACAGAGACGAGCACTCCCACTACCGTGTAAATAAAAATGATCGAAAAACCGAACACCAGGGCCTGCATCCTGCCTTTCGCCTTGCTCTGGCTCTGGTTCATAAAGAATGAAACGGTCATCGGGATCATAGGGTATACGCACGGGGTGAGCAACCCGACAAAACCAACCCCCAGTGCAATGAGGAAAAAGGCCAGCAGTGATTCCGAACTTGCTTCCTCTTCAGCCTCTGTATTCACCCCGGTTTCCTGGTCTGCTTCATCAAGGTATGCCATTCCGATGTCTGCCTCATCAGCTCTTTGAGCAATAGCAGCATCCGAAACATCGGCACCGTTAACAGGAAAAGCAAATTCAACATAAGCCGGTGGCAAACAGCGGCTGTCGTCACATGCCATGAACTCAAGCTCGCCCTGTATAACAAAAGGTTCTTCGGTATTTAATTTTACTTTCTGCGAAAAGACTGCCCTCTCCCCATAATATTCAAGGGTCATTTCAAAAGCCTTATCAAACTTTTCAATGGCTTCGGGGGTTTCCAATTCACCAACCAGTTCGAATTTATCACTCTCCACAAAATTGAATGAGGTGGGGATGGGCCCTCCATCCGGAATATCTGTTGAATAGACATGCCAGCCTACATCGATATCCGCAATGAATTGAAGTTTAACCTCATCAGATGATATTTCTTTTGAATCGAAGGTCCATTTGACAGGCTCCAGGATCTGTGCCTGGAGAGATAGGCTTCCTAAAATAATTGATAGGACTATTGCAGAAAAAACCGCCCTGAATTTCTTCATGTTTAATTTTTTTTGGTCTGCAAAGTTATAAAAAACAGGTTAGCCATTATACACCGCCAAACTGTATTTATAATTGTATCTAAATAAGAATATATTACAGATGGGTAATCCTGAGCATTCTATTGGAGGATGGGGTGATCCTGAACCTGTTGTCGAGGCGTAGCCCTACCACCCAGACAATCTCATCGCCGGAACAGAGAAGCCATGTTTTCTCTTTTTGAGAGATCTCGATCTTATTGTCGATGAAAAAATTACTCAGTTTTTTGGTCCCTTTCATTCCAAGAGGCCTGAATGTATCACCTTCTTTCCATTTACGCAGAATGAGCGGAAAGGTCAGTTTATCCGGATCGATGAATGCCTCGTCAGGATCAGGCGATATCTTTAATTCGCCTTTATCGAAATAGTCGAACCTTAGTTTTAGAGGGAACAGGATCTCCCTGGTGTTTTTATCGATAAAGAAAAGTCCATCCTCAAAGTCTTCTTCCTGACCGGCCAGTTTTTGTACAAGGAGGTATTCCCTTTCGACCAGCAGCCTGTGGGTGTTCGAAAGATATTGTTTTCCGGTACTGTTTTCCATTGAATCTGCCAGTCTCCCGGCCGTATCAAAAGTGAAATTATAATCGCTCAGCAGTTCATACAACCAGAAACCAAGGGGCTGCATTTTTAAGAGCTTTTCCACGGGGATCCTTATACCGTCGCTATCGGTGATAATATCGTCCCTGCGGAATTCAGCCAGTTTCCTGTCAACCATTCCGATCAGGTCCCGGATCCGGGCCATATTCCGGATCAGTGAGCCATTGAAATCGGGATTCAATGTTTCAAGCAAGGGTATTATCGAGTGCCTTACTTTATTCCTGAGGTATTTTTCTTCCTTATTGGAGCTGTCCTCGCGATACTCAAGCCCCTGGGCTACAATATACCTGTCAATCTCATCCCTGCCGGTGAAGAGTAACGGCCTCACAATCCTGTCCCGTTTAACGGGTATGCCTGCCAGTCCTCTCGGGCCTGTACCCCTTATAAGATTGATCATAAAGGTCTCCGTTTCATCATCTCGGTGATGACCTGTGGCAACATAATCAAAGTCGGTTTCTCTCAAAAGCTCTTCGAACCATTCATATCTCAGCTCCCTGGCCGCCATCTGGACCGATATACCTTTTTCCCATGCGTATTCCTCTGTTGGGAAAGTTTTAGCATAAAATCTACAGTGATATTTTTCCGCAAGCTTCGTCGTGAAAACTTCATCCTCATTCGACTCCCTGCCCCGGAGTTTAAAATTGCAGTGGGCTATTGCACAGTGGTAACCCGAGCGGATAAAAAGGTTGGTCATTGCAACAGAATCCCGCCCACCACTTACGGCAAGAAGGATCTTATCTTGTTTCTCAAAGAGTTTTTCCGAACGGATGAATTCTTTAAATTCCTTAAGCATGACGATAAAGGAGTTCCTTAATAAAGGTAATCTATAAGGAACCGGATTTCAAGAAGCGTCTAAAGATCGAGTGTTGCACCCGAGTTCAGCAGATCGTCCATATTTTTAAGGGAGTTTTCTTCCCTGGCTTCTTTCACCTGGTCTTCGAGAAGCTTATCATACGGCTCAAAGCAATGGCATGACCTGATAACGCCCGTGGCAACCGGATAATCGGGCAATGTCATTCTTACCAGCATATAGTGGGTGGTATCGTCGGGGTCGTGTGCATCGTGTACAAGGATATCTTCTTCTGTGATACCTTTCTCACCGATTGTAACAATTTCGAATTTAGTGCCGTTTTTCCTGAACCCTTTGTTTTTTTCTTTTCCGAAGATCATAGGTTTCCCATGTTCGAGGTAGATCTGGTGGTCGTCCCTAACATCACGGCCGGTTATCTCTGCATGTATCTTGTTATTGAAGATAACGCAGTTTTGCAGGATCTCAACAACTGAAGTTCCTTTGTGCTCTGCGGCAGCCATCAACACTTCCCGCAGCCTCCTGGGCTCGGTATCTACCATCCTGGCAAAGAATGTTCCCTGCGCACCCATGGTCAGTTCTCCGGGCTTGAACGGATTTTCAATGGTTCCGTCGGGTGAGGTTTTTGTTTTGCTTCCCCTTGGCGTGGTAGGGGAATATTGTCCTTTGGTCAAGCCATATATCTTGTTATTGAATATAATGATATTCATGTCGATATTTCGCCTTACCGCATGGATAAAATGGTTTCCGCCAATAGCCATGCTGTCGCCGTCACCGGTAATATGCCACACGTCCAGTTTGGGATTGCTCACCTTTATGCCGGAGGCAATTGCAGCACCTCTGCCGTGGAGGCCATGGAAGCCATAGGCATTTATATAATAGGGGAACCTGGATGAGCAACCTATGCCGGATACAAATACAATATTTTCCTTTTTTCCGCCTCTTTCGGCAAGAACAGTCTGGATTGCTGACAGGATTGCGTAATCGCCGCAACCGGCACACCATTTAATATCCTGGTTGACCTTAAAATCGTCTTTCGTCAGCTTTCCTGCTGGCAGTGTTGTGGTCTCGCTTTTCATTTTGAGATATCTTCAATGACCTGGTTGAATTTATTTTTTAGTTCGGCTATCATAAAAGGCAGCCCCTGGATCTTATTGTATTGTTCTACCGGGATACCGGGGAACATTCCTCTCAGGTAAAACGCAAACTGCCCCAGGTTCATTTCACATACAAGGATTTTTTTGAACCTTTTTAGGACATCGCCGGTATTTCTAGGCAGTGGTTTGATATAGTTGAATTGAGCCAGGCTTATAGATTTGCCCTCGTTCTGCATATCTTTCACTGCTGATCCCAGTGCACCATAGGAACCACCCCATCCAACTACCAGAAGGTCTCCCTCCTCTTCACCCATTAATTCCAGTTCGGGGATATGGTCAGCCACGCGCTGGACCTTATCTTCCCTCAGTTGGATCATTTTCTGATGATTAAGCGGCCCGTGCGAAACAGTACCCAGAACATCCTCTTTTTCAAGCCCCCCGACATTATGCCTCAAACCTTCCTGTCCGGGCAGGGCCCAATAGCGGGCTAACGTTTCGGGATCTCTTCTGTATGGCTGATAGTCAGGGTCATTATCTTCGACAAACCTCGGGTGTATTTCAGGCAGGTCTTTCATTGAAGGGATCTTCCATAACTCAGAGCCATTTGCCAGGTAACCGTCGGTAAGGAGAATTACAGGGACCATATGCTCCAGGGCCAGTTTTGCAGCCTCGAAAGCAAAGCGGAAACAGTTGGCCGGAGTGCTTGCTGCCAGGACAACCACCGGGCTTTCCCCATGACGTCCGTAAAGGGCTTGCAGGAGGTCGGCCTGTTCCGGTTTAGTTGGTAATCCAGTTGAAGGGCCGGCCCTCTGGACATCAACAATTACAATCGGAAGCTCGGTAATGACTGCAAGGCCAATAGCTTCGCTTTTCAGGGCAAGGCCCGGACCTGAGGTTGAAGTTGCTGCCAGTGAACCTGCGAAGGATGCACCTATGGCCGAAGTAATGCCGGCAATCTCATCTTCTGCCTGGAATGTCTTGACGCCCAGATGCTTTCTGCCTGAGAGTTCCTGTAATATCTCTGAAGCAGGAGTGATGGGATAAGAACCGAGAAAAAGTTCCAGGCCCGATTTTTCAGCCGCAGCCATTAGGCCCCAGGCAGTTGCGATATTACCGGTTATATTCCTGTATTTTCCCTTGAGTTCTTCCCTGGGTTTTATCTTATAGGTTGTGGCCAGCGCCTCTATGGTCTCGGCATAATTATAACCGGCCCTCAGTACCTTTTTATTTGCTTCGGCCAGGATGGGCTTTTTACCGAATTTTGCCTCAAGGAATTTTTCGCCAATGGAAAGGTCTTTATTAAAAAGATAATAAAGCATACCAAGGGCAAACTGGTTTTTCGACCTGTCGGCCGATTTTGGATCGATCCCCAGTTCCTTGACCGTGGCCCGGCTCAAAGATGTAATGGGGGCCTTTACAAGGTTATATCCCTCAAGTGTGCCATCACCAATTGGATCTTCAACATACCCGGCTTTTTTGTAATGTTTGTTATCAAAATTGTCGATGTCGACAATAATGGTAGCTCCCTGCTTGACCCATTTCAGATTCGCCTTTAAAGCAGCAGGATTGAGGGCAACGAGTACATCTGCAAGGTCGCCCGGGGTATCAACCTTAATGTGCCCGAAATGAAGCTGAAAACCGGAAACACCGGCCAGTGTGCCCTGCGGGGCCCTGATCTCTGAGGGATAATCAGGGAAAGTTGAAAGATCGTTGCCTGCAAAAGCAGTCGTGTCAGAAAACATTGAACCGGAAAGCTGCATCCCGTCACCTGAATCGCCTGCAAACTTCACCACAACATGTTCAACCTCTACTACTTTATGATCGTTATTTTTCATCAGCAGTATTCATTTATGAATTGCAAAGTTAAAAGTTTTAATGCTAGGAGGTATCTATCTTTTAACAATTTTTTAACCTTAAAGAACAATTTTTTATTTCCCAATTTATTCATTTTGAACACCTTGTTTTGTTAATTAATTAACAATGAGATAATTGGGGATTTTGGGGTAAAACCATGCCATTATGATAATTTAGACTGTATATAATTTTAGTTCTTTTGTGCTGATTAATTGGTTTTCAATAAATATATAATTATACCTTTGCACCAATGAGTGACTAATTTTAAATTTTAAAGTTATGGCTTACAAAATCACTGACGACTGCACTGCTTGCGGTACTTGTATTGACGAATGCCCGGTAGAGGCTATCTCAGAAGGCGACATCTACGTTATTGATCCCGATATCTGCACCGACTGTGGATCATGTGCAGACGTCTGCCCGGTTGATGCCATCGAACCGGAGTAAAAAAACAACAAACACGTTATATGAAAAGCTGCCACTTCCACGGCAGCTTTTTTTATGCCCTTTCGCACGCAGTGCTAAGCCTTTGCGCATGGTAAATTATTTGTATTTTTGCAGCCCTATTAAGAGGTTATTAAATGGATAATTATTCGTTCCTAAATAATTCCGATCCGGCAATTGTTGAAGAACAGTACCGGCAATTCCTTAAAGATCCCGAATCGATTGACCAGGGCTGGAAACAATTCTTCGAAGGCTTCGACTTTGCCAGGATCAACTACAGCGCTGATGGTGAAAAGCTTGACTACCCCCAGGAGTTCAAGGTTATAAATCTTATTACCGGTTACCGCCAGCGAGGGCACCTTTTTACAAAGACCAACCCGGTGAGGACCCGGAGGAAGTACTCCCCCACCCTTGATATAGAAAACTTCGGCCTCAGCGAAAGCGATCTGGATAAAACTTTCAAGGCGGGAAATGAGATCGGTATCGGCGAAGCCAAACTATCTGAAATAATAGAACACCTTCAGGCTACCTATTGCCAGTCGGTGGGAGCTGAGTTCTTCTACATCCGCAAACCTGAGATCAACTCCTGGCTGCGCCTACAGATGGAAAAGAGCCGGAACTCCTATGACTTTACAACTGAAGATCGTAAATATATCCTCAGGAACCTTGCCAGGGCCGTACTTTTTGAAAATTTCATCCACAAGAAATTCCCCGGGCAAAAGAGGTTTTCGCTCGAAGGTGCTGAATCACTTATCCCCGGCCTCGATGCGCTTATGGAAAAAGGATCTGAACTGGGCGTAAAGGAATTTGTAATAGGCATGCCACATCGCGGACGCCTGAATGTCCTGGCCAACGTCCTGAAGAAATCATACAGGGAAATTTTCAATGAGTTTGAAGGCAGGGCATATAAGGATGAGTACTTGCTTGGCGATGTAAAATACCATCTTGGATTCTCCTCCGAGAGGAATTGTACAACGGGTAAGCCCATTAAGCTCACTTTGTCGCCTAACCCCTCACATCTTGAGGCTGTCGACCCTGTTGTTGAAGGGATCGTAAGGTCCAGGATCGACAGGGACTACAAAGGCGATTTCACCAAGATCGCCCCTATCCTGATCCACGGTGATGCATCCATTTCAGGGCAGGGAGTGGTGTATGAACTGCTGCAGATGTCGGAACTTACCGGTTACCGTACAGGTGGCACGATCCACATCGTAGTAAACAATCAGCTTGGATTTACAACCAACTACCTCGACGGCCGTTCGAGTACGTACTGCACTGATGTTGCGAAAACTACACTCTCGCCGGTTTTCCATGTAAACGGCGACGATGTGGAAGCCCTCGTCTATACTATCCAGTTTGCAATGGAATTTCGCCAGAAATTCCACAAGGACGTATTCATCGACCTGCTTTGCTACAGGAAATACGGTCATAATGAAGGCGATGAACCCCGGTTTACCCAGCCGATCCTGTATAAGATCATTGAAAAACATCCCAATCCCTACGATATCTATAAGGAGCAAATAAAAGAAACTCAGCCCGACCTCGCAGAATACACAGAAAAACTTGAGGAAAGCACGGTTAAGCTCCTGGAGGAGAACCTCGAGGAGGCAAAAAAAATGAAGACCTCCACCATCAGTAATTTCCTGGGAAATATCTGGAAGGATATCCGCAAGGCGACGGATGAGGACTTTCATTCTTCACCCGACACAGGAGTGCCCGAAAAAAACCTCATAAAGATTGGAAAGCAAATAACAGATTATCCCGGGGAAGAAAAAATATTCCGGAAACTCATCAAATTACAGAAGTCAAGAAGGGAAATGATCGAAAGAGGGGTTCTGGATTGGGCCATGGGCGAACTGCTCGCATACGGAACTCTCCTTGAAGAGGGGTTTCCCGTAAGGGTGAGCGGGCAGGACTCGGCCAGGGGCACCTTTTCACACCGTCATGCAGTGCTCAAGATAGAGGATTCGGAAAGGGAATACACACCGCTCAACAATCTTGGTAAAGGCCAAGCAAAATTCGAGATCTATAATTCACCCCTCTCTGAATACGGGGTTCTGGGTTTCGAATATGGCTATGCACTTGCAAATCCCCACAGCCTTACCGTCTGGGAAGCCCAGTTTGGTGACTTCTTCAACGGCGGCCAGGTCATTTTTGATCAGTTCATGAGCAGTGCTGAAGATAAGTGGAATGTAATGAATGACCTCGTTGTCTATCTTCCGCATGGTTACGAAGGTCAGGGCCCTGAACATTCCAGCGCCAGGATCGAAAGGTTTTTGACACTTGCGGCCGAAAACAACATGCAGCTTGTTAATTGCACAACCCCGGCAAGTTTCTTCCATGTTTTGCGCCGCCAGCTTCACAGGGAATTCAGGAAGCCTCTGGTGATCTTCACACCGAAATCCCTTTTAAGGCACCCGAAATGCATTTCACCTCTTGAAGATTTCACCAGAGGAGGATTCAGGGAAGTGATCGACGACAGTGCCGCTGATCCTGAAAAAACCAGGAAAGTGGTTTTCTGTTCCGGGAAGGTCTATTACGACCTTCTTGAAGAAAAAGAAAAAATAAAAGCAGATGACACTGCCCTGATCCGGCTTGAACAATTGTATCCATTACCCGAAAAACAATTAAGGGGTATTATTGCCAGGTATGAACTGACAGAAGACTGGGTCTGGGTACAGGAAGAACCTGTGAACATGGGACCATGGTTCTATATGACCCAGTACTTCCCTGAAGTTGTACTGAGGGTTGTTGCCCGGCCGGCCAGCGGAAGCCCGGCCACAGGCTCACCGGAGTTCCATGCAAAGCGTCAGAGAAAAATTATTGAAAAAACCTTTGGTGAATGTGAATGCCCCAGGGTTGAGAAGGAGTGCAGGATGGTATGTATAGGCAACAGGTGGCAGCAATATATGAAGGAATTGAACCTTAAGGAGTAACCAGGGTTTCAAGAGTTTATAGATTAAATCTTAAGCGGATCAATAACATAAAGAAGGTCTTACTATGATCATCGAAATAAAAGTTCCAAGTCCCGGTGAATCGATATCGGAAGTTCAGCTTGCCCAATGGCTTGTTGAAGATGGTGCCTATGTTGAGAAAGACGCAGACATTGCTGAGATCGATTCTGATAAGGCCACACTGAATATAAGCGCTGAGGAATCAGGAGAAATAAAATTCAAGGTAGAAGAGGGTGATACCATCCAGGTTGGTGATGTGATCGCAACCATTGATACAGAAGCTACCGCACCTGAAGCCAGCAAAAAGGAAGAGGAGAAAAAGGGAACAAAAGCTGAAGAAAAACCTGCCGGGGAAAAAGAAAAAGACAAGGGATCCGCCAAAGCAAAAGAAGAACCTCAACAAAAGAAGGAAGTTCCTGATGAAGTAAAAACTGAAGAAGAAGATATCCTGCATATATCCCCCCTGGCAAAAAAGCTGATGAAAGCAAAGGGGATGAGTGAAAAAGAGCTTCTTGAGATCATAAAAAAACACAGGATATCCAGGGTTGACATTGAATACCTTGCCTCTGTCAAGGACAATGCCCCGGCAGGCATATCCCCAATCGCCGAAAGCTGGGGAGGGACCAGGGAAACGGAAAGCAAGAAAATGACCACTTTGCGGCGGAAGATCGCAGAGAGGCTCGTTGCAGTCAAGAACGAGACGGCCATGCTCACCACGTTCAACGAGGTGAACATGACACCCATCATGGAAATACGTAAAAAGTATAAAGAGGTCTTCAAGGAAAAATTCGGGGTTTCCCTGGGATTTATGTCTTTTTTCACAAAAGCGGTTTGTGAGGCATTGAATCTTTTCCCGGCAGTGAATTCGCAATTAGAAGGCGATGAAGTCGTAACCCACAAGTTTGCCGATATCGGCATTGCGGTCAGTACACCAAAAGGATTGATGGTGCCGGTACTGAGAAATGCCGAAATAATGTCTCTTGCCGAGATCGAGTCGAAGATCAAGGACCTGGCTGTAAGGGCCCGTGACAACAAGATCACTCTTGAAGAGATGAAGGGAGGCACTTTTACCATAACAAACGGCGGTGTGTTCGGGTCAATGCTTTCTACACCCATCATAAACCCTCCTCAAAGTGCCATCCTCGGGATGCATAACATCGTTGAAAGGCCGATAGCGGTAAACGGTGAGGTGGAAATACACCCTGTGATGTATATTGCCCTCTCCTACGATCACAGGATCATCGACGGGAAAGAAAGTGTAAGCTTTCTTGTTAAGATTAAAGAAATGCTTGAAGATCCTGCAAAGATGATGTTCAGGGGCCAGGACCCGGTATCATCCTTGCTGGGATTGTAAAAACGACCGTGGCCGAAACCTTCGTCAGTACCAGGCTCCTTTGAGGAATCTGCCATCTTGGCTAACTTTGCAACGTAATACCCATTCTATGAGAAAAAAAGTTGACTTTCTGGTTATCGGATCCGGGATAGCAGGTTTGAGTTTCGCACTGAAAGTGGCCGATTGGGGAAAAGTCCTGATCGTCACCAAAGCTCCTGTTGATGAAACTGCCACCAAATATGCCCAGGGTGGTATAGCAGCAGTGATGTATACCCCCGACACTTATGAAAAACACATAAAAGATACGATGATCGCAGGTGATGGGCTGAACGACCCTGAAGTTGTAAGGATCACCATAACCGAATCCACTGAGCGCATTAAAGAGCTGATCAAATGGGGCGCTGAATTCGATAAAAAATCTTCGGGAAAATACGACCTTGCCAGAGAAGGAGGCCATTCCGAGCACAGGATCTTTCATCATAAAGACAATACGGGCCAGGAAATAGAACGCGCACTGATAGCCAGGGTAAATGCGCATCCCAACATCGAAACCTGGACAAAAAGCTTTACCGTTGATATCATAACACAGCATCACCTTGGCAAAGAGGTCACCCGCCGCTCAGATGGCATTACCTGTTACGGTGCCTACATACTGAATTCCGAAACCGGTGATATCCATACAATTTTATCCAGGATAACCCTTATAGCAACAGGTGGCGCAGGGCAGGTGTACAACACAACTACAAACCCCGCTATTGCCACTGGTGACGGTATTGCAATGACATACAGGGCAAAGGGAATGGTGGATGGGATGGAATTCATCCAGTTTCATCCCACTTCATTGTACAACCCCGACGAAAGGCCTTCATTCCTTATCACTGAAGCGCTCAGGGGTTATGGAGCCGTACTGAAAGATAAGAACGGGAAGGAATTCATGGAAAAGTATGATGAGAGAGGCTCTCTTGCTCCCCGTGATATTGTTGCCCGTGCTATCGACAGTGAGATGAAACTTTCGGGCGATGAAAGCGTTTACCTTGATTGCCGCCATCTTGAACCCGATGGACTGATAAATAACTTTCCAACAATATATGCCAAATGTCTGAAGTTTGGCATCGATATCACAAAGGAGATGATCCCTGTGGTACCCGCGGCACACTATATCTGCGGAGGTATTAAAGTCGATAAGAACGGCAAGAGCTCCATAGCTAATCTGTATGCCTCGGGTGAATGCGCATCTACCGGGCTTCATGGCGCTAACCGGCTGGCATCCAACTCCCTGCTCGAATCAGCAGTGTTCTCTCACCGTGCCAGCCTGGATGCTCTCAATATTGTAGATGATATTCGTTTTAAGGATGAAGTACCCGATTGGGATGCTGCTGGTACAGTTCTCAACGAGGAAATAATACTCATCACACAAACTTTGAAAGAGGTGCAATCCATAATGAGCGCCTATGTGGGGATCGTAAGGTCTAACCTGAGGCTGCAACGGGCATTCGACAGGCTTGAGATCATCAATCGTGAAACAGAAGAACTTTACGAAAGGTCCGTTTTGACAGTAAAGCTCTGCGAACTGCGCAACCTGATAAATGTGGCCTATCTTATCATAAAAATGGCGATGCAAAGGAAAGAAAGCAAAGGGCTTCACTATTCCATCGATTACCCTCCCAGGAATGAGGATAAAAGAAAATTTAACAGCCCTAAATTCAACGAATTCTGACAAAACCGGTAAATCCAGTGTGAAAATGGCTCTCATCAAAGAAGTAAATGGTTTTTATCCTAACATAGGCAGTAACTGCTTCCTGGCAGATAATGCCACTATTATTGGAGATGTAGTCATAGGCGATGATTGCAGTGTATGGTTCAATGCTGTTATAAGAGGCGATGTGCATTGGATCAGGATCGGTAATAAGGTGAACATACAAGATGGCGTGGTAGTGCACTGCACCTACAAGAAAGCCCCTGTAACAATAGGAAATAACGTTTCTATAGCACACAATGCCATAGTGCACGGTTGTACAATCAAAGATAATGTGCTGATAGGTATGGGATCAATCCTGATGGATCATGCTGTTATAGGGTCAAATTCAATCATCGCAGCAGGCGCCCTGGTCACTAAAGATATGATCGTGGAAGAAAACAGCGTTTATGCAGGCGTTCCGGCAAAAAAGATCAAAACCATCGACAAGGAACTTTCTCAGGGTGAGATACAGCGGATTGCAAACAGTTACAATATGTATGCAAGCTGGTATAAGTAAAATTTGACTAATTTTGCCCATCCTTTAGCCAAGAGGATTTTTTTCAAAAACATAATTGTTTAACTAATATTTATTAAAATGGACAGAGTACAGGAAATTCTAAATTACCTCTACGATCTTATAGTAGAATACGGCTTGCAGGTTGTTGGTGCCATTGTTACCCTGCTTATTGGTTTATGGATCATCAGTGGCCTGACCAAGGCATTCCACAAAACTTTGGTCAAGAGAAAGGTTGACGAATCATTGCGTGGTTTTCTGAGGAGCATTTTCAATATCCTTCTGAAAGTCATGCTGATCATCTCGATAGCCTCTATGATTGGCATAGAGATGACATCTTTCATAGCTATCCTCGGTGCCCTTGGCCTTGCCGTTGGACTGGCACTTTCAGGAATGCTCCAGAATTTTGCAGGTGGTGTGATAATCCTGCTTTTAAAACCTTTCAAGGTCGGGGATTTCATTGAAGCACAGGGATATATGGGAACAGTAAATACTATCCAGATATTTCATACCATCCTCAAAACACCTGACAATAAAACGATCATCCTTGCCAACGGCGGTCTGTCGACCAGTTCACTGACAAATTTCTCAAGCGAGCCTCAGAGAAGGGTTGATATGACTTTCGGCATTGCCTATGGAGATGATACTTCAAAAGCAAAAGATGTTATCATGTCGATCATAAAGGATGATAAAAGGATCCTCGAAGACCCTGAACCTTTCGTAGCGGTTTCTGAGCTAGCCGACAGCTCTGTAAACTTTGTGGTAAGGGTCTGGGTTAATGCAGCCGACTACTGGGGCGTTTATTTCGATATGCACAATAATATTTATAATACCTTCAATAAAGAAGGGCTCAATATTCCGTTCCCTCAGATGGATGTGCACCTGCACCAGCAGAAATAAAAAAATGTATTTCAGAAAAAAAGCCTCTGCAATTTTTGCAGGGGCTTTTTACTTTTCTCTATTTCCAGTCAAGTTCTTTGAGATGTTCACCGGGCCGTGGATGTGAAAGCCTTACCACCTTTGAAGCCCTGTGATAACCATCGAGCCCTGCAATTGTTATGGTTCCGCCCTTCTGGATGTCGATGAAACCATCCTCTCCGATCAGTTCATCTTTTAATAATACCTCTACCACTTCTCCCACTAAAAGGTGCGTACCGTTGGACTTTATGTCGATTTTCTCCTTGAACTCAAGTCCGATCTTCAGAGGAGACTCATCCACATATGGAGAAGTTACGGATCCGGAAAAGAATTCAGACAAGCCTACCTGCTGGAATTCTGATACGCCCATATCGTAACGGCCTGCGGTTTGATGTGCCCCTCTGATCATATCTTCGGTGATGTGATTAAAAGTAAAGCTTCCTGTATCAAGGATATTCTCAAGGGTATTTCTTGGAACGACCGAAGGACGAATGATCATGCCCATCAATGAGGGATTGGCCCCAAGGTGGACTACAGAGCTCATAATGGCAAGGTTAGTGTTCCCTGCATTGTCTATGGTTCCGCAAAGATTAACACTTTTGAACCCACTGAGGCAATTCATGAAGTTCCTTCTGAAGCCCCGGTCCATCTTTTCGAAATCATCTACAGTGAATCTCTTGAAAGTCATATTCTTAAATTCTAAGAGAAGACAAACCTCCGTCCACACCAATAACCTGCCCACTTATCCAGCCTGAATCATCGCTGAGAAGAAAACCTGCCATTGAAGCTATATCATTGGTTTCACCAACTCTCTTCAACGGATGCCTCTCTGATGACGCTTCTTTCTTCCTGTCATTATTTAGTAGTTTTTCTGCCATTGGTGTGTCGGTCAGCGAAGGAGCAATGGCATTCACTCTTACTTTCGGGGCGAGCTCTGCCGCAAGTGATCTCACCAGTCCTTCCACAGCCCCTTTCGCCGCAGCTACCGAAGCATGGAATGGCATGCCTTGGCCAACTGCCACAGTGCTGAACATTACGATACTGGAAGAGCCGGTTGCCTGCAGAGACTTGAGTGAGGCCTTAAGGATCTTGACTGCACCTATAACGTTTATTTCATAATCATCCCTGAAGTCTTCTATTTTCAATCCCCTGAAAGGCCTGAGATTTATACTTCCCGGGCAATAGGCAAGCCCGTGGATCTCTTCCGGAAGGTCAAGATCATCAGGATCATCTTCAAGTACATCAAATTTGATCCAATTTAGTTTACCGGAATTCTCGATCTCCGGCTCCCTTCTTGATAAAACCGTCACCGAATGCCCTCTGTCGAGAAGCTTACCGGCGAGGTCCCGGCCTATTCCTGAGGAGCCACCGACTACAATGTAATTTTTATTATCCATAAATTTTGATCTGTAATTTGTTAAACAAATGTTATTTATTATTGTTCCCAAACATCCAAATCAGTTTCTTTTCACATTTCAATAAGGTCCGGGAACGTTGAAATCATTCATGTTCTTGATAATTTTTACCGTTTACTGATAATAAATTTATTAAATCATCGAAATTTGATAAATTCGATTCGATTTTTCAGCCACCGGTAAATGAAAACCACAGTTATAATAGTATTAGCGCTATTATCCCTTCAGGGAGTGTCCCAAAATCTGGTCAGGAATTGTGAATTCACTCTGCATGAGGGCTGCCCACCAGGTCACGGCCAGTTCGACAATGCCCTGCACTGGTTCACCCCCGGGGAAGGGACTACCGATTTCTGCCACACCTGTGGCGCATCAAATGTTAATGTGCCCGATAACCAGTGGGGATCGCAGGAAACATACAGTGGCGAAGGTTACGGACATATAATTTGTTACTATCCATTCCAGGGAAGTGATTACAGGGAATATATGTCTACCGATCTCGGATGCAATCTCATCGCAGGTGAAAGGTACATAGTGAGTTTTTATGTCTCCTGTGCCGACCGGGCCAGATATGCCATCGACAGGATCGGGCTGCATTTCTCGGAAGATATGATACTACAGGAGGGTGAAGGTCTTATCCAGATAGGGGGGGAGCCTCATATCCAGAATAACCCCGGTGATATAATCCAGAGTAAGCTGCAGTGGACCAGGATATCAGGTGTTTACACAGCAAACGGAACCGAAAGGCACCTTACCATCGGCAATTTTTACAGGGATACAGAAACTGAAGTATATGATTTTCCGAACATTACAACAAGGTATGGTTCCTACTATGTGGACCAGGTGGAAGTAATCCCTGAAAATCCTTTTTTGATGACTCTGAACGACACTGTATTATGTCAGCAGGAAACACTTGAGGTGGATGTTACCATGCCCTGTGCAGTCAGCTATTCCTGGAACGATGGCACTTCCAATCCTGCCAGGACCATAACTGAAAGCGGTTTCTATTCGGTTTCGGTCAAAATAGGATGCGGAACTGTAACAGGTGGTTTCAAT
The DNA here is from genome assembly GCA_964644135.1 of uncultured Bacteroidales bacterium. GTDB lineage: Bacteria > Bacteroidota > Bacteroidia > Bacteroidales > JAGOPY01 > CAZMOK01. The sequence goes on along the minus strand of CAZXWD010000020.1, from coordinate 18,269 downwards.
GTAAGTTTCCATCCTGAACCTGAGCTTGACCTGCCTGCCGACACCTTCTTTTGCGCCGGCAATTCAGTTGTTTTGCAGCCCGACAACAGTTTTATCAATTATCTCTGGGAAGACGGGACAACCACCTCTGAACGGCAGGTATCACAACCCGGTGTTTACTGGCTGCAGGTAACTACCGAAAACAATTGTCTTTTCACGGATACGGTGGTCGTTGAGAGGCTTTCTGCACCGTTTGTCAGTCTTGGTACCGATACCGTAATATGCATAGGTGATTCACTGGTGCTTGTTGCAGGACCGGTTGAAGATCACACAAGTTATTTATGGAACGACAGCTCAGGCGGGAACACCCTTACGCTGGGAGAGAAAGGCAGCTACTGGATACGTATGTCCAACCCGTGCGGTGAAACCTCCGATACCATAATGATCGACACCCGGAACTGCGAACCATTGATCTGGGCACCTAACGCGTTCACCCCGGACGGCGATGGAATAAATGATAGTTTTAAGGTTAAGGGGCAGAACATCGACGATTTTTTCCTGGCAGTTTACAACCGCTGGGGCGAAAAAGTCTTCGAAACAAAAACGATGGAAAAGGCATGGGATGGGCGGTACAAAAATACTCCTTGTCCAACAGAGGTATACATATGGATAATCCGTTACAGTAGTTTCAGCAGCGAATATCCTGTAAATGAAACACTTAAAGGCACGGTGCTTCTTTACAGATAAGGGACGATGTCCCTTTTAAATTAGGACATCGTCCCTTATTTCCCGATCGAGGATATAACCCTCTCCAGCCTGTCCTTCACGTCACCAGCCACAGAACCAAGCGCGGGGTTTTCAATTGCCTGCATCGACTCTATGGGATTGACGGCTGCTATCTCCATCTTGTTCTCATCCAGTTCCTGGACGATCACGTTGCAGGGGAGCATGGTCCCTATCTTGTTCTCATGCTGGAGTGCCTCATAAGCTGAAGCCGGGTGACAGGCACCCAGTATAATATACTTATGAAAGTCCACATCAAGCTTTTCCTTCAGCTTATCGTGAATCCTTATCTCGGTCAGTACTCCGAAGCCTTCCTTTTTAAGGGCTTCTGTTGCTATTTCGATAGCCTCTTCGAAAGAAGCATCTACAGTTGTTTTAAAATAATAACTCATGATATTCTTTTATATAACCTTTCCAAAAATCGTACTATTTACGTCAAGTAAACTAAAAATTACAAAATGTCCCCGCAAAGCAAAAAAAAAGCCCCGCTGGAACGGGGCCCTTCTGAAGTGTCTTTTTCATCAGATACCAAGCTCTTCCCTTACCAGTGGCATAATATTATCGCCTTTTTCATAGTACAGCAAGGTGCCCACTCCCACGTCAAAGATATAGGTATAGCCGTTCTTTTCTGCCACGACTTCAATAGCTTTCCTGGCTTTTGTAAGAAGTGGCTCCAGCAATTCCATCTGCTTATTCTGAAGGTCAACATCAGCCTGTTGCTGGAATTCCTGGATCCTTGTTTCCATATCCGCCAGTTCCCTCTCCTTGGTCTGACGGATGATGTTTGACATTGTAGCGGAGTTCGACTGGTAATTGCCAAGTTTGGTCTGGTATTCCTGGTACATTGTCTGCAATTGAGATTCAAGTGATCTACCGTACTGCTCAAGTGCAACCTGTATTGAATCCTTACCCGGCATTAACTCGAGCAGCTCGTTGGAATCAATATATCCGAACTTCGGGTTAACCTGAGAGAAGGATGGTCCTGCGAGCATCAGCATTGAGAACACAATACCGAGTATTAAATTTCTTTTCATCTTACTATTGCTAATGGTTTATAAATTAATTATTTGTTCCTTCTTAGAGGGTGCAAATTTAGATAAAATATTGACATTCCCCAGACCTGCAAACTGATAAATAATTTATTTATTGCCACCCTGATATTCCGACCGCTGGCGGTTCTCTTTTTTAACTGTTTGCATCACACTTCCTATTTCATCCAGCACATCATCGCTGATATCAAATTTTGTTTGTGCATAAAGGATTGTGGCTCCGCTGGCTTTATCGAAAACAAAAGCGTAATTACGCGTATTTGCAATTTCTTCGATAGCATTGAACACCTTTTCCTGGATAGGTTGCACCAATTCCTGGCGTTTTTTCTGCAGGTCGCCGTCCACACCAAAACGTTTCTTTTGCAGTACCTTGGCTTCCTTTTCAAGCTGGATTATCTCATTCTCCTTCTGCCGCTTCATATCCTCGGGCAAAAGAACCGCTTCAGCCTGGTATTCCTTGTACATATTATCCACTTCAGCAAACATGTCCTCAATTTCCTTCTGCCATTCAGAGGCCAGTTCATCGAGGATATCCTGAGCATCTGTATATTCAGGGATATTTCTCAGAATATATTCAGTATCCACAAAAGCATACTTCTGGGCAAATGAAGCTGCTGAAAGAGCAAACATTAAAACTGCTGTCAAGATTACTTTTTTCATGATCGTTCCTCCTGGAAATATTTTATTCAAATTGTTCATTACCTGTTTATTATCAAAAAACTTGCCATAAATGTAACCCAAAGTATATCAATCTATTGAAGAATTGATCGAGAAGTGGAATTGTGAGCCGTTTGCCGAAGGAATTCCCGGCACCTCATCAAATCCATAGCCCCAGTCGAGGCCTAACAGGCCAAACATAGGCAGGAATACCCTTATCCCGACACCTGCCGTCCTGTATATACTGAAGGGGTTGAAATCGGCCCAGTTCAGCCATGAATTACCCCCCTCAAGAAAGGCCATGGCATAAATTGTTGATGAGGGGTTGAGCGAAAGGGGGTATCTTAGTTCCAGCGTGTATTTTGAATAAATAGTACCCCCGATATTTTTATTGAATGCATATTCAGGTGTAATGGTTTCGTTGCCATAACCCCTCATACCAATGATCTCCCTTCCGTCGAGGTTGTTGTATCCCGAAAGACCATCGCCACCCAGGTAGAACCGGTCAAAGTAGGTTATTCCAATATCATGATTGTAAGTACCGAGGAAGCCGTACTTTGCCCTGGCCATAACAACTGCTTTCTCAAACACCTCGGTGTAGAATGCAAAATTGAGTTTCCATTTATGGTATTCAACCCACTTATATCTCTCCGACTCATCGAGTGTCAGGTAATTACGTCCATCTACAAGTGAATACGGGGGTGTAAGTTCCAGCGAAATAGATACTTCCGATCCGTTCCTGGGGTAAATGGGCTGGCTGATCGAGTTGCGTGAAAGGACTATGTTATAGCTGAAGTTATTATAACTGCCCGTGCCCGAACCAAAAGTAAATATCTGCGAATACTGGAAAAGATCGTACCGCTGCAATGTAATGGCCTGGTAAAGTGTGAAATAATCATCAGGCCAGCGGAGCCTTTTTCCAAGTCCGATGGTAAGTCCGTTGATGGTAAAAGACGACCTGTTGATATCATTCCTTGGCAAGCCGTTTGAATACAATGAATGCCAGTAGGTTACCGAAAATGCGTTAGGTTTCCTTCCTCCAAGCCAGGGTTCAGTAAATGATGCACTGTAGCTGAGGTATCCTTTTCCGTACGACTGCACCCTCAGGCTCAGTTTTTGTCCGTCGCCCGATGGGACTGGTCGCCAGGCACCTGCATTGAAAAGGTTTTTTAAGGAAAAATTATTGAATGAAAGGCCGAGCGTTCCGATAATCCTGCCATATCCCCACCCTCCTGACAGTTCTATCTGGTCGGCGGATGTTTCCTCAACAGTATAGCTTATATCCACTGTTCCGTTAACAGGATCGGGGACTACGTCGGGCACTATCTTTTCAGGATTGAAATACCTTAACTGTGAAAGTTCCCTGGTAGTCCTGATAATGGCCGAACGGCTGAACAACTGACCGGGCATGGTCCTAAGCTCCCTCATTATCACATGGTCGTTGGTCTTGTCGTTGCCCTGGACTGTTACCCTGCTTATCCGGGCCTGCTCGCCCTCCCTCATCCTTATCTCAAGATCGATGGAATCATTTTCAACCAGCACTTCCACAGGGTCCACCGTAAAAAACAGATAACCATCGTCAAGGTACAGGGAACTTACGTCCGTACCATTCGGATTGAAACTCAGGTTTGTCTGGAGCAGCTCCTGGTCATAAATATCCCCTTTCTGGATCTTCAGGACCCTCGAAAGCTGTTCATCAGTATACTTGGTATTACCTACCCAGTAAATATTCCGGAAGAAGTATTTATCGCCCTCGCTTATTTTCAGTTTTATGTTGAGGGTATTGTCATCGTTTCTGTAAATGCTGTCGGTAACAATTTCCGCATCCCTGAAGCCAAGGGCGTTGTACTTGTCAATTACTTTATCAAGGTCTTCCTCGTATTTATCTTCTATGAATTTTGAGCCCTTGAAGATCCTGATCTTCACATTTTCGTTGAAATGTTCCTTTACACTGGAAACGGTTTTTTCCAGATCAAGTTTGAAGATGTTCTTAACAGCATTGAAAAGCATTACTTCAAGGTCATCAAGGGGTTTAAATATCCCCTTTTCCTTTGTTTCCTTCATGGCGTTCTTGATCTTCTGATCGGCAATCTCTTCATTGCCTTCAACAATGATCTCTTTGATCTTAACCCGCCTTTTCTTATCAATATTGATATTAAGGATCACTGAATTTGCCCTTGTAGTATCCTCCTGCTGTTCGACATCGATCTCTGTATCTAGGAAACCTTTTTCCGCGAAATGCTTTTTTATCTTGTACCTGGTATTTATCAGGAGGTTATCGGTCACAACATCACCCCTGGTAAGCGTTATCTTTTCCCTGAGGTTATCTGCTTCGGCCTTTTTCACACCCTTCAGGGCGAATTTCGAAAGCCTTGGCCTTTCCTGGAGTTGGATCTCAAGGTGGATCTTATCATCCCTGACATTTTTGGCAATGATGCTTATGTCTTCGAACAAGCCCTGTTGCCACAGCTTTTCTATGGCTTTTGATATGTCATCGCCCGGAACGGTGATCTTTTCCCCCTTATTCAATCCGGAGAGCATTACAAGGACGTTTTTGTCGAGGTACCTGACACCTGTAACCGTCACATCCTCAATAATGTATTCACGTGTTTTGGTATAGTCGATAACAGGTAATTGATCACCTGAGATCTGGGCATGCAGTGTCTCCGCGCATAACACAAGCACCGCAAGGGCCATCAGCATCCTGTGCCCTGTTAACATGAGTAAGCTATTTTTATTATCCCGGTTTTGCAGAACCATTACTGCGTTTTACCTTCTTTTACCAGTTGATCACTCGTTTTTCCAAATCTTCTCTCCCTCTGCTGATAATCATAAATGGCTTCGAACAAATCCTCCCTGCGAAAATCGGGCCATAACTTGGGTGTAAAATACAATTCTGAATATGCCAGTTGCCACAACAGGAAATTGCTCAGACGATTCTCACCGCTTGTCCTGATAAGAAGTTCAGGATCGGGCATGAAGTTCGTGCAAAGCTGACTGTTGAAATACTCACAATCAATATCTTCAGGTTTGATAATATTGGCTTCTACCTGTTTTATGATCTTTTTGGTGGTTTCAACTATTTCCCACCTTGAACTATAGCTCAGAGCCAGGGTGAGTGTCATCCTGTCGTTCTTCAGGGTTTCCTCTTCAGCATTCCGCAACCTGTCGGCGATCTTCCGCGGGAGCCTGTCAAGGTCGCCCATGGTCCTTAAACGAATGTTGTTATCGTTCAAGGTTTTCATTTCGGCATTGATCGTTTGAAGCAGCAGGCGCATAAGTGCATCTATCTCAAATTTTGGCCTCATCCAGTTCTCTGTAGAAAAGGCATAGAGGGTCAGGAACTTCACTCCTGCCTCTGCAGCCCCTTCAGCAGTATCCCTAACAGAAGTAACACCACTTTTATGTCCGAAAGTGCGGGGTTTCCCAAGCTTTTTCGCCCAACGCCCGTTTCCGTCCATAATTATGGCAACATGCTCAGGCAATCGGTCAAGGTCTAGTTTTTCTTTAAAAGTCATTCTTCAAACAGTAGATTTCAGCTCAATATCTATTGTGTTTTCTATCTTCTCTGATCGGGGCACCCCCTGTTTCCAAAGAGGTCGAACTTATACGTCAGTGTTATTCCCGCGAAGGAATACCAATCGGTTGTTTCAGGGTTCCCTCTTTCCTGGTACGGTTCGTGGAGCATGGTTGGGTCAGACAATAATTCCGCGGCATTACCGGGATCTATCTCTGCCCCTTCCAGGTAATAGGTCGTGCTCACATCGTCTATGTAATCGGTGAAGGTTTTTCTCAGACCCCACTCAAAAGCAGCGCTTATCCTGCTGTTAAGGCTGAACTTGAACCCAACACCGAAAGGTATTGCAATGCTCCACTTATTGTATGGCTCACGGCCTCCGAAACCTATGTTCTGTCCTTCCGTTCCGATTGACGCTAATTCCACATCGCCGGCTTTCGGGTTGAATGTGAAAAAGCCTATCCCTCCGAATATAAAAGGGGACCAGTTGTTTTTCTTGCTTCCTGTAAAATAGTCAAAAAAATTGAATTCCGCAACTGCGGAGATGTCAAGTATCACTGATTCAAAAGAAAGCAGCCTGTTCTCATTTCTGTTGCTGGCAGCATCGCTTCCAAATACCTTCCCCCTGTATCCATTGAGCTTGAATGCCCACCGGGTGTTCGGGTTGAACCTCACCAGTGCTCCGTAGGCCGGTTTCGGCTGCAGGAAGTGATACCCCGGGTTCAGGTCTCCTAAATAATATGATGTGCCACCCAGGAAACCCACTTCAAGTGACTGACCTTTCAGGAACAAACCTGTTACTAAAAACAATATGATAATGAGGATTTTTCTCATTCCTTTCAAGAGGGCAAATTTATGACTTTTTGTTGAGCCGGAAGCTAATTTCTGATATCGAGTCCCCATTTAAGCTTTTCCCTGATCGTGGTATAGAAAGTTTGACCTTCAAGTTGCACCAGGTTGATCGCGAACTCCGCTTTTTCAAGGACCAGCTCGATCTTTGAGCTGATGGTTGCCGTATGCGAGTCGAGGCTGGTCAGAAAGTGCTTTTCACGTCCTTCGGCGATTATCCTGATCTGACTGTTGTCAGGTATAACGATAGGCCTGACTGTTAAATTGTGCGGTGCTATAGGGGTAATAACGAAATTCTCACTGCCCGGTGTAAGTATAGGCCCGCCGCTGCTTAAGGAGTAAGCTGTAGAGCCTGTAGGGGTGGCAACTATAATACCATCGGCCCAGTAGGTGTTGAGAAATAGATCGTTCAGATAGACGTGTATCACGATCAGGGATGTGGAGTCCTTCCTGTTGATAGTTATGTCGTTCAAGGCATAGTTTACACCCTTAAAAAGCCCTTTGGGCCTTATCAGCTTCAGGAGAGCCCTGGAATCCAGCCGGTATTTTTTGTTCAGCACCATGTCGATGGCAGTGAGGATCTCATTTTTACCAATACTGGAAAGAAAGCCCAGCCTCCCTATGTTTATCCCCATTATAGGGATCCCGGAATCCCTCACCACCCTCATGGCATCCAGGATGGTACCGTCGCCACCGATAGAAAAAAGGAAATCAGTATCAGCAGGCAGGTCCTCGTGACCCTTGAAGACCTTCAGGTCTTCCCTGAAAAGGACACTGTCTTTAAGTACCTTATGGAACGCTTCAAAAATGCTTATACTGCATGACAAGGAATAGAGCTTCTCAACTACCTTTTCGACGTACTGCAGGTTTTCAGACGTGATTGTTTTTCCGAATAGCGCAATGTTCATTATTTCATTTCTGTAAGGATGGATAAAAGTATCAATAATTAAACATAAGGCCTAAATAGGGGCCCTGAAATGAATAAAGAATCCTGAATCACCTCTTTTATTAAAGGAATATTCAAACCTTACAACTATATCATAATACGAAACAAAGTCGATCCCGGCACCATAGCCAAACTGTAGCTCGTTATCCATAAAGTTTTGGTTTTCACCGTAATACTGATTATTATTAACATAACCAATGTCGAAGAACAGGTTCAGGTAAAAAGCAAAATGGATCAGGCCGAACTTATCTGACTTTATGAATTTTATGTCCTTAACGGTACGGGGCAATATTGCAAATTTCAGGTTATTCTTCATGATGCCATACCGCTGCCCGTCGATCACGTAAAACTCGTAGCCCCTAATCACATCACGGCCGTAGCCAATTCCGTTAAGAACAAAATACGGCTGCCTGCCATTCCCTCCGAACCTTGCATTCAGGCCAGAAGTATAATAAAACCTTTTGCTCAGTTGCCAGTACTTCCTGAAAGTTGCAGCAATACTGAAAAAATTCACTGTATTGTCCTTGTATAGGCCAAGCCCGACTTTATGCAGCTCTACATCAAAATAATAGCCTTGAAGGGGGTATTGTTTGAAATCTCTGTGATCGCTCTTAAAGTTAAAATAGGCTGAAAAATAGTTCTTGTATTCATCTCCGTCAGAATAATAAGGGTTGGAAGATACCAGCGTATCGGCAAAACTCTGTTTATCATACCTTAACTGGAATGAATAGGAATTGTAAATGCTGGGCCTGACATTCAGGTTGACAAAAGTATAAAAGTCACTCCGGGAGTAGCCATCTTCAAGCCTGAAAAACTCTTGCTTGTTCTCGAAAGTCCTGAAGGCTACTTCATGGTTCCTTGCCAGGCCCGATCCAAAAGCCAGGCCCATGGTCTTTTTCTTGTCGAGATAAGGGAACCTGTACTGGAATTCATATACCTGGTCGTAGCCAAACTGAAAAGTAGCGAGCAGTCTTTCCATCCTTCCGCGAACATTCTGCCATTCGATCTTGAAACCATAGCTCAGCCTTCTGAGTTCTTTCGTCTGCCACCATACATTGAAGTTTCTGTCGGAAATTTTCAAAATTGGCCATGGCCACACGTACCATCTCTCGGTTACCTTGATCCTTACATTGACCATCCTGTTGCTTGCCTCTGTTGACTCAATATCCACAAAATTGAACAACGACGTATTCATCAGGTTTTCCCTGCTTCTTTCAAGAAGGTTGGATATTTCGGAGTAGGTTAAAGTATCATTCGGACCGAACATCAGTTCCCGCTCTATAATACTTTCATGGGTAATCTTGTTGCCTTCGATGAGGATATTGTTGATGATCACAGACTTGCCGGGTGAATCACCGGCAGAACCCATCTCAGGCTGGGCGGCAGACACTAAGTGCAGCAAGATACTAAAGGCCGTTACCAGCCCCGCCGAAAAATATTTCAGTCTGATTATCATCAATAAATTAAAGATACAAAGTTCTTCAGATATTAAGATAATTCATCAAAGAATCATACCTTTCTTTCAGCTCGTCTATGTCATCTTTTTCGGCAAAAGTTGCGCTGATAAGGTACTGGTACCTGGTAAAGGTCTGAATGATGGGGGCAATATCTATCCTGTTGACCTTAATAGTGACCTTAAGCCTAGTTGAATCGACAGTTGTGGCTACCTGGAGTGAAAGTATCTTCGTATCATTTGATTCCACGATCCTCACTATCTCTCCCGGGTCATAACTATTCTGATCAACCTCTATCACGATAATACCACCGGGATTGAGAATGGAAGAATCTCTTGCCAGGCCTTCCAGCAAAGTTGAAAGAGTAATACTGCCGAGATAATTATTTTTTGCATCTACAACCGGCACGAGCGTGAGCTTATGTTCATGGAAAAGATTAACGACATCATAAATATGTTGATTATCATAAACATACACCATCGACTTGGATAGCTGAAGGTTACCTAAGGGTTCTTCCGCATCGTCAAGCTGGCTGATATCAGATTCCGTAACCAGGGCAAGGAACTCCCTTTCATTCACTATGGGAAGGTGCGACACTTTGAAGTCTTCCATCCACATTAGCGCCTGCATTCCTGTATCTGATGTTTTCAGCGGGACTATCGTATCTGTGATCAATTCTTTTGCAAGCATATTAGTTCAGTGGTTTTTAGATTTTTTTTCTATCTCTTCCCAGTCGTCACCAAAATATATTTTTAGATAACTGTTATACCTCGAAGGGCTTATGTGTCCCTTTTCTACCCCCTCTTTTACAGCACAACCCGGTTCATTGATATGGATGCAATTACTGTACCGGCAATTGCGCATCAGTTTCCTGAATTCCGGGAACCTTTCTGCTACCTCTCTTTTGTCAAAGTCGATGAGACCAAATTCCCTTATCCCCGGTGTGTCAATTATACTGCCGCCTATCGAAAGCTGATGCATCTCCGCAAAGGTGGTTGCGTGCTGACCTTTCTCGTGATAGGCCGATATCTCCATAGTTTTTAGGTCAAGGCCGGGCTCGAGCCTGTTTATCATCGTTGACTTTCCTACTCCTGAGTTACCTGATAGAAGACTAATTTTGTCTTTTAGTGTGTCAATCACTTTTCCCATGCCGTACCCTGTCGCTGCCGACATTACCAGGCAGGGATATCCGGCATTCTCATAAATGCCCATGTACTCCTCCAGGTCATTTTTATCTTCCACCGAGTAGAGATCATATTTATTGAAAAAAAGGACGGCGGGGATATGATATGCCTCGGCCGTTACCAGGAACCTGTCGATAAATCCGGGTGATGTGTGTGGAAGCACCATCGAAACCATGAGAATGAGCTGATCGATATTGGCAGCTATTATCTGGGATACTTTCGAGAGCTTTTTCGATTTCCTTACTATATAGTTCTTTCTCTCCCCTATCTCTGTTATCAAACCGGTTTTGCCGTCACCACCAGATCTGAATGTAACGTGATCGCCCACGGCTACAGGGTTAGTAGTCTTTATCCCCCTGATCCTGAATGTGCCTCTTATCTTACAGGGGATTAAAGATTGATCTTCCCCCCTGACAATTAGCCAGCTTCCCGTCGATTTTATTACTAATCCCTTCAAATCCAACCTATTTCATGCGATAATGTTTTCGTACGCTCTTTGTAACATTCCAGTAGCAATCAAGCCCTTTCCTGAAAGTCACGAAATCACCTGCTTTTATGCGGACCTTTCCCTCATCGGTTTCTACCTCAACATCTCCTTCAAGAATTAGGCACTCTTCATCTGACGGATAGCTCCAGTAAAAACGGGAAACCTCTTTTTCCCAAATGGGCCAGTCCTTAACACCCATTTTATCGATCTCTTCCTCAGTGATTTTTTTCTTGATTATTTTTTTCATTACTATATTTTCCTCTATTCATTTGTAAAAATACAAACAAATGTTATTTTTGACCTTAAGTCTAACTAATACATCCTTGCATGGAAATAATTAAATACCTTACCTTTCTGATACCCCTTGCTATTTCAATACTTCTCTTCCTCTACTTCAGGTTCAAGACCGGCAAGGATTCTTCGGGATTGTTGCTGCTTGCTTTTTTCTACGGTGCAATAAGTATTGTACTGGTGCTTGTAATGCAGGTCATAGCTTCCAGCCTTGGGCTCGACAATTTGAGGAACATACGCAGGATCATTTTTTATTCTGTGGTAGTGGTGGCTTTTTTCTCCGAGTTCGGTAAATATTTCTTTCTGAGGGCCTTCATTTATCACAAAGAACGGTTCCGGAACCCTGTCGACGGAATTATCTATTCTGTTATGATCGCAATGGGTTTCGCCACCGTAAACAATTTACTCTACTTTGTACCCCTGCCGAACCTGGAAGTGAATACGGTCAATGCTGTCACCGCAGGGCCTGCAAATGTGATCTTTGGTATCCTTATGGGTTTCTTCATCGGCCTTGGAAAGCTAAGGAAGCTTCGTCTGATTGATTCGATGACAGGCCTCCTGGCAGCAATATTTTTCCATAGCCTGTATGCTTTCTGTCTTATTACGCAAGATTACAGGCTGTTATGGGCCTTCTTCATAGGATCGGTCATTATAGCAGGTTCGCTATCCATAGCAGCAATAAGGATCAAGATGGACCATCAGAGGGAAAACCCTTCCTGATCACTATATAGCGGTATACCTGTTGCCGGGCAGAAGCTTTACCAATCCTTCGAATTCAAGCTTCAGCATGATGGCGTTCACCTTGCTCGGCTGGATCTGTGAATGCATGTAGATCTTATCGATAGGCACCGCTCCGCCTTCTTCTATCAGTTTATAGATAAGGGCTTCTTCCTCGCTCAGTTGTGTAAATATCCTGCGTTGCACCGTCGGGTTCTTTTCAGGCTTGTCCCAGCCCATGAAATAGATAATATCATCAGCAGATTCTACCAGCGTTGCCCGGTTTGTCTTGATAAGGAAATTGGAGCCTTCCGACTCTTTGTCACCCACCTTTCCGGGTATGGCAAAAACATCCCGGTTATATGATGAAGCTATGTCGGCTGTGATCAAACCACCTCCCTTTTTCCCCGATTCAACAACAACTACTGCTTCGGAAAGGCCGGCAATAATGCGGTTCCTCCTTGGGAACAGATCTTTGTTCAACCTTGTATTGCGCGGAAATTCGGTAACCAGGCAACCCTGACCGGTAATCCTTGTGGCCAGGTCCCTGTTCAGGCCGGGATAGATGGTATCAAGCCCGTGGGCAAGAACGGCTGCTGTGGGCAAGCCTGCCAAAAGAGATGTATTGTGGGCGGCAGTATCGATCCCATAGGCGAGTCCGCTTATTATTGCAACATTGTTTTCCGACAATCCCCTTACCAGAGATTCGGTCGTTTTCCTTCCGTACTCAGAGGGGCTGCGGGTTCCCACAACGGCAAGGGTGTGAATTGAAAGAACCTCCTCCGACCCTTTTATGAACAACATTAAAGGAGCATCCACACAACTCTTCAGCCTGGCAGGGTAGCTCTCATCTGTGATAAAATGGCACGAGATGCCGTATCTGTTCACAAATTCCAGCTCTTTCTCCGCCCTTTCGAGTAATTCACGGTTCTTCAGGTTCGAAAGCAACTGCCGGCCAATTCCGTCAATCTTTACCAGGGTGCGCTTTTTCTCCCTGAAAACAGCTTCAGGGCTGCCACAGGCCGCCAGAAGTGATCTTCCGGTCTTACCCCCGATGCCCGGAGTGAGGGCCAGGGCAACTTTATGGATCAGGTCTTGGGAATGGATCATAATGAAATTTTTTTATTAATAAATTAGCTGGCATAAAATACCTGTTGTTGCCTGAAATAAAATCGAAAATATTTGTATGCCCCCTGAACTGGGGCATCGGGCATGCCACACGGATGGTCCCCGTGATCCGAGAGCTGAAAGCGCTGGGGCATGATGTTGTTATAGGTGCCGACGGCAGGCCACTGGATTTCCTGAGAGGTGCTTTTCCGGGTCTGCCTTTTATAAAATTCCCCGGCCTTAATATCCTTTATCCCCGTAAAGGCAGCATGACACTTAAGATGGCACTGTCAGCACCCGGTATATTATTTAATATTTACAAGGAGCACAGGAAAGTAGACCAGCTTGTGCATAAACATGGTTTTGATGCAGTGATCTCCGACAACCGTTTTGGCCTGTGGACGAAAAAGGCAAAATCCATATATGTCACACACCAGCTAATGGTCAAAACGCCCTGGAAATCATCCTTTGCTGAAAAGATACTCAGGAAACTGAATTATTTCTTCATCAACAAATATGACCACTGCTGGATACCCGACCTTCCCGGTGAACCAAACCTTTCGGGCGACCTTTCACATAAATACAACCCGCCTTCAAATGCTGACTATATCGGCCCTTTGTCAAGATTTGCGGGAGAGAAAAAAGTTATTGTAAAAACAGAGAAAAGATACCATTTTCTCTGCATAGTTTCGGGGCCGGAGCCCCAGCGGACTGTTTTTGAGGACAGGATGACATCCCTGCTCAAAGACCAGCCGTTCACATCTGCTATTCTCAGGGGTATTCCGGGGCGACGGGAAAAATCGATATCAGGCTCTGTAGAATTGTTTTCACATCTTGATGACGAGGAGTTCAAAAAGGTAGTATCACTTTCAGAAACTATAATTGCACGGCCAGGATATTCCACGCTCATGGATCTGGCTGCCCTGGGAAGGAATGCCATAGTTGTCCCCACACCCGGACAGACTGAACAGGAGTACCTGGCCTCATATCACAGCAAAAATGGATTTTTTATACCGGTACATCAAGACGGTCTCAAGCTTGAAGATTTATTTAAATTTTCGCATAAGATGGAACAGATGCCCGACCTATTTGACTTACATTTGCGGCAAAACAATATAAAAGGATTTTTTACCTGATGCCTCTTATTTACATTAACTGGAACCCTGACCCGGAAATACTGAGTGTAGGCTCTTTTTCCATTAGGTGGTACGGTGTGCTTTTCGCTGCCGGTTTTTTTATTGGATATTTCATTGTCAAGGATTTTTTCAAGCGTGAGGGCCTTTCCATGAAGTTGCTCGACAAGCTGGCCACCTATCTTGTTATAGCGACGGTTGTGGGCGCCCGGCTCGGGCACTGCCTGTTCTATGAGCCTTCCTATTACCTGAGCAATCCCCTGGAGATACTGAAGGTCTGGGAAGGCGGACTGGCAAGCCATGGTGGGGCCATAGGTATTATTATCGCTTTGTGGCTTTATTCAAGGAAATATAATGTAAAGGTTCTGTGGATCCTCGACAGGATTGCCATACCAACTGCCCTGGCCGCTTTTTTCATCAGAATGGGTAACCTGGTGAATTCGGAGATATTCGGAGTCCCCACTGATCTTCCCTGGGGCTTCAGGTTCATAAATGCTTATGACCCTACCCTTGCAGTCGATCCCCGTCACCCGACGCAGATATATGAGGGACTGGCATACCTGCTGATCTTTGCCTTCCTGATGTATCAGTACTACAGGAAAAGGGGAAAAAGGAGCAACGGGTACTTCTTATCTGTGTTCCTTATCCTTGTTTTCACCGCAAGATTTTTTATCGAATTCCTCAAAGAGCCACAGGTTGGATTCGAAAGCCAGATGCTGCTTAACCTGGGGCAGATACTAAGCATACCTTTCGTGATTGCAGGAGGGACTATTCTTTACCTTGTTAACAAAGATAGGGCCGGCAATGACAATAAGCCTTTCAAAAAGGGGAAGAAAAAATGATCTATTGTTCCTGATCGGTAAAGATCAGGGAGTTGATCCTTTTAACAAGATCATCTCTGCCATGCTCCACAGAAAGTTGCCCAAGCCGGTTCAGCACAGATACCGCAACCTGAATGTCGCTTCCATAATACCTTTCGGCAAAATCGGGATCCAGTGAGTCGTAGTAGTTCAAATCCGCTTCATACCTGTCGACCAGTTTTCCTATAACCTCCATTCCCTTATCTATTTCCCCTGCTTCAAGATAGAGCTCGGCAAACGGAATAAGAAGCATATCAAAAGTGAATTTCTCGTGGGGGAAAAAGTAGAGGCAGGTATCCAGGAGTTCTATGGCTTTCTCCGTTTCACCTTCATTATATAAGGTCTCGGCTGCCCTGAGGTAATTTTGCTTGGGCAGACGCGAATTCCGGTAGCTTTCACGGTCGATGACTACGTCGGGCTCGTTCAGCCTTCCCCATTGGCAGTTGGTGAAAACTTCATAAGATGCCTGACCGTTCACACCGCCGATACCTGAGATGTAATTTTTGGCCTCTACAGGTATGAATTTATAGACCATTCCCTCCTGGTGCATATACTTATCAACTCCCAGGACATTTCCAAGGCTGCTGGGATTGGCGATATACAAGGGCCTTGTCCAGTCGCTGGTGGCCAGGAAGTCGAGTACCATCAGGTCGTTTTTATAAAGGGCATTCTGATTGATCTCCCATTCTATGTAAGGAACAATCTGATCTGCAAGCTCAGGGGGTACAATCCCGTTATCAACGCATTTGGCTGAATCAACCGTCAACCTGATCTTACGGGTGGGAAGATAATTGATCTTTCGTCCTCCCTGGAGAGGCAGCTTTGTTTGCTCCCTTTCACTTGCAATGAAATCGATGAGGTCTTTCAGTTCAACATGGTCCTTGATGCCCCTGTCGTAAACAGGGACGTAATCATTAACTCCTTTTTCGTATTGTTTCTCGGTAAGAGTGAGCGGGAGGGGATCCGATTCATACGCTTTACGGAACATTTGCTGCACGTACCATGACCCGGAGGCCAGCATATGGTTCACGACCCTCACGTCGGTCCGGTATTCCTCAACTTCCTGTGAATACCAGAGAGGGAAAGTATCGTTGTCGCCAAAAGTTATAAGAACAGCATTCGGATCACAGGAAGCCAGGTAATTAAAGGCAAAATCCCTGGCGGCATATTTGCCTGACCTGTCGTGGTCGTCCCATCCCTGCTGCGCCATAATTCCCGGAACCAGGAATAACGCAACCAGAGTTACCAGCACTGCTGTTATCTTTCCATCCTTAATGTATTTCTTCAGGGCATAGAAAAGAGACATGACACCCAGGCCAATCCATATTGAAAAGGCATAGAATGAGCCTGCATATGCATAATCCCTTTCCCTCGGCTGCAAGGGATACTGGTTAAGATAAATAACTATGGCAACCCCTGTCATCAGGAACAACAGGGCCACAACAAGCGTATCCTTTTTAGCTTTATTAAAATGAAAGAAAAATCCTATCAGCCCGAGAATAAGCGGCAGAAAATAAAACTTGTTATGGGCCGGGTTCTGCATACTTTCAGGCAGATCTTTCTGGGTCCCTATACGCATTGAATCGATAAAGTCGATCCCGCTGATCCAGTTCCCGTGATCAGGTTCTCCCTGGCTTTCGATGTTATTCTGTCTTCCTACAAAATTCCACAGGAAGTACCGGATATACATATGATCTATCTGGTAAGTAAAGAAAAAGCGGAGGTTCTCTATGAATGTAGGTTTGTATCTGACTTCTGTTGAACCATCGGGCCTGGTAATGTTTATAGGGATGCCCTCAACCTTGCCAAACTGCTTGTAAAGTTCTACATGTGATGACTTCTGGCTGCTCCACATACGTGGGAATATTGTCTGGAAACGAGGGTCATAAATGGGAACCGTGCCCTTCCTGTCGTCAGTCACAACATATTCACCCTTTTCATTGTCCCTGACCCTAACAGGTGTCCCGTCGCCATAATCTACTATAGGCGCATTATAGTATTGCCCGTAAAATATGGGATAGGTACCATACTGCTCCCTGTTCAGATAAGCAAGAAGGCTCACTGCATCTTCAGGATTGTTCTCATCAATGGGGACATCGGCATTCGACCTGATCACCAGCATGAAAAATGTTGAATAACCAATCAGGATGAATACAAGGCCGAGTACAATAGTATTGAGAACGATCATCTTTCTTTTGTGTGTATAATGAACAGCCCATACAATAAGGGCTATCAGGAGCACAAAATATATTACCGTGCCTGAATTGAATGGCAGCCCTATCGAATTCACAAAGAACAGCTCGAACATACCCGAAAGCCATACAATACCCGGTATGATCACATACATTATGACGGCCAACAGCAGGATCGACAAAGCTCCGATGAACAGCATCCCTTTTGTTGTGGGTTTGTATTTCCTGAAATAATAAACAAATGCGATTGCCGGAATGGTCAGCAGGTTAAGAAGGTGGATACCTATGGAAATCCCTATGAGGAATACTATAAGGAGTATCCATCTGAAGGAATGTTCTTCGTCAGCAACGGATTCCCATTTCAGAATAGCCCAGAAGGTTATGGCGGTGAAAAGGGACGACATGGCGTAAACCTCACCTTCGGTTGCTGAGAACCAGAAAGAATCCGAAAAAGTAAAAGCCAGTGCGCCTACCATTCCGCTTCCGAGAATGGCATACATATTCCCCTTGTTCAGCATACCCTCCGGCCCTACTATCTTTCTCCCCAGGAGCGTAATGGTCCAGAAGAGGAAAAGGATGGTAAAACTGCTCGACAGGGCCGACATGGAATTAACCATCACTGCAACCCTGGAGGTATCTCCAAAGGCGAAAAGTGAGAAAAACCTGCCAAGTATCTGGAAAGCAGGTGCACCGGGCGGATGACCAACCTGCAGCTTATATGCGGTGGCAATGTATTCACCACAGTCCCACCAGCTTGCAGTTGGTTCAAGTGTGAGAAAAAATACAATTGTGGCTATGGCGAACACTAACCACCCGATTATCCTGTTAAGCTTTCTGAATTCTGTCATTTTCGAGAATGTTATAAGAAAGTGGCAACGAAAATAGGAATTTTGATCCTAACTGATGCGTAAATGAACATATTTATTATATCATATAAATCCGCCTTTATCTTATTGAGTTTCAAAAATTATTATTAATTTTGCAGTCCCTTTTGGGGCAAGTTGTCCGATGGTGTAACTGGCAACACGTCTGATTTTGGTTCAGAAGAGTCCAGGTTCGAGCCC
>CAZXWD010000019.1:31511-42093 GCA_964644135.1 uncultured Bacteroidales bacterium | reverse complement strand
AGTCATTTAACATAATATTTCACCCACTGACTATAGTCACTGAGTAAAACTTATATACCTCCTCCCCTTCTTCTTATTGCATAATTTAAAATCCCCATTTCCAAGGTACTCATTATAAGATGAATATCTCCATAAAGAAGGCTCTTTAACTAATCCTGCTTTTACAGGGTTACCATGAATATATTCCATGCATTTCATCGGATATTGAGACTTATGGAACTGGAAAATATAGGCAGGTCCATAAAAGTAGTTTCTGCTGGTAATTAAAGGATTTTCCGGTTTTGTGAGGTTCTGTGCCCTGGTACCTGTCTGAAAAAGGGAGCCAACTCTGTGTTCTTGAATATTAATAGCCCTTGCATAGGATCTAAGGGCTATACCAATAGCATCATTAAGCTCGTAACCATTGATCTCTACTTTCAGGACTTCAATCATAAAGTGAAAATGGTTTGGCATCAGGCACCAGGCAAGAATGTCAACATGAGGCAATATATATTTCTCAATCTTTTGAATGAAAAAATCATAATTACCTTCGTTGTAAAAGATTGCTTCTCTATTATTCCCTCTGTTGAATAAATGGAATAAATGGTTTTCTTCGAAGATCATCGACATAATGTAATATTTAAGTGATTAAACATTATTTATCGACGAAATCGCGAAAAATACCTGTTCAGATGGAAATTTTTCACTGAGTGACTATAGTCACTGAGTGAAAACCTTAAAAACAAAAAAAATCAAGGGCTTGGATTATAGTATTCCCCGAGCTTTTCAACCCTGAAATGAAAATCAATCTCCAGAAGGATCGCAGCCCCTGTATATGTATCCTCACTTGAATCACGGAAAATCCGGCAAATGAGCATACTGGATTCTTCCTTATTTGTAGGATTGTTACCAGCAAGTGTACTAAGGTTGGTCATTATGTGTTTATTCGTCTCTATTGGAGGGTCTGCCAGTTCACTACCGTATACTGTTCCATAAGTAGACGACGTACTAAATGTATCCCCGATATTCTGCCATGCATATTCAAGACCCCATCTTACATCTTGTTGGTACGGAACAATACTTTCAGGCATCCAATGGACATGGGCAATGATATCAGTTCCCGGCTTATATGTATGGGGTAGCTGGGCAGTGAAATACATCTCTTTCTCCTGGTTTTCATTTTCATCTGTAAAGAAATATGCCCTCAATCCTCCCAGACCGCTTATCAGATCAAAAGCCGGCACATTGGCACCGCCGGTTTTGGCTGATGAAACCGGTACGCGGAGGTCATCCCAGATAATGACGTTACTGTCGATGAATATATTCCCTTTAAAAAGTATTGAATCAGGTGTCCCTGAAACATAGCCAAATTCTTTTCCGGGAATCCTTACCCAATTGTTTGTCGGGTTCTGATAATAATAAAAGGCATCTTCTGAATCGTTATAAATTAACATTCCGTCAGACGGAGATGTAACAGAAGAAGTATCTGTCCTAGGAATCAGCACGCCCTTGTCGGCTGAACTCACATCAAGGATGGATCCGGAGGAAGCCGGAGCCCCACTTTCATTAATGGATACCTGTGTGAAAGCAAAGTTCAGAGTAAAGAAGCAAAACAGGGTCACATAGATCTTGTACATTATATCAGATGCTTTTAGTTTGTGCATCTAATATAATCAATTAACCTGAACAAATTAACCAGGTCTTTGTATCTCTAACTCAAACTCATCGGGCAGGATCTCATTGAGCTTCTTCATCGTATTGCGGCTGGCGGTAACATCCCTTAATCCGTCATTGTTGATATCCGTATGGCTGGTACCTACCAGAACACAGCCCAGGATATCGGTATAATAATTTCCATGATGGATCAGTATATAAGTCCTCCCCGGAACATCCTGGATATGAAAATGATCATCATACTTGGGGGAATTACGCTTCTTCACAGTGTACTTTCCTTCCGGTATGCAGCTTACCCTAACCTGGTTATCGAGCCAGGGCAGTTCAAGGGTTTTACAGGAAAACACTTCCTCTTCCCCATCCCTTACAAACAGGTCCCCGAGGGTCTGTTTGTTTTCATGAATAAATCTCTTTAATATTACTTTCATTATTTAAAATTTAGTAAGACTTGCTATTGATCCCTATCTGCTTCTAACGATTTGCTTCCCTGCAAATGTGGTCATGTGGGCTGCCGACATCACCTTCATATAAGACTCGAAGAAATCGCAGCTTGTGGCATCCGCTTCGTAATTATTAACGCAATCAATGCCGCTGATGAAGGCCTCATCAAACATTCCTACCGGAAGAGTGCCCATTCCCAACACATAGAAAAGTTTATCATTACTGAGCAAGATCGTTGTATATAAAGTCATCACATACTGGTATCCATAGTCATCCTCAAAATAGTTATTACCATTCTGAAAAACCCAGGCGATGTATGTATCATCATCAAGAAAAACATCATACGTATAGTTTTCATCGATCGTGAAACCGCCCACGCTTGCACCCAGCTCCTGATCAAGTGATGCAAGCAGGATCTCCACGGCTTCAAGAGGTTCTGTATTTGAAAAGTCATCTTTTGCGCCGGCATAGATCAACTGAAAATAACCTTCACCGGGTGTTCCTGCCATATCTGCTATTAGAACATCATTTATAGGATCATAAGTTAATTCATATTCCTCAGGGATTACCAGCACCACCCCGTTGTTGATGTCTTCATATACATCAAAGCGAAGAAAGTCATAATCCAGCTGCAGACCGTATGATTCGAACTCCTCTGCAAAAAGGTAAAGATTCTCCGGATCGGGAGATGTGCTGTACATCTCCTCGAAAGACCTGTTCTTGGTAAAGTAAAACTCAAAATCACTATACTCATACATCCCGTATTCATCATAAAACATCTCTTCAAGATACTCTGTGCCTGCCATATTGTTAAGCGTCTCCTCATTATCTACCTTGATCTTTACCTGCGCTGAAAATGCCTGTGACGCCCTCTCAATGTTGAACGGCAGTTCAATCTGGGAAGAGTTTTCAAGGCTCCGGAGAAACTTTGCTGGAATGACCCAGCTAACATTTGACTGCCCCATTTCAAGGCCTCCGTTGCCAATCCCCACAAATTCACCATCGTTATTGTAAATAGGTGATCCGGAATAGCCTGGCAACAGGCTCCCATCAAGATAGATAATCTCCAGATTAAGACTTGGAAACCCTATGCGGGCGATGTCTTCACGATCCTTCGGCGGGATAAGGGTTTCCAGGGTTTCGGGAGGATCTACAAATCCCTTTGTCAGGAGCCTGGACGACGCTCCCTTTGCCCCATTATTGTATCCTATAGCATGAATACTCGAAGTGTGAGGAATTTGACTTTCATTATACTCAGTTATGGGAACCACCCCTTCAGGAATGCTCCCCTCGACTTTCAGCAACACCAGGTCGGCGGGCTGGTATACTTTTTTAACCACTGCATCAGTCCAATATTTATCGAGATAAACCACCTCTATCTTTCCCCCCGGTAGCATGCCATGCAGTGATGTGACAATCCAGTCGCCCCTTTTCCAGATGAACCCGGTGCTTACCCCCGCCTCATTGCCTTTGGTAACGTAAACTTTTACAAGTGACTTTTTGGCTTCCAAAGGGTTGAACTGTGCATTTGATCCAAAAGCCAAAAATAGCAGTGCCAACAAGAATATGGTTGTTTTTTTATTCATGACATAAAATGTTTGTAAATGAAATAAGTATCTCTTTCTGATATTCTTTATCTACTCTTTCTTCTAAATTGCTTATGATCTTTCCCCAGGTTTCTCCCGAATTGATCAGCTTTTGCTTTATTTCTTCCAGTGATTCGACCGAGCTTATATTCCCCAGCTCATCGCACCCGGAAACACTTTTCACTCCAGTGTCGCCATAACCGCAGAAACTATCCCTCATAGCCAGTAAGGCGCCCGTCTTCACATCATCAGGGGTATCCGGATTAAAAGCAGTGGTGAACTCTTCCCAGATCCCCCCTGCTCTTGTAAAGGAATTTAGGATGTCAGGATATGCCATGGTTTCGTCTGCGCTTTCAATATATCGGCAGCGGTCGAGGGGCACATTGGCTGAATAGAGCTGATTTGCCCTTCTTTTGGGAGCTGTAGCACTGTCGCTTATGCGCCCCTCCCATTCTTCGGGCTTCAATTCGAACTCCAGATAGGCAATGAAATCGAGAGCTTCATCCTGTGTATAACCAAGATCCTTATATTCTTTTTTGAGATCCTGCAGGCTCGGCGACAGCGGATTATTTGCCCTGATGTAAATTCCAACCAGGATACCGACCACTGCAAACAGACCGAACGACCCAATGCGGATGCTTTTGGCCGGCCCCAGGAACCTTTCATTCAGGCCCAGTAGCACCGCCAGCAGGGAAGAAATGGTTGCAATCACTCCACTGACTACAGGGGATACAGCCAGCCCCAGCAAAAAACCCAGCAGCAAGCCCACTCCTAATCCATTGAATATTGCCGCAAAAACCTGGAATGCCCCGGGCCTGGAACTCTGGTTACCGGAAGGAGGCCCTGACTCTCTGCCAGGTTGATCCTCCGTATTGTTTGAATCTTTTACCTGATCTTCCATAAATGCAGATTTGATATTATCATATAAACCCTTTATTTTATTTATCGGATTGTTCATGGGTCAATTTCAAATAGTGATGTGCTTATCAAGAGGCAGTATGGCAGAAGGAGATGAGTTAGGTGATATCAAAGTTAATCCAAATCGATGCTGAATCATAGCAAAAACATCCTGCATTTCTGATCATCATTATTAAAAATCAGGCAATGATCGGAATAATTATGGTGTTGTGGTATGAAAATCAGGTTTTTAACAAAAAAATAACTATTTAACATAATATCTCACTCAGTAACTATAGTCACTCAGTGAGTCATTTAACATAATATTTTACCCACTGACTATAGTCACTGGGTGAAGGAAAAATCCAAAAAACCATTAACTTTATATCTCTTTATAAATTCATCCGTCAAACCATTAAAAAAACCAATACAATGAAAAAAATCAGCCTCTTCCTTACAACAATCCTTATCCTCCTCGGCTCCATATCCCTCGCCCAGGAAGAAAAACCCCTTACCGAACTCCTGAAGGGAAACGTAGAACCCTATTACTTCAGCACCTTCCTCGAGGGTGACTACGACATGGTGGAGAAAAAAGTGAAAGAAGCCCTCAAAAAAGAAGGCTTTGGGGTAATCTCCGAAATTGAGATCGATAAGGCCATGAAAGATAAACTGGGAGTGGAAATGCAACGCTACGTAATACTTGGCGCCTGCAGCCCTCAACATGCCTACGATGCCCTCAAGGCAGAAGACAAAATAGGAACCATGCTGCCCTGCAACGTGGTAATCCAGGAAATGGACGACGGAAACTTCGAAGTGTCGGCAGTGAATCCCGTTGCCTCAATGATGGCCATACAAAATGAAAAACTCGTAAAAGTAGCCATCGAAGTAACAGATAAACTTAAAAAGGTAATCGCAAGCCTTGAATAGAGCTTAGTGTTGAGAGTTTAGATGATTTTGAATTTAATCGCTGATGGCTGTTGGCTGTTAGCTGATGGCTGTTGGTGATGGGGTGAAGAGGGGAAGAAAGCTCAGGTGCTCAGAAGCTCAGAATAGAAAATAGGTAGTTAAGAGGATAAGAGGTTAAGAAGAGAGGAAGTACAGTCGTCAGCGGAGCGAAGCGATATCGGGATCGTAAGTAAGTTCTGAGTTCTGAGTTTAATGGCTGTTAGCTTTTAGCTGCTGGCCTTCTGCTCGAAGCTTCCAGGCCCCCGAGCTTTTCATTGTTCATTGTTAATTACCGTAACACCGTAGCACTGTAACACCATAATACCATAATACCATCATACCATAACACCCTAGCACCGTAGCACTGTGACTGCCTACGAAAACTCCAGCAGACAAGGCAATATTGGCAATAGTGACAATTGAAACAATTCTAACCATTTCTTGCCATCTCCGGCAACATGACCGTATTTCAATTCACGAATCACACTTCACAAATATTCTTCGAGAAACTGAATAATTTGCAAAAATCTTTGAACACTTTGCTTAAATTTGTATATGTGCAGTCCAGGCTAAGTTGAACCATTAAATAATTAACCATGAAAACAAAGATCCTTACCCTTATCACAGCCGCCCTCCTTATTACCCTCTCCACCAACTCACAGGGATGGGAACCATACAACTTCAGCGGTGATGAAAAGTATGAGTTCGAAATTACCTACTACGATAACAATGATGTAACCACCGGCTACTATGGCATAGAAATGAAATCGACAGGCGATACCGATGAAAACGGGGAAAAACTCTATGAAGTGACCTATACCAACAAAGGGCTCATACCCGAAAGTGAACTGGGCGAACAAACAGCCTTCGGGTTCTGGAGTTCCTACGGAATGTCTCTCTCGTTCGTATTTTTAAACCCCATGTACGCCATGCTGTTCCAGCAAATGGAGTTTGAAGTGGGCGAAAAAATGAGCTTCTTCGGTGCAGGAAAGGCCGAGATCACCGGTAAAGAAAGCATCGCCGGCCGGAACGGATATGTCTGCAAATACTTCCAGAAAGACGAAGAAAAAGGGGATGTGCTGATAGGTGAATGGGTAATCGACCCGGAACTTGCCTTCCCGCTGAAAAGCATCATGTATGATGATGATGAGGTGCAGTCCAAAATTGAACTAACCAACTATAGCCGCTACTGATGCGATATTATCTGAAAATACTGAAGTGCCTGCCGGTTTTCCTCGTATTGGCCATAGTTTCAGGCTGCGTACAGAAAAAACCCGCAGAAACAAATGAATACTATGACCGTGGGGCTGAAGTGGTTGATGCCACTTTCAGTGCCCTCAGCAAGCAGTTACAGAGCGCCCTTGCCGAAGGCGGTGTAAAAAATGCAGTCGAATACTGCAATTTCATCGTCAACCCGGTCATCGATTCCCTCTCCAGGCAATACAATGCAGAAATTCGCCGTGTAACCCTAAAAACAAGGAACGTCCTTAATAAACCGAGGGATTATGAGAACATCATGCTAAGGGCGTACCTCGACAATTACGATGAAGGCCGACTTCTCAAGCCAATAGTGGAAAACCTTTACGACGGCAATCATGTTTACTACTCCCCCATAATCATAAAATCGGGTCTTTGCCTTGCCTGCCACGGGGAAATAGGAACCAACATAACCCAAAAAGATTATGACTACATACGGTCCCTCTATCCCACCGACAAAGCCACAGGGTACAGTGAAGGCGACATGAGAGGGGTCTGGGCAATAGTTCTTTACGATTGAAAACTTTAAAAACGGAGGTGAATTTTGTCAGAGATCAAGGTAAAAATGAATGAAGAAGAAAACCGTTTTGAAGTGGCCCTCAACGGAAAAAAGGCCATGATCGAGTTTATCCTCAAAAAAGAAAATAGCCACATTATCTTCACCCATACCGAGGTGCCCCCCGAACATTCAGGCAAGGGCGTAGCAGCAACTATGGCAGAAAGGGCCCTGGATTATGCCAGGGAAAACAAACTGAAGGTGACCAGCCTCTGCTCGTACATGGATTCATTCATCCAGAAAAACCCGGAATACCAGGACCTTCTTAAGTGATCCTTTCTCCCAATGAAATCAAAAACCTACTGGACAATCTCTTTTACAACTTTGCTCGTTCTGGCAACAGTGTTGCTGATCATCAGCATTACCCCGCTTAAAGACTCTCTTTTCTACAACGAGCCTGAATATGCCGGGAGCCTCTCCTGTAAAGAATGTCACGAAGATGAATTCAACCGGTGGCTCCTGTCAGATCATTACCGCTCTTCAGATTCAATTGACGGGAAATTCTTCTCAGGTGATTTCAATAACAGGATCGTCGGAGAAAACAGGCTTTATATTAGATTCCACTTTTCCGGCGACAATCCTCACATTTCCACTGATCCTTCAGGGGATGTTTACCCTGTTGCCATGGCAATTGGCTACGAACCTTTTCAGCAATACATTGCCGATACAGGATCAGGACGGCTGCAGGTGTTCCCCTATGCCTGGGATAACAGGGATGAAGCAGAAAAGTGGTACAGGACGGGTAACTCTGTTTGTTTCGACAGTCTTCAGCCCTGCTACTGGAAAGGGTCAGCAAACAACTGGAACAGCCGGTGTGCATCCTGTCACTCCACGGGCGTGGATAAAAATTTCAATCCTGCCGGCCTTTCATACAATACTTCCTTTTCTGAGATAACCCTGGGCTGTGAAAGCTGCCACGGCCCCGCTTCCAACCATATCCGTTGGGCCAATGCGGCCGACAGGGAGGAGGAACCTCCCGGTCCCGGCGACTTAATGGGTTTACCTTTCAAAATGGATCCCCGGTATAATGAATGGAAGATCAGCCCTTCAACCGGTAACGCCTTTGTTGACAATTCCCCTGCCAGGGAAGCTGGGATCAACCTCTGTGCAAGGTGCCATTCTGTACGACGGGAAGTTGTTTCAACCCAAGATCATGCTTTCAGCTACTGGGACGATTTTCTGCCTTCCTTCCTCAACGAAAAACTGTATTATCCTGATGGCGGTGTAAAGGGCCAGGCCTATTCCTACGGCTCCTTCGTGCAAAGCAAGATGTTTGAGGCCGGTGTAACCTGCCTCGATTGCCATGATGCACATTCGGGAACACTCAGGGCAAAGGGTAATGACCTCTGCTCAAAATGCCACTCCCCCGGGAAATACAACTCCTATGAGCACCATTTCCACGACCCTGATGAAGAAGGGGGTAGCTGTACGGGTTGCCATATGCCTTCGGTTACGCTTTTCGGTATCGATGAAAGGGCCGATCACTTTATCCGTGTCCCCCGACCCGACCTCACCTTAAGTACCGGATCACCAAACGCCTGCAACAAATGTCATAATGAAGAAGATGCCGGCTGGGCAATTGCCTTTATGGAAGAGTGGTATGGAAAAGAGATCTTCAGCGATAAAGCCTACGCCCATATCTTTCAAGCCCTCTGGGAAGGAAAAGAGGATGTCATTGATGAATTAAGTGTGTTTATAAAGGATACAACCCTGAATACCTTTGCGAGGGCATCGGCACTGGCTGCCCTTCCCTACCGGAATTCTGTTGTTTTTGAAGAACTGATCAGGTCGGGCAGGGCCGAAAAGAGCCCCCTAATGCGTTACGCTGCTGCAATAGCCGCCGGGAAAGTTGTCCCTGTGAAATCATTCGAACTTGCCTTCCCGCTGATGGACGACGAAGAGAGGTCTATCCGCTTTGCGGCGCTCTCTGCCGCTTCGAAAGTGAAGATGGAAGAGCTGCCAGGACCTGTCAAAATGGGATTCAGCCAGGCAATGACGGAATACATCAACATACTCGTATCACAAGGGGACCTCCCTGAAAACATGATGGAACTGGCCGATTATTACGCTTCCAGCAGGGATTATAAAAAGGCAGTGCCACTGTACAAAATAGTTATCCGGCTGGAGCCTTATAACAAGGCTGCAATTGTAAAACTAATGGCAATTTACAGTGAAACCGGGAATAAAAGGGAACTTGAAGAGCTGAGCCGCAGATTTGGCAAACTCGTTCCCGATTCCTGATCCATTACAGGCTCATTTCTTTTTTTTCCTCTTGTTCTGTTCTACCTTCTGCTCACCCGGGGCCAGCTTATTTATGGCAATCTCATTATCAGCATCACCTTCCTTCGACCTGGTTGCCTCGGCAAAACTGTTCAGTTCATCAATGATCGATTTCTCCCTGCCCTTAAGCCCGGTGCCGTCATGGATCTTTCTTTTGCTGAAGTACTCTTCATTGATCCTGAACCTTCCGCCACCTTTGTCCTTATAGATCCAGCCCATTTTCTTCAGCTCGATAAGGTGCTCAAGTATGTTGATCTGGGTTTGGTCCATATTCATCACCAGATCACCAAAATAAGCCCCGTCCTCGGTCATCAGGAAATCAAGGATGTCTTTTTTTACTTCATTCTTCAGTATATTTCTAACTTGTCTTTTTTTCATGGATTCTTTTGTACTGTTAATATATTACAAATGGTATGTCAACCGAATCGGTCAGTTTCTCAATGGATGAGCGGGTGAAAAACCGGTTCATGAAGCCCTCGCTTTCATTGTGTACAACAAGGAGGTCGATCCCGTGCTCTTCAACAACATTGCCTATCTCATCCTTCATATTATCTTCTTTCAGCTTCAGGTGATTCAGAGTGATTTTACCCAGCTCCTTATCAATAATTGCTTTAAAACCTTCGACCTTAAGTGAAGATTCAAATTCATTGTCCCCCACAATATGCAGCAGGTGCATCTGGGCATCAATACGCTTATTAAGCTCGATGAGCTCTTCCAATACCTCCAGGTCTCCTTCCGTATGATTGGTAACAAATGATATGCCCGATGGTTTACTTAAGGGCTTATCTTTCGGAACGATCCAAACCGGACAGTCAACACTGTGTACTATTTCTGTATTAGTCTCTCCCAGAATTTTCTCAATCAGCTTTTTTTCATTGTGCTCCAGCATCAGCAGATAAGGCTTTATCTCTTCTGTTGCCTTGATTATACCAGTGCCCCAGGTGCCTTCCACTGAAATGAACTCCAC
>CAZXWD010000019.1:25065-31411 GCA_964644135.1 uncultured Bacteroidales bacterium | reverse complement strand
AAATACCTGCGTAAAGAACACAACCTCAGCCAGGAAGAATTTGCAAGGAAAATAGGCCTGAACAGGGGCAATATCGCATCTTATGAGAAAGGCATTGCTGAGCCCAACATGAAAAATCTCAGCAGAATTGGCAATTTTTTTAACATTGAACTTAGCGAGCTGATCGAAGAGGACCTGGCGCTTAAGAACAGTGTTATGGACAAGATGGAAGGGATTAACGAAAGTGAGAATATTGGCAATTCACAGGTACAGGAAATCCTTATGGAATCACTTCAGGACCACAGAAAAAAGATAGAGCAGTTCAGGAAGAGGTCTGATGATATGGCCAGCATACTCGAAGGGTTCAAGCAATTCCATAAATTCAGGATGGAAAATTCCGAAAAGCTTTCGGACGATGTGAAGAAAATGGCCCTTGATTATGAAAAACTTCTCGAAGTACTGGAAGAGGTGCTCTCAACCAACAAGAATATAATCAAGCTTCTTGAAACGTGATCAGAGGTTCATCCTGATCCTGGAAGCAAGAATGTCGATACCCACCTCATTTTCACCGCCCTGGGGAATAATGATATCAGCCACCCGTTTTGTCGGTTCAATAAACTGCACGTGCATGGCCTTTACGAAAGTGTTGTAGTGGCTCAGGACAGATTCCACGTCCCTGCCCCTCTCTATTATATCCCTCCTGATGATTCGCTGAAGGCGGTCGTCGGCTTCTGCATCAACATAAACCTTAATGTTGAACTTGTCGAGCAGAGGCTTGAAGGTGTAAATAAGAATTCCCTCAACAATGATCACTCTCCGCGGGACCACTTCAATGGTCTCATCAAGCCTTGCACAATCTGTATAACTGTAAGTGGGCATTTTAATTACGTTGCCCGCTGCCAGAGCATTTAGCTGCCTTACCAGCAGTTCCCATTCTATCGAGTCAGGATGGTCGAAGTTTATGAGTTTCTTCTCTTCTGGCGACAAATGGCTGTTATCCCAGTAATAGGCATCCTGGTATACCACCGAAACTGTGCTCTCAGGTAACTTCTCGATGATCTTGTTAACGACTGTCGTTTTGCCCGATCCTGACCCTCCGGCTATTCCTATGATCAGCATGTTAATGGATTGATTTGGGTTGCTAAGCTAAACATTTATCAGAAAATTGCTTTACGAAATTTTAAGTATAATAGCTAATTGTTCTATTCCATACAATCATTCCTTTACCCTCCCCCTCGGTCCCCCTCCCTGCTGGCAGGGAGGGGGATTTAGGGGGTGGGTACATCTGTGAGTTAGGGATATAGTGTACTTTTGCACTCATGATACCTGTTAAAGATACAATTGTCTCGGAAGAGTTGAAGGAGGTATTCTTTTGCTGCGACCTGCCGAAATGCCTGGGTGGCTGCTGTGTGGCCGGCGATGCCGGAGCCCCGCTCGAAGAGCAGGAGATCTCCATTCTTGAAGATGACCTGGATAAAATTAAGCTCTATATGACCGGAAGAGGCCGGAAATCAGTTGAAGATTCAGGTGTTTTCGACTATGATTCAGAAGGGAATTTTGTCACTCCACTGGTCAATGGGGTCGAATGTGCTTTTGCAGCCTTTGATGATAAAGAAATTGCTTATTGCACCATTGAAAAAGCCTTTGAGAAAGGTAAAACAACCTTGAGAAAGCCTGTTTCATGCCACCTCTATCCTGTACGGATAACTGATCACGGATCTTTCGATGCTGTAAACTATCATAAATGGGGTGTCTGCAAACCGGCATTGAAAAAGGGCAAGCGTTTGGGCCTGCCCCTGTATATTTTTCTGGAAGAGGCTCTTGTAAGGAAATACGGAAGGGAATGGTACAACGAACTGGTCGATAAAATAACCAGAACCTAACTTATTCCTACTTCCGTACCCTCCCCCTCAATCCCCCTCCCTACAAGTATGGAGGGGGAGGGCAAAGCCAGTGGGCTGGTACTAACTTAATTATTTATACTTCCCCGAAAAGTTTATTGACACGGTTATCCCAACTCCTAACCCTACTCTTAATCTTACTCTTACTCTTACTCTTACTCCTACTCCTACTCCTACTCCTAATCCTGTTCCTGTTCCTATTCCTCCTCCTACTCCTCTTCTCCTTCGGCTTCTGCGGCTGCAAGGCTGGCAAGTTCTTTATCGATATGGAACAATCCGGCCTTTTCATCACCGGCAAGTCTCATCTTATCCAGTACAGTGTTGACAAGCGACTCTTCTTCGATCTGTTCTTCAATATACCAGTGCAGGAAATTCCCGGTTGTATAATCCTTCTCCTTGAGGCAAACGTCATAGATCTCATTGATGCTTTTCGAAATATACTGTTCGTGTTTAAGCACCTCTTCGAATAATTCAAGCAGTGAATCAAATTTCAGGTCGATATTCTCCATTTCCATCAACTGGGTTGAACCGCCCCTGTCGTTCAGGAAATGGATCATCTTAAGCTGGTGCATACGCTCTTCATCCGAATGGTCATAAAGGAAATCAGCCGCACCCTGGTATCCCCTGTCTTCACACCAGCAAGCCATTGCAAGGTAAAGCCTGGATGAATGTTCTTCTCTCTGGATCTGTTTGTTCAACTCTTTTTGAATGGTTTCAGAAATCATAATTTTAATTTTTAAGTCAGTTTATAATTCTAACAAATATATTTTTTGATTGTTTCCCGGATATCTTACGGGAACGTTAAGATATTGTGATCAATACAATGACGTAAACCTGAGGTTAACCCCTGAGAGCTTCAGCTCCGCTGACGATTTCAAGCAGTTCTTTAGTGATGGCAGCCTGGCGGGCCTTGTTATAGCTGAGCTGAAGATCACGCAGGATCTCCTTGGCATTCTCTGTTGCCTGGTGCATCGCAGTCATCCTTGCTCCCTGCTCAGAAGCAAAAGAATCGATCAGGGCCTTGTAAAGCTGTATCCTGAGTGTTTTTGGCAACAATTCTGTGATGATCTCCTCTTTTCCGGGCTCAAAAATAAAATCAGTGATTTCTTCCTTTCCATGCTTTTCCTCAGCCTCAGGGGGAATGAGGGGGAGATACTGCTCAATAGTAAGTTCCTGAACAGCGGCATTTACAAACTTGTTGTAGATGATCTCTATTTTATCGTACTCCTTACTCTTGAATTGCCTCATCAAATCTTCTGCAATTTCAGTAACATTTTCAAAGGTCAGTTCGTCAAAGATCTCGTTATTGACCCTGGCAACGTTGAAATTGCTTTTATTGAAATGATCAGAACCCTTCTTACCTATGCAGAAAAGATCAAGATTCCCTTTACTGTTCAATTCCGGATAGGTTTCACTTATATACTTCTTCGTCCTTCTTATAACATTGCCGTTGAAAGGCCCGCAAAGGCCCCTGTTAGAGGTCACAACTATCAGCATTGACTTCTCGACCGGCCTTTCTTCAACGTAAACCGCTTCTTCCAGGCTTTCGATCGAACTGCTGAGGTTTTGTAGTATTTCCAGGAGCTTCTCGGCATAAGGTCTGAGCTTTTGAATAGCAGTCTGGGCCCTCCTCAACTTTGAAGCTGCCACCAGCTTCATGGCACTGGTGATCTGCTGTGTTGATTTAACAGATGTTATCCTTGTCCTTACTTCCTTTAAATTAGGCACGTCCTGAGACCTTTTTTAATTATTACTTCTCGTATTTGCGCGCTATATCCTTCGCTGTCACTTCCAGGAGCTTTGCAGTTTCGTCAGAAAGCTTTCCTTCCTTCAGCTCGTTCAGTGTCCGTTGGTGGTTTTCTTCCATGTAATGCAGGAATTCAGCCTCAAAGTCCTTAACACTTTTAACAGGAACTTTTCTCAGCAGGTTCCTTGTCCCCACGAAAATGATGGCGACCTGCTTTTCAACCGGCATGGTTTCGTGCAGGTTTTGTTTCAGGATCTCAACATTCCGCCTTCCTTTATCAAGTACCGACATGGTAGATTTGTCCAGGTCGGAACCAAATTTGGCAAAGGCTTCCAGCTCCCTGAACTGAGCCTGGTCGAGCTTGAGGGTGCCGGCAATTTTTTTCATCGACTTGATCTGGGCCGATCCTCCCACCCTTGAAACCGATACCCCAACGTTGATAGCAGGGCGGATACCTGAATTGAAAAGGCTTGTTTCCAGGAAGATCTGGCCGTCGGTAATGGAGATCACATTTGTCGGGATATAGGCCGAAACATCACCGGCCTGGGTTTCGATGATCGGCAATGCAGTAAGTGATCCCCCTCCCTTCACTTTATCCTTAATGCTTTCGGGCAGGTCGTTCATTTTTTGTGCGATCTTGTCGGAGGAGATGATCCTTGCTGCCCTTTCGAGCAGCCTTGAGTGCAGATAGAATACATCACCCGGGTATGCTTCCCTGCCGGGAGGCCTTCTAAGCAGGAGTGAAACCTCACGGTAGGCCACGGCTTGTTTCGAAAGGTCGTCGTATATCACCAGTGAATCCCTGCCGGTATCCCTGAAAAATTCTCCAAGCGCTGCTCCGGCAAAAGGTGCATAGAACTGCATGGCTGCCGGGTCGGATGCCGTAGCCGAGATCACTGTTGTGTATGGCATTGCCCCGTGATCCTCGAGGGTTTTTACAATATTGGCAACAGTCGATCCTTTCTGGCCAATAGCCACGTAAATACAATAAACAGGCTCACCTTTGTCGTAAAATTCCTTCTGGTTTATGATGGTATCGACCGCGATGGATGACTTACCCGTCTGGCGGTCGCCGATGATCAACTCACGCTGTCCACGGCCGATCGGGATCATAGCATCAATGGCCTTTATCCCTGTTTGAAGGGGCTGGTTTACCGGCTGGCGGTAAATAACACCGGGAGCTTTTCTTTCCAGGGGCATTTCAAAACGTTCGCCGGTTATATCCCCTTTACCGTCAATAGGTTCACCAAGGGTATTGATGACCCTTCCGAGCATACTTTCACCGGCCATGATCGAAGCGATCCTCTTTGTCCTGCGCACTTCATCCCCTTCATGGATCTCATCCGCCTCTCCCAGGAGAACTATCCCTACATTGTCCTCTTCCAGGTTCAATACAATGCCAATGAGCCCGGTCTTGGGAAACTCCACGAGCTCCCCGGCCTGAGCATTGGTCATTCCGTATGCACGTGCAATCCCGTCGCCAATCTGCAGAACAGTACCAACCTCCTCGAGCTTTTTCTCTTCTTTGAAGCCTGAGAGCTGCTGCCGCAATATCGAAGTTACTTCACCGGGTTTGATCTCTGCCATAATCTATTACTGTTTAAAAATTCTTTATGTACAAGTTGTCTTCAAATTCTTTTCTTAATTGTTTGATCCTGTTTCTCAGGCTTGAATCAAATTGCTTGTCTTCAAATCTGAGAATAAATCCGCCGATCAGGTCTTCATCAATTTCCTCCTGCAGTTCAATGTTTCCATCAGTATATTCATGCATCAGGCTGATGATCTCTTTTTTCAGTTCATCAGATATTTCCACTGCCGTAGTGAGGCGGGTTGTAATTATATTATTGTGCTCTTTGTAGAGGATGATGAACTGGTTTGCTATCTGCTCAAGGATCTTCTCCCTGCGGTGCCTGGCGATCAGGTTAATGAACTTTACGGTCAGGTCTTCCACTTTTCCCTTGAATATCCCTTCCAGCACTTTGACCTTCATATCGGGTTTTATCACGGGGCTTCTGAGGAAAAGCTGGAATTCCCTGTCGCTTTCGCAAAGGCGGATAATAAGCTCCATGTCTTCCTTCACCTTATCGAGTATGTTCATTTCGAGGGTGAGCTCGAGCAATGCCTGGGCGTATCTTTTCGATATCAAGGAATACTGCATGTCAATCCTTTAGTTTTTTCCTACCTCATCCACCAGCTTGCGGATAAGTTCTTCATGCTTTCCTTTCTGGCTGAGTTCAGCCTTCAGGACCTTTTCTGCTATGTCGATCGAAAGATTGCCGATCTCATTTTTAAGGTCGATCATAGCGGCCTTCTTTTCATTTTCGATCCGTTCTTTGGCACTCTCGATGATCCGTGATGCTTCTATGTTTGCCCTGTCCTTCGATTCTTCAATGATCTTCTTTTTTACTTTCCGGGCTTCTGAAAGTATGGCATCCCTTTCATCTTTTGCCTGCCTGATAAGCTCTTCATTGTCGGCTTTCAGCTTGGCCATCTCTTCCCTTGCCTTGTCGGCCAGGGCAAGGGCATCGCTGATGGATTCTTCCCTTTCCTTGAGGCCTTTGGTTATGGCCGGCCATGCATATTTGCCAAGGATAAAGAGTACCGCCCCGAATGAAATTATCATCCAGAAAATAAGTCCTAAGCCAGGTTGTATCAGTTCCATTTTTCAGATCCTTTTAAATAAACCGGCGTAATCCCGGCCAACCGCCGGGACCGCCGG
>CAZXWD010000019.1:23050-24965 GCA_964644135.1 uncultured Bacteroidales bacterium | reverse complement strand
CCGAGGTCGGCTGCTGCTTGCAGTAAAATTGTCAATAACTCCATTTCGTTAAGTTTTATATGTTAGTAATCAAGGTTTATTATCAATGATGTTCTTCTGTTGCCATCCCAAAATACAGGGCCGATAAAAGCGTAAACACGAATGCCTGGATAAAGGCAACAAGCAGCTCGAGCAGAAGCATAAATATGCCGAAAGCTATAGATAACGGGGCAATCCCGTAACCGGCACCCGGCGACATATTGCCAAAGATAAAGATCAGGCTCATAAAGCCCAGCACAATGATATGCCCGGCGGTAATGTTAGCAAAAAGACGAACCATCAGGACAAAAGGCTTTATGAAGATCCCAAGGAACTCAATTAACGGCATGAGAGGTATGGGTACCTTCAGCCACCAGGGCACTCCCGGTGTATTGAAAATATGTTGCCAGTATGACTTATTTCCGCTCACACTGGTGATGACAAAAGTGAATAGCGCCATAATGCCTGTTACGGCAAGATTACCCGTAACATTTGCGCCTCCCGGAAATATCGGCACCAGGCCGAGCAGGTTGTTGAAGAAAATAAAGAAGAACAATGTGAGCAGATAAGGCAAAAACTTTTCGTACTTCTTCTCACCTATTGCGGCTTTGGCCACCTCGTCCCTCAGGAAAATGATCAGTGGCTCCACCAGGTTCTGAAATCCTGTTGGCGCCTTACCCTTTCTTCTTTTATAGGCATTGCCTAAAGAAATAAATATCAGTGAAAGGATGATTACGCTTACAAAAATGGCAAAGACGTTCTTCGTAATGGAAAAATCAAGTGGCAAAGGGGAATTGGGATCCATCTCCATGGTGCCCTCTTTTACCCTGACTATCCTTCCCTTGTATTCACCTTCCTTGGCAAGCTTGAACCCTTTATAGGAGGAGTACCCATGATCAAATTTGCTTGACATGAAAACATGCAATTTGCCATCATACCATAGTATCACGGGAAGCGGGACAGAGATATGCTTATCGCCCCAGTCCATAATATGCCACTCGTGGGAGTCGATAATATGATCAATGATCATCCTCCCGGCATTGAACTCCTCCTTCTCACTGCTGTGGTGTTCCGAACCACTTTTATTGCCGGCAGCGTAGGTGTTCCCCGCCAACAACCAAAAAAAAGCTGCAATGAAAACTATGATGTATTTGCCTGAAATTCTGCCTTTTCGGGTATTTGCCATTCAATAAACAAATTTGAATACCGACTCCTGAAAATTCGGCTGCAAGTTTACTAATAATTACTGAATTACAGAAGGAATTGGGTTTATTTAATTGTAAATATATATAAATATATTTTTATTAGATATGATTCATTCAGATCATATAATAAATCGAAGTATATTTTAGCCTTCAAAACTTTCCTTCGCCGTAAAAAATTTGTAATTTCACTTTCCGGGTAATGATCAATCAAAAAAAATTACAGCCATGAAAAAATATTTCATCTTATTTGTTTCATTATGCATGTTCATCCTGTTTTCCTGCCGGGAAGAACAAAAAGAGGTTGATATCGGTGCAGAGAAGGCAGCCGTGGAAAATGTCCTTGAAAAGTATGTCCTGGCTAATGAAAACCAGGACTTCAGCCTGATAGAACAGATATGGGCTGCTGACGAGGACATAGTGTTGCTTGGGACCGACGGTGATGAAAAGTACAAAGGCTGGAGCCAGATAAAAAGTGCCATTCAGCATCAGTTCGATGAATTTGAAGATACTTATATTTCGGTGCTCGACCAGTCAATCAATATCAATTCAACCGGGAATACTGCCTGGTTTTCCGAAACTCTTAACTACAACTTCATTTACCGCGGTGAAGCAATGAGTTTCGAAGGTATCAGGTTTACCGGTGTGCTGGAGAAAAATGAAGGCGTTTGGGAAATGGTGCAGGGGCACCTTTC
>CAZXWD010000019.1:15223-22950 GCA_964644135.1 uncultured Bacteroidales bacterium | reverse complement strand
CCGACTACAACAAGCCGGAACTTGTCATGAAACCTGTAACAAAAGACAAGCCGGAAGGTGATACCACAACACCTGAACCTCCTTCAGAACCTCCGAAAGAGGATCTGATATCCAGGATAAAGCCGGAAAGTGAAGGTCCGGATCCTGTTGAGCTCGAAAACCGCCGGAAAGTCCGCGGGATGTTCGACCAGGGGGTTCGGAAACTGAAACGCAATGAGTACCTTGCTTCCATCCGCGACTTCGACCAGGTGCTTCAGATTGACCCTGATAACAGCCGGGCCTATTATAACAGGGGATTTGCCTATTATTACCTCGAAATGTATTCTGAGGCTGAAGCTGATTTTGATAAATCGGTCGAACTTAATCCCAATGACAGCTCTTCATTTCTTTACAAAGGAATGATCAAGTATTTCAACAATAATTTTGAAGGTGCCATCGAAGAATATAACAAATCGATAGAAAGAGCGCCGCATTATTCAAAAGCGTATTACAACCGAGGACTGGCTAAGGGTAGGATGCAAGACTTAAGGGGTGCCATAAACGATTTCAACAAGGCCATTGAGATAGACCCGAACAATAAGGAGGCTTATTATAACCGGGCGCTGGCATACTTCATGTCAGGCGATACATCCACTGCATGCACCGACTGGTATAAGGCCAGAAACCTGGGTTCGCTAAATGCTGTTGAAGCCATCAAGTATTACTGTAACGATAAATAGTTCAGCAAACACAACCTGAAATGGTTGCCAGCGGATAATCCCCTTCCTTCTCCACCTTCTTGAAAAGTTTCCCGTTCTGGTAAACCCTTAGCTCGACTTTGGATTCCGGGCTGTTCGACTGGGCCGAAACATAGTAATAATCGCCCGCCCGGGCCGAAAACGTCCGCTTCCATCCCCTGGGGATATGCTCTTCGTGAACAGGGTCACAATCCCCGCTGCATTTGAATGTTACATTATAATCACCTGATGAGCCCTTAACAACATACCGTAAGCGTTCCTGATCACTCTTCTTTCCTGTTATGTAATTCCAGAAACTCATAAAATGGCAGTTTAAGACCTGAAGAGATAAATATACTAAAACGGGAAAGTAGAATCAATATAAGTTAGCTGACGGCTGTTGGCTTTTAGCTGTTGGCTTTTTATTGGTAAACGGTAAGAGTGGATCTTGGAGGAAAAAATAAGAAAATATTACTCCGCCAGAACCAGGACCTTGTTCTTCATCACTTCTATCACACCGCCTTTCACTTCAAAATACTGAAGCTTTTCCTGCTCATCCTTTATCTTTATCTTCCCTTTTTTGAGCACAGAAATAAGCGGGGCATGGTTGTTCAGTATTTCGAAAGATCCGTCGATCCCCGGAAGTTGCACCAGGCTGACTTCACCTTCGTAAAGGGTTTTTTCCGGTGTGATGATCTCGAGTTTCATGGATATTCACTCAAAACTTTTTCTTCTTAATCATTTCCTTCATCCAGAAGGCGCTTGCCTTTTTCGATGGCTTCATCTATGGTACCTACAAGGTTAAAGGCAGCTTCGGGATATTCGTCCACTTCACCGTCCATTATCATGTTGAAGCCCTTTATGGTATCCTCGATCGAAACAACTTTTCCCTCAAGGCCTGTAAACTGCTCAGCAACATGGAAAGGCTGTGACAGGAATCTCTGCACCCTTCTGGCGCGGTGGACAACTTCCTTGTCCTCATCAGAAAGCTCATCCATCCCAAGGATGGCGATGATATCCTGAAGATCCTTATAGCGCTGGAGCAACTCTTTAACCCGTTGTGTACACTTATAATGCTCTTCACCAACAACATCAGGTGTAAGTATCCTGGAGGTTGAATCGAGCGGGTCAACTGCGGGATAGATCCCTATCTCAAAAATCTTACGGTTAAGTACCGTTGTGGCATCAAGGTGAGCAAAGGTGGTTGCAGGCGCCGGGTCGGTGAGATCATCGGCAGGGACATAAACAGCCTGAACCGAAGTAATGGATCCTCTTTTTGTCGATGTGATCCTTTCCTGCATCATTCCCATTTCAGTTGCAAGGGTCGGCTGATAGCCTACAGCAGAAGGCATACGGCCCAGTAGTGCTGACACCTCTGAACCTGCCTGGGTAAAACGGAATATGTTATCTATAAAGAAAAGTATGTCACGCCCATCAGATTTTTCATCTCCGTCACGGAAGTACTCCGCAAGGGTCAACCCTGAGAGGGCAACCCTGGCACGGGCACCCGGTGGTTCGTTCATCTGCCCGAAAACAAGCGTTGCCTGTGATTCAGCCAGCTTTTTATGGTCAACCTTGCTGAGGTCCCAGCCTCCCTGTTCCATGTCTTCAAGGAAAGCATCGCCATATCTTATAACACCCGATTCGATCATCTCCCTCAGAAGGTCGTTTCCTTCACGTGTACGTTCGCCAACTCCGCCGAATACTGAAAGCCCTGAATACTGCTTTGCAATGTTGTTGATGAGCTCCATGATGATCACGGTCTTCCCCACACCTGCACCTCCGAAAAGGCCAATTTTACCCCCTTTTGAGTAAGGCTCGATCAGGTCGATCACTTTGATCCCCGTATAAAGCACTTCCTGGGTGGTTGTAAGCTGGTCAAACTTTGGCGGTTCGCGGTGAATCGGGTAGTTTTTTTCCCTGGATACTTTCCCAAGTCCATCGATCGGATCGCCGATTACATTGAAAAGGCGCCCCCTGATCTCCTCTGTTGCCGGCATCGTAATTGGCTGCCCTGTTGAAACAACATCCATGCCCCTGCTTAACCCATCGGTCGAGTCCATAGCTACTGTCCTTATGGTAAACTCACCTATATCCTGCTGGCATTCAAGAACGATTATTTCACCCTTGTTGTTCGTGACTTGAAGGGCATCGTAAATATCGGGAAGATGATCCTTATCTTCAAAAGCAACGTCCACTACCGGACCAATGATTTGTGCAATTCTGCCTTTGATCTGTTCACTCATAGTGTGCTGAAAATGGATTTGAAAATTTGGCGCAAAGATAGGATAAGATTTTTAATTCTGGCCGGATAACAATAAAATATCCAGGTAAATAAAGATCAGTAATGACTTAAAGTGTTCTTATATTGCTTTGGTTGAAATCCAATATCGTATCTTTGAAAAAGCTATGAGACTCATTATTTCACTTTTATTGACAGTAATTGCCCTGGGAGTTTCGTCACAGGTTGAATGGGTACTCGAAAAAGACGAAGAGGGGATCAAAGTATACACCAGGAAGCCTGAAGGATCGAGCTTCAAGGAATACAAAGCCGAAGCCATTATGCATGGCACGCTTGATGATTTCAAAGGCATAATCATGAATGTTGAAGATTATCCTGATGTCTACTCAAATGTTGAAACGGCCCGGCTTCTTGAGGCCTCTGACACAACACTTATCTATTACATGACCACCGACGTGCCCTGGCCGGTAAAAGACCGCGATGCCATTATTGCAGTCAGTATCAGGAGGAATACTAAGCAGGATCTTCTGGAAATTTTTGTGAATGCATTGCCCGGTTACCTGGAAGAAAAAAGAGGATATGTAAGGATCAGGAAAACACAGGGTAAGTGGAACGTCAAACATTTAAAGGACGATACCTTACAGGTTCATTTACGAATGCATGCCGAACCTTCGGGAAGCATACCCTCCTGGCTCGCCAACCGGTATATTGTTGATGGCCCCTACGAAGACTTTTCCAATATCAGGGAGATCCTGAAATAAACTGCAAAGCTCTCCGAAATATATTCCATACAGAAGACAGATCCATATCAAAGCTGATTCCCGTTGAAGCTGCAACCTGATTGTTTATTGGATAATAAAATTGTTAATCAAATGTTAAATTATTCTACTTCAGTATGTTATGTGCATATTTTTACGAATTATTAGTTTAATTTATATAGAATGAAAAAACATTTTCTGTTAAGTCTTACTTTCTTCTTTTTTGTAATCATGGGTTTCAGCCAGGCCGATCAGGAAAGTGATCAAAGTGTACGAAGAAATGTAAGAATTCAAGGATGTAGTTAAAGGATCTTTTGATGAGGTAGCAGAATATATGGAAGAACTTAGCGGTGGCTCATAAGACTAGTAAACTGGTCTGTATGATGCTTGAGGTCGGGTGACACCCGGCCTTTTTTATTTTCTTCCTTAGGGATGACATCCAGGATGTCACCCTTGTTTTTATTTGATCCTAAAACATTTACCTTTGGTTATGCGTTCAATTCCCCGCAGGATGACATCCAGGATGTCATCCATATATCAATCCGCAATATGGCTCCTGAAATAAAACTGGTAATCCTTATTATCGTCGCATTAGTTACGGTAGTTGTACTCCTGCTGAACAATCCTTCATTTGGAGGCAAGATCCGCGGTAACAGGCTGAAGAGAATACACTCCTCCCCCAATTATAGCCGGGGTAAATTCAAGAACCCTGTATACACCGATATGAATCCGTCAAAGAAACTAATGTTCAAAGCTATAACCAGTTTCATAAAAGGTGACAAAAGGAGAAAGCCGGAAAAGCCCTTGCCCAATCT
Source organism: uncultured Bacteroidales bacterium (assembly GCA_964644135.1). Lineage (GTDB taxonomy): Bacteria > Bacteroidota > Bacteroidia > Bacteroidales > JAGOPY01 > CAZMOK01. Next base: position 18,419 of record CAZXWD010000019.1, on the reverse strand, counting down.
TCCAATAGATAAAGAATTGCTGAAAAAACCTGTTGAAAGTGTTGGGGTTACCTGGCTAGGGCATTCCACATATATCCTCACTATAAATGGTATCAAGGTACTGGTGGATCCTGTCCTCAGCAAACGTGCAGCACCCTTTTCCTTTTCAGGCCCAACGGCCTTTCCGTACAAAAACCCATACTCTCCGGAAGATCTCCCAGCTACAGATATTTTGCTGGTCACCCACGATCATTACGATCATCTTGATTATAAAACCATTCTTGAGCTTCATGATTCAGGAAAGATCAAACATGTGATAACAGCTCTTGGAGTGGGTGCACACTTAGAGAAATGGGGCATTGAACAGGATCATATCACTGAGCTCGACTGGTGGGAAACAACTGAAAGAAACGGACTGGTCATTACGGCAACACCTTCCAGGCATTTCAGCGGCCGCGGACTGGGGAACAGGTTCAGTACACTATGGGCTTCCTTTGTAATAAAAAGTAAGCCGGGCAACCTTTTCATAGGAGGTGACTCGGGCTATTATGAGGGGTTCAGGGAGATAGGGGAAAAATTCGGGCCCTTTGACCTGACCATACTTGAATGTGGTCAATATGGTGAAGCATGGCCTTATATCCATATGATGCCCGAGCAAACCGTAAGGGCTCATCTCGATCTTAAGGGAAAAGTGCTGCTGCCCATACACTGGGGGAAGTTCAGTCTTTCACTGCATCCCTGGACGGAGCCTGTTGAGCGTTTGCTGAAGAATGCAGAAGAAAATAGGGCTGATGTTGTTACACCGAAAATCGGGCAGACTTTCTTTCTTGGTGAAGAGTTGCCAGGGGAAAAATGGTGGGGATGACATCCAGGATGTCATCCAGATGTCATCCGGAAGACATCTAGAAGACACCCCTTCCTTAATTCCTGACAAACAGCGCTTTAATAATATGAAATGCCATCTTTGGGTTCTCCTTCAAGCGCCTGGTTGAGTAAGCAAACCACTGCTCACCGTAAGGGACATAGACCCTCATCCTGTGACCATCGTCAACGATAGATTGACGGCGCTCGGGAGTTACACCATACAACATCTGGAATTCGTACATGTCGTTAGGCACATTGTACTTCTCGATAAGCTCATACGCACCCTCAATAACAGGCTTGTCGTGCGTGGCAATAGCAGCGTATATTCCGTTCCTGAACATAAACTCTATCCCCTTCAGGAAATTCTGGTTTATCTCATCGTATTTTTTGTATGCGATCTCTTCGGGCTCAACGTAAATACCCTTGCAAAGCCTGTAATTCAACGGGACTTCCTCACTGTGCAGGTCCATAAGGTCCTTGTAATCCTGCATGGTCCTTTTCAGATACGCCTGAAGTACAAGACCGCAATTCTTCGGGAATTCCTTCTTCAACTTTCTGTATAACTCGATCTCAAGATCCACGCATTGGGAATCTTCCATGTCAACTCTTACGAAGTTGTTGTAGGAAGCAGCCTTAGCAACTATTTCCCTGATGTAAGTGTATGCCGCATCCTTGTCGATCAACAGGCCGAACATAGTTGGCTTCAGTGAATAATTACCGTCGATATTCTCCTTCTCGAAAGTTTCGATGATGTTGAGGTACTCGTTCTTATTATCCTCAGCTTCATCAAGCGTTTTAATAAACTCGCCCAGTAAGTCAACTGTCACCATGATACCCTCTCTGTTGAGCTCCCTGGATGCCTGAATGGCATCTTCAATCTTTTTACCTGCAATATATCTTTTCGAAAAAAGCCAGACGAGCCCTTTAGGCATGTAAGGCAGAATAGCAGCAATCATCCTGTTGAACATCGTAGTAAAGTTTTTTGCGGTTTATCCAAAATCGGACTGGCAAATTTAATAATTGTTAATTAATTAACAATAAGTGTCCGATATTTGTCCTCTTTTAAAAATCCTGGGCTTACCCCTGGCAATATAGATCTTACAATTTATTGCTTATTCGAAAAAAAACAATACCTTTGCACCCCAAAATTTGAGGAGGGCAAGGTTGTGGATGTTATGAAAGAATACGTGGTCCGCTTCTCAGGTCTTAAGGATGGATCACATAATTTCAGATTCGACATAGGAAGGCCGTTCTTTGAACACTTTGAATACGGAGAGATAGACAGGGGTGTGGTCAGGGTTGACTGTATAATGGAAAAACAGGAAACCATGCTCATTTTCGCACTGCACATAAAAGGCAGTGTAGAGGTCCCCTGCGACAGGTGCAACGGATTGTTCGATCAATCCATAGAAGGGAACCAGGAACTGATCGTTAAGTTTGGGGATGAATCGCTCGAGGAGGATGAAAATCTCGTGGTGATACCCAATACTTCTTACGAATTCGACCTGTCGCACTACCTCTTTGAATTCATACACCTTATGATCCCGGCACGAAGGGTGCATGGCGAAGACGAAAACGGCAACAGCCTGTGCGACCCTGATGCGCTGGAACGTCTCGATCAACATAAGGAACAGGAAGAAGGAAAGACAGACCCACGCTGGAATGCCCTCAAGAAATTAAAAAGAAATAAACAGTAAAAAATTACAGATATGGCTCATCCAAAGAGGAAAACATCGAAAACGAGAAGGGATAAGAGAAGGACCCATTACAAAGCGTCCAAGCCTACCCTGGCAACATGCCCAACAACAGGCACCGTTCATGTTTATCACAGGGCTTATTATGTCGACGGTGACCTTTACTATAAAGGCAAGCTCGTAATGAGCAAGCTCGAAGGATAACAAGTTTGTTGATAAAAGAGAAATCACATCTTTATTGTGAAATACACACGCACCCTGGGGTTTTTAGGGTGCTTTTTCTTTTTAACAGACTGTTATGAATGTAAATACTCCTCAAATAATATCCTGCCTGGTACCGGCAGGCGTAAAAATGCTCCTCAATGGCAATACTTCTGTTGCCATGAATAATTTCTACTTTTGTACCCTCAATAAAACTAGCGAATGGAAAAGATCAGAGCTGCCATAACCGGTGTGCAGGGATTTCTGCCGGATTATGTACTTACCAATAAACAGCTTGAGAAAATGGTAGACACCTCGGATGAGTGGATCACTACACGTTCGGGTATCAAAGAAAGAAGGATATTAAGGGAAAAAGGAAAAGGCACCTCCGACCTGGGTGCCGGGGCCGTAAAGGGGCTCCTGGAAAAGACCAACACCGACCCTTCGGAGATCGAATT
>CAZXWD010000019.1:0-15123 GCA_964644135.1 uncultured Bacteroidales bacterium | reverse complement strand
GGGCCGTAAAGGGGCTCCTGGAAAAGACCAACACCGACCCTTCGGAGATCGAATTGCTGATCTGTGCCACAGTTACCCCGGATTATGCCTTCCCGGCCACAGCAAACATCATTTCCGAAAAAGCAGGCATCAAAAATGCCTGGAGCTTTGATATCAATGCTGCCTGCTCAGGATTTATTTACACTTTGCAAGCAGCTGCCAAATTCATTGAAACCGGCACCCATAAAAAAGTGATCGTTGTGGGCGCGGAAAAAATGTCGATGATGGTTGACTACACCGACCGTGCCACATGTGTGCTTTTCGGTGATGCCGGGTCAGCCGTTTTGCTGGAACCTACAACAGAAGAAGTTGGTATTATGGATGCCATCCTGAAAACCGACGGTTCGGGCAGGAAGCACCTTTACCAGAAAGGCGGCGGCTCCGTCAAGCCGGCATCCCATGAAACAGTTGACCAGGGAGAACATTACATTTACCAGGAAGGGCAGCAGGTTTTTAAATTTGCAGTGATTGGCATGGCCGATATTTCGGTGGAGATCATGAAAAAGAACAATCTGGAGTCGGAAGATATAAACTGGCTGGTCCCCCACCAGGCCAACCTCCGTATCATCGAGGCCACTGCACGTAGGATGGGCATTAAAAAAGAGCAGGTGATGATAAACATCGACAGGTACGGCAACACAACATCGGCCACAATACCCCTTTGCCTCTGGGAGTGGGAAAACCAGCTCAGGAAAGGCGATAACCTTGTGCTCTCAGCATTCGGAGGCGGCTTCACCTGGGGCGCCATCCTGTTGAAATGGGCCTACGATCCAGCCTGATGGAAAAAATAAGCATATACAGCTTCAAGACTTCAGAAAGACCCGATCTTTATGAAAAAGCCCTTCAGATAAGAAAAGATGTCTTTATCGAGGAACAGAACGTAGACCCTGCCATCGAAATAGAAAACGAACACCAGGCAACCCATTACCTGCTTATTTCAAACAGAATACCGAAAGCCACTGCCAGGTGGAGGGAAACCCCCGACGGCATCAAGCTCGAACGATTTGCCACAGTGAAGGGCTCACGGAACAAAGGACTCGGTGCGCTGATCCTGAAAGCCGTTATGGATGACATCCTTCCCACGAATAAAAAGATCTATCTCCACGCCCAGGCCAGGGTAGTCAGTTTTTACCTCCGCCACGGTTTCGGGATCACAGGCGATAAATTCCTCGAAGCAAACATTGAGCATTACCCGATGAAGTATATTAAGAGTTGAGAGTTTAGAGCTTAGAGTTTAGATGTTTATCTGAAAAGTGAGGAGTTAACCGTGAAGGGGGATGCCTTGTACTTTAATAATTATAAGAATATGATCCAACAGCCAATAAATTCAGCATCATCTAAACTCTAAATAAGCTCTTCGGGTTGCCAGCCTTCACCGTTGAAAATCATCAGCTCCCTGAAACCTAAATCCTTCAAGAGCTTTTTCGCTTCCGGGTAATATCCGTTCAGCTCCCCCGGCTTGTGTGCATCGGAACTTATGGTTATGGGTATTCTCAGCGTACGGATCTTTTTCAACACTTCCCTGCCGGGGAAGAAGCTATCCGATCTCTTTTTATACACACCACGGGTGTTGACCTCTATTATAGAACCGCTTTTACTCACAACATCGAGTGTTTCATCAACCAGGTCGCAGTACCATTGTTCATCCTCGCTGAAATATCTTCCCTTATTGTGCATCTTAACCTTATCAATGTGCCCGATGATATCCGGTTCCTGGGTTTCCACCATCTGGTTGATCTGGCGGTAGTAGGCTTTTATGCCTTGTTTTATATCCCCGTTAAAGCTGTGCCTTAATCCTTCGTCATATATCGCATCCTTCGGCCCGTCGATGAACCAGAGGTCATCAGTACCCTCCTTCTTAACAAGATGTACCGAGCCCACAGTATAATCCAGGCTGCAACCCTCCTTCAGATCTGAGAATTCGGGCATAAGCCCCGGTATGAAATCTATTTCCAGTGAAAGATAAAGGTTGATCTCATCTGCATATCTTCCTTGCAGCTCCCTGACACAGTGGCAATATTCAATAAGGCGGTCGTTGGATCCAATTGCAAAAGAATTCCTGAACGGAACCGGTGCATGGCTCGAAAATCCCAGTGAATGGAATCCCAGGTCAAGAGCCGCCTTTACATATTCTTCCGGTTCGTCTGATCCATCGCAAAAGTATGAGTGGGTGTGGAAATTGAAATCAGCCATTGGAATACTCCTGTTTCTTTACCGTTTCGGCTGGCACAAGCTTATATACTTTGTCAGACCTGCGCACCGGCCCCGCTACAGGTATGGAACAAACCTCACCTTTGGTTGTTTTTTCAGTGTTCTTAAGATCGACCCTGATCTCTTTCACTTTTTCTTCGTGAACACCTGTTGTAGGACCTATTATGAGGATATCGTCGCCTACCTGCATTTCGTTTGTTTCCATTTTTATCTCGGCCACTTTCAGTTTTGAATAATAATTGTTGACCTTCCCCAGGTACAGCTTTTTCAGGGTGGCTTTCGATCCGTATTCTTCCGACCACTCGCCCGTTTTCCTCCCGAGATAGTAACCATCCCAGAATCCCCGGTTATAAACGGTTTCAAGCCTCCGGTCCCATTCTTTTACCTTTTCCCTGCTGTAAGTTCCGTCAAGGCAGGCATCAGCGGCTTCGCGGTAGCAACGGGTAACCGTTTTGACATAATCAGGCGACCGTCCACGGCCTTCAATCTTCAGCACCCTGACCCCGGCATCGATTATTTTATCAAGAAAATCAATGGTTTTCAGGTCTTTGGGCGACATGATATATTCATTGTCGACCTCAAGTTCCACCTCCCCGTCGGTATCAGTAACCTTGTAAGGCCTGCGGCATAGCTGCAGGCAGGCGCCCCGGTTGGCTGAATAGTTCAGGTTGTCGAGGCTCAGGTAGCATTTACCCGATACTGCCATGCAAAGCGCCCCGTGAGCAAACACCTCAATTCTGACCAGTTCACCTGAAGGTCCTCTTATCTCCCGGTCCCTTATCGCCTCAGTGATCTTTTTCACCTGTTCGAGGTTCAGCTCACGGGCTGTGACCATCACATCGGCAAACTTCGAATAAAATTTGACTGCCTCGATATTCGTGATGTTTGTCTGGGTCGACATATGCAGTTCCATACCCTGCCGGCCGGCATATTCCAGAACAGCAAGGTCGGAGGCGATTATGGCAGTGATACCACTTTCTTTCGCCGCATCAACGATCTTCTGCATCTCCCCTATCTCTTGGTCATAAATGACTGTATTCAGGGTGATGTAGGTCTTCACATTGTTCTCCATGCATCTTGAGGCAATCTCCTTTAAGTCGTCGAGCGTGAAATTTTTGGAAGAGCGCGATCTCATGTTAAGGTGGCCAATGCCGAAATAGACAGAATCGGCACCTCCATGGATGGCTGCCATCAGCGATTCAAACGACCCCACAGGCGCCATCACCTCAACAGAAAGATCTTCTTTTTTGCTCATCTGGTGCAAAAGTACAAACAATCAATTGTAAGCAAGTTAAGGAATATTTAAGGCTTGAATCAGAATGCCTGTCAGAGGGTGGTTTTACAGCACCGGGATGGATCCTTCACATAAGAATGCTTACGGAAATAAGAGGCTTTCACTATTCTTTCACCGTTTTCAGAAACAGTGATCTTTCCATTCACTGAAATATGATCATCTTTCCTCACTTCAACATCTTCAATACCGCTGAGGTCAATCCTGATGGAACCTGTCTGATCTTTCAGTTCGATCAGGACATCCTTTTCAACGGTGCTTACATCTCCTTTCAGGGCCACCATCGAACCTTCCTTGCCCTTATCATTAACATCCTTGATCCTGTCTGGTGCAAAGGACTGCCCCATCACAACTGTAACAATGAGAATAAGCCCTATGGTCAGAAAATACTTCATCAAAATACTAACATCCAAAAACAACAAATTGTTCTTCCACCACCCCTATTCTTATTCTTATTCCTATTCCTATTCCTGCTCCTACTCCTACTCCTACTCCTGCTCCTATTCCTTTATCTCCAGCCTGATCCCCAGCTCCTCAAGTTGCTCTTCCGACACAGGCGATGGTGACTCGATCATCACATCCTGTCCGGCATTGTTCTTCGGGAAGGCGATATAGTCCCTGATGGTTTCCGACCCGCCGAAGAGCGCTGCCAGCCTGTCGAAGCCCAGTGCAATACCGCCGTGTGGGGGAGCGCCGTACTCAAACGCTTTCATCAAAAAGCCGAACTGTTCTTCAGCCTCCTTATCGGTAAACCCGAGGGCCTTGAACATACGCTGCTGCAGCTCCCTGTTGTGGATCCTGATGGAACCTCCACCGATCTCAACGCCGTTGATCACAAGGTCGTATGCATTGGCCCTCACTTCCCCCGGATCTTTTTCGAGCAGTTTTTCATCCTCCTTCTTGGGCGATGTAAAGGGGTGATGCATCGCATAATAGCGATTCGTTTCTTCATCCCATTCAAGCAGTGGGAAGTCAACCACCCAGAGCGGCCTGTATTCATTCGCTTTGCGCAAACCCAGGCGACTGCCCATTTCGAGCCGGAGCACATTCAGGGCGCGCCTGGTTTCATGTGCCTTGCCGGCAAGGATGAGCATCAGGTCGCCACCGTGCGATTCAAAGGCATCGGCCCATGTTTCCAGGTCGTCGGCGCTGAAGAACTTATCCACGGAGGATTTAAAAGTACCGTCTTCATTATACTTCACATAAACAAGGCCCTTCGCACCCACCTGGGGCCTTTTCACGAATTCCGTAAGCTCATCAAGCTGTTTGCGGCTGTAGTCGGCACAGCCCGGCACGTTTATTCCTACAACAATCTCTGCATCGTCGAATACCCTGAAGCCTTTGCCCATGGCCAGGTCGTTCAGCTCCACAAAGGTCATCCCGAAACGTATGTCGGGCTTGTCGGAGCCGTAGAGCTTCATGGCCACATCATAGCTCATCCTGGGAAAATCAGCTATTTCGACCCCTTTAAGTTCTTTGAACAGATGCCTCGTCATACCTTCAAAAACTTCAAGCACATCGTCCTGGTCAACAAATGAAAGCTCACAATCGATCTGGGTGAACTCAGGCTGCCTGTCGGCGCGAAGGTCCTCGTCCCTGAAGCATCTCACTATCTGAAAATAACGGTCGTAGCCCGAGACCATCAGCAACTGTTTAAAGGTTTGCGGCGACTGGGGGAGGGCGTAGAAATTCCCCTGGTGCATCCTTGAGGGAACAACAAAATCACGTGCGCCCTCAGGTGTGGATTTGATGAGAAAAGGTGTCTCTATCTCGTAAAATCCTTGTTTATCCAGATATTTCCTGGTTTCAAGGGCCAGCTTGTGCCTCAGGTGAAGGTTCCGTTGCAGGGGCGACCGCCGCAGGTCGAGATAGCGGTACTTCATCCTGAGCTCCTCGCCGCCGTCGGTTTCCTCTTCGATGGTGAATGGCGGGGTTTTGGACGAATTGAGGATCTCAAGCCCTTCGACCAGTATCTCAATATCCCCCGTGGGCATTTTAGGGTTCTTGTTGCTCCTTTCAGCTACTTTTCCTGTCACTGAAACTACAAATTCCCTGCCCAGCTTCCGGGCTTTCTCACAAAGGCCGGCATCATCCTCCATATTGAATACAAGCTGTGTGATCCCGTGCCTGTCGCGCAGGTCGATGAATGTCATGCCGCCCAGGTCGCGCGAGCGCTGTACCCATCCGGCAAGCCTTATTTCTTCTTCTTTATTTTCAATGCGCAGTTCCCCGCATGTATGTGTACGTAGCATAATCGATGGTTTTCTCAGCGTGCGAAGATAGTAATATTAGAGTTGGGATCTGAGAGTTGAGAGGTGAGATGATGTTTTTTGTAATGGGTACTGGGTATTAGGTTCTGGGTGCTGGGCACTGGGAGTTCCGAGTTTAGGGGCTGTTAGATTATTGTCACTATTGTCAAATTGTCTTTATTGCCTTGCCCCTCATTGCGGGTTCCTGTGCTTCTGAGCCTCTGCACTCCTGAGCCTTTTTCCCCTCTTCCGCCCGTCCCTAAAAGCCATTAGCCAACAGCCAAAAAAACTCAGAACTTACTCCCTACTAATTACTACCTACTACTTACTGCCTACTGCCTACTGCCTACTGATAACTGCTGATCCCGATATCGCTTCGCTCATGCGGGACGTCGCTTCGCTCCGCTGATAATTGTTAATTAATAACAAGAATGCTTCCTCCGTCGAACAGGGGTCCGTCGTAAAGTTCTATGATCTCTGTACCCAGCGGCCTGACAAAATCCCTGATCTTTTGCCCGTCATTGAAATGATCCAGGCTCCCCGTAAAAATGAGCCTTTTTCCGTCAATGCCGGCAGTTCCCCCTATAAAACCATGCCGGTGGCCTTCCAGCAGGATGCCCTCAGGATCTACAAGAAGGGTTTCTATACCCGGGACGTAGTCAAGTACTTTTGCAATCCCCCTGTCGGATGTGATGAAATGCTTTTCTCCCAAAGGGATGAGGCTGCAACGGGCATATCCCTGGTTGATATGGACCAGGTCGCGGTTACCTGCCGCATCAGTTATTGAAGAGTCGGTATACCTGAAATTATGGAACAGGAATTTTTCAGTGGCTACAACATTGTAACGGGATGATTCGGGGTATTTCTCACCTACAGGCAGTTCACCTTCAGTGAAATCAATACTCTTCGACTGCAGTAGCTTTTTGTACTTTTTCGGTAGATTAGGGGCTACGATAAGTTGGTCACTCACCTTTGTAAAAAAAACATCCGGATGGCCTGAAATGGGATCATAGGTGAGTCCGGTGGTTGAAAATTTTACGGTTTCACCATACTTCGACAGGTTTTCGACAGCCTCTGCGGGCATTTTTTTATCAATGAACAACAACTTCATAATTTCTTCCCGATAATTGATTGTCGGCGTGAAATACCACCGACTTGTATTTCTTCAAAAGGCGTTTTCTATTCTTAGCCTCGTAACCTACGGCATAGTTAAGCTGACCGGGAGGTACGTAAATCCTGATATTTTCCGCGCCTCTTTCTTTCCTGATCTTCCTGAGTTTTTCCCACCAGAGCCCGGTCATAACCAGCTCCCTGAAAGAAGTGTGAAAAGGCCCGGCCACCAGCTCATCACCCGAAATTATCCCTTCCGAAGGATGGAGCCCTACCCGGATCACCTTTACATTACCGGATTCAAATATTTTTACCACCTCCATCGACCAGGCAACCGCCTCGTTCATGCTCAGTGGCTTGTATTTCCCCTCTTTGTATAGGTTTTCCAGTCCGGTACCTTTAATGACGAGGGTTGGATAGATCCTGGTTTCAACAGCGCCTGCCTTAACGATCATTCTGGCCGTCTTTTTTGATTTTGCCGGTGTATCACCCGGCAATCCCAGCATCATCTGCAGGCCCAGCCTGATACCTGCTTCTTTAATCATTTCGGCTGCATTGAGGGTATCCGCAACAGTATGCCCCCTTCCGCTCTGCTCAAGCACTTTCTCGTCCATCGACTGGGCCCCCAGCTCCACAGTTGTCACACCGTGGTCTTTCAGCAGTTTGAGCACCTCGTCGTTGATATAATCAGGACGGGTGGAAAGCCGTATCCCGTCGATCATTGACCTTTTCAGGTAGCCGTATGCCACCTCCAGGTAGGCCCTCTGGTCGTCTGATGGTATCCCGGTGAAATTACCCCCGAAGAAGCCCACTTCCACATGCCTGTCGGCAGCCGGGAATGTTTTAAGGTATTTTTCTATTGTAAGCATTACATCTTCCGGTGCGGGGATGTTTTCCTTTCCCGTTATCTTCTCCTGGTCGCAGAAAACACACTGGAAAGGGCATGCCAGTTCAGGCACAAATACCGGTATGGTGTAATGTTTCACAGGGGTGCAATTTAGCTACATTCAAAGCTATGAAATAAATGGTAATTTATGGCTGATGGCTGTTAGCTGATGGAGAAGAGGGGAAGAGGGGAAGAGGGGAAGAGGGGAAGGACAGTCGTCAGTAAGTTCTGAGTTCTGAGTTAATCCGCGCAAATCCGTTTAATCCGCGTCATCCGTGTTCTATAGGCTGTTGGCTTTTAGCTTTTGGCTGATGGCCTGGATGAAACAGGTCCGATTCACGAAGAACCCAGTACCCAGCACCTAGTACCTACTTGACAATAAAGACAATTTGACAATTGCGGCAATTTGACAACAAACAACCAACAATATCTTTTAACATTTAAAAGCTGCGTGGGGCGAAAAAGTCATCAAACAATCCTGTCCTTGTTCTTGCCAACAAACGACGACCAGCCGGTGTAGGATTTACCATGAGCATCACTTACCCCCTGGAAATAATGACAAACGGCAGCCGCAAGCCCGTCGGTGGCATCGAGGTACTGGGGAAGCTCATCGTACTTCAGAAGGTTATGGAGCATAGCAGCAACCTGCTCTTTTGAGGCGCTGCCACGGCCTGTGATCGACTGCTTGATCTTCCTGGGTGAATATTCATAAATAGGGACCGACCGCGAAAGGGCGGCGGCCATAGCCACACCCTGTGCCCTGCCCAGTTTCAGCATCGACTGTACATTCTTTCCGTAAAAAGGGGCCTCGAGCGCCACTTCATCGGGGTGGTATTCATCGATCAGGCTGATGACACGCTCGAAGATTTTTTTTAACTTGTCGGCGTGATTTGTAACTTTGGACAACTTGAGTACTCCCATGGCAAGCAAATTCAGCTCTTTCCCCTTTACGTGCATGATGCCGTACCCCATGATGGTGGTACCGGGGTCTATTCCTAACACTATGCGATCGGTGGCAGCCATGGCAGCTAATTAAGAAACGATGCTATCAGCAAAGATAAAGAAAACGCTCAACTATCTTTTCAGGGGCCTTATCGTAATAGCCACCTACCTCTTCATATATCATGAGGTGTTCTATGAGCGGGACCTGGAAACCATCCTCGGGAGGCTTTCAGAAAGTTTTCACTCGAAAGGGTTTTTGCTGAGCATTGCCGGAGTGGTCCTTCTGATGCCCGTAAACTGGGGCATCGAATCTTTTAAATGGAAACTCCTGATAGGCAGGATCGAAAAAGTTACCTTCCTCAGGTCTTTTATGGCCGTCCTTACCGGCACATCAGTGAGTTCATTCACACCAAACCGCACCGGGGAGTACTTCGGCAGAGTATTTATACTCGACAGGGGCAGCCACATCGAAGGCATACTCATAACCATTATTGGCAGCATCAGCCAGCTCATGATTACCCTGGTTATCGGCCTTTTCAGTGTTTTATACTTTATACCCAATTATGTTGATGTCCCTGCAAGGATCTATAATTACATCTATTTCGGGATGATCGTTTCGATCCCCATACTGGTATTCCTGCTGCTTGTGTTTTACTTCAGGATCAGTATTTTGTCTGCAGTACTTGGCAAGCTGTTACCCCGGAAACTGGAAAAATGGAACAAATACCTTGATGTGTTCAACTGGTATTCCCCGCGTGAATTGCTCACTGTGCTTTTGCTGAGCTTTGCAAGATACCTCGTTTTCACGTTTCAATTCTACTGGCTTATCAGGATATTCGGATTGGAGCTCCCTCTTGGGCAGGCATTTGTCATCATATCTGTTATCTACCTTGTCATGACTGCCATACCTACCGTTGCCCTCGCTGAACTGGGGGTCAGGGGGTCTATATCGATCTATGTCATCTCTTTGTACCTCCGGGCTACAGGCAGCCCGGTACCTGATCATGAATTCGCTGTTTTTGCCGCATCCACCGTAACCTGGCTGATAAACCTTATCTTACCGGCATTCCTGGGCACTTTGTTTGTGTTCAGGCTGAAATTCTTCAGACGTTAATTATGTCAACGGCAGAGATCATCCTGATAATATTTACCGCTGTTGCTGCAGGGCTCTATTTTTACCTTGTGAACGAGTTTGCCTCGGGATGGAAAAAACTTGAAGAATTCCCGGTCCCGGCAGAAAGTGCAGGAACCAATGTGTCGGTGATCATCCCTTTCAGGAATGAATACGAAAACCTCCTGAGAACGTGCCACAACCTCTCCGGCCTCGACTACCCGGAAAGCCTGCTGGAAGTGATCTTTGTTGACGACCATTCCGGCGACGGCGGTTCCGGCCTCATTGATGATTTTGTCAAAGAGGGTGCATTCAACTTCGATGTAACAGTTTTAAAACTATCGGCCAAAGAAGGTTCCTCTAAAAAAGCGGCACTTAAAAAAGGTATCGGAAAAGCCCGCGGCAGATTGATTGTAACCACTGATGCCGATTGCAGTTTCGGTCCTTTCTGGGTTAAGAGCCTGGTTGCCGTTTATGAAAAAACATCTGCAAAAATATTATGGGGACCGGTAAGGTACCGGCCCGGGCAGGGATTTCTATCAAAATTCTTCAACCTCGAATTCATCAGCCTTGTAACCTCCGGGGGCGGGGCCGCGGGAACCGGGAAACCATTTATCTGCAACGGCGCCAACCTGGCGTTCGAAAGGTCGGCCTTCGATGAGGTAAACGGTTATGAGGGCAACGAAAAATATGCTTCCGGAGACGACGTCTTTTTACTTCATAAAATAATTAAGAAGTACGGAGCCGGCGCTGCAATGTTCGTCAGAAAAGAGCAGGCCATTATAGATACTGCCTCCCCGGAAAGCCTTTCATCATTCCTTCTGCAGCGTATAAGATGGGCTTCCAAAAGCACCGGCTACCGCGAACGGCAATCAGTGCTGGTTACGGCCACTGTTTTTCTGTTCAACCTGTTGCTGGGTTTGCTGGGAATGTCCATATTAATTGAACCTTTGATGGCAATACCTTTCGCGGCTATAATATTGATCAAGTCGGGGGTTGATTACAGGTTGCTCTCAAAAGGTGCCGGTTTCCTTGGCTATAATTTCAGCATCCCCTTGCTGCTGGTTTTTGAGCTGGTTTACATTCCCTACGTAGTTGCAACGGGTATCATTTCAACCCTGTTCAGCTACTCCTGGAAAGGCAGGTCGGGGGTGAAATAATGATCTATAACTGTTGATTTTTCAACCATGCCTCAGCCAGGGACAAGTCTTCCTGTGTTGTTACCTTGAAATTAACGGTATTTCCGGGAAAATAATGAACTTCCCGGCCCAGGGCTTCCACGAGGGAGGCATCATCGGTATAGGAAGGATTAAGTTCCTGTTGGTATGCATCAAGCAATGTTTGAAGTTGAAATACCTGCGGGGTCTGTACCTTACGAAGCCGGCTTCTGTCGACAGCCTTCGATAACCCCTCATTTAATTCACGGATGGTATCATGTACAGGTATCACCGGAACGGCCGACCCAAACTCCTCTGCTTCTTCAAAGGCTTTTACAGCCAGTTTTGCCGGGATCAGTGGCCTGGCGGCATCGTGAACAGCCACCAATACATCATCATCGGAGATCATTTTAAGTCCGTTTTGCACTGACCCTGCCCTTGTTTCACCTCCTTCAACAACACTGTGTGAAATACGTATCTTTTTATCATGGAGTATCGATCGCCAGTGACCGGTATATTCAGCAGGCAGCACAAGGATTATCTCAGAAATACCGCTGAAGACATTCAAAGAATGATATATCATCGGCATTCCGGCCAGGTCGGTAAATTGCTTGGGGACATCTTTCCCGAACCGGGAGCCTTTTCCTCCGGCCACTATGATGGCATAACGGTTCATATAATATAAAGATACAAGTGTTTACAGGATGAGCATGGCATCCCCGTAAGTGAAGAATTTATATTTATGCTTTATGGCCTCCTGATATGCCTCCATCAGGAACTCATAACCGGCAAAGGCTGCGACCATCATCATCATCGACGACTGTGGCAGATGAAGGTTTGTTATCATCCTGTCGGCCACCATAAATTTATAGGGAGGAAAGATGAATTTGTTTGTCCAGCCCATATATGGCTTCACCTTTCCGGTTATCGAAACAGCAGTTTCAATGGCTTTCATAGAGGTAGTGCCAACGGTTACGATCTTGTTCCTCTGGTCCTTTGCCCTGTTAATGATCTCAGCCGATCTTTCCTCCACGATCATCTCTTCCGAGTCCATCTTATGTTTGGTAAGGTCTTCCACTTCAATTGTACGGAAATTTCCCAGCCCTACATGGAGTGTAACTTCGGCAAAATCAATGCCTTTCAGCTCGAGCCTTTTCATGAGCTCACGCGAGAAATGCAAGCCTGCCGTGGGTGCTGCCACAGCGCCTTCGTGCTTGGCATATATAGTCTGGTAACGCTCATCATCGAGAGGTTCAACCGGACGGCGGTGCAGCTTGGGGAGGGGTGTCTGGCCCAGTTCCTGGATAGTCTTTTTGAACTCTTCGTATGGGCCGTCGTAAAGGAACCTGAGGGTCCTGCCCCTTGAGGTGGTGTTGTCGATCACTTCAGCTACCAGCGATTCATCCTCCCCGAAATAAAGCTTATTCCCAATCCTTATCTTCCTGGCAGGGTCAACCAGCACATCCCACAGAAGGGAATCCCTGTTCAACTCCCTGAGGAGGAAAACTTCTATCCGGGCACCGGTCTTTTCCTTGGTGCCGTAAAGCCTTGCCGGAAAAACCTTTGTGTTGTTCAGGACAAACACATCCCCGTCATCAAAATAATCAAGGATATCAGGAAAAATACCGTGCTTTATCGACTGATCCTTTCGGTCTATGATCATGAGTTTAGACTCATCCCTACTCTCCGGCGGACGATCAGCTATTAACTCAGAAGGTAAATGGAATCTAAACTGTGATAATTTCATCTGCATTGAATTTCGCCGCAAAGTTAGTACAATAGGGAGGTGTTGTCAACCTGAAAATCAGGTAAGACGCACAATACTTGACATTATTCATCGAATAGCCTGTGGTGCGCCCGAAACAAACACCGCCATTATAATTTCGCTGTAATAACCTGAATAACACAGGCAGTTTAAAAAAGTTTTAAAAAATTGTTAATTTTCTACCAGGAACTCAAATTGCTCGAGGTTGATGGCATCCGTAATTTTGTATTCCCCCACCCTGGTCCTTCTCAGTTGGGAAAGGTGGGCCCCGCTCTTCAGTGCTTTCCCAAAATCGTAGGCAAGTGAACGGATATAGGTGCCCTTACTACAGCTTACCCTGAACGAGATATCGGGCATATCAATACCTGTGATCTCAAATCCATGGATCTCAACCTCTTTAGGTTTCATTTTCAGGCTCAGGCTTTCGCGTGCATACTGGTAGGCCTTTTTACCCTTTATTTTTTTGGCGGAATAGATGGGTGGTTTCTGAAAGATCTTACCTGTGAACTTTTTGGCAGTTTCTTCTATCATCCCCGGTGTTATATGGTGAACGCGGAACGTCCTGTTGAACTCGGTTTCCAGGTCGTACGACGGGGTGGTGGCGCCCAGGGTGATCACACCGGTATATTCTTTATCGAGCAGGGTAAGGTCATTTATTTGCTTGGTCATTTTACCGGTGCAAACAACCAGAAGACCGGTTGCAAGGGGGTCGAGGGTGCCGGCATGGCCCACCTTGATCCTTTCTATTCCGGCGCTGTGCTTCAGGATGAACCTTACTTTGTTGACAACATCGAAGGAGGTCCACTCCAGTGGCTTGTCAAAAAGCAACACCTCACCGTTCTCAAAATCAAAATGTGACATACACTTGCTAACCGAAAATTATGGCAATAAGCCCTATTATCATGCAATATACGGCAAAATAGATCAAATTCCCACGATTTACAATCCTTATCATCCATCTGCAGGCAAAAAGCCCTGAGACAAAGGCTGCTGCAAAACCTATTAAAATCGGTATGATCCCCACCCCTCCTTCTGTGTTCATGTTCCCATCAACGACATCCTTCAGGTTAGCACCTATTATTGGTATCAGCACCATCAAAAAGGAAAAGCGGGTAACTGCCTCTCGCTTGTTACCCAGCAACAGGCCTGTGCTTATGGTTGCCCCCGACCTGGAAATACCGGGTAAAACGGCAAATGCCTGGGCTATACCGATTATTATGGAATCCAGCCAGTTAATTTTGCGTTTATTTTGTTTTATCAGGGTTGTGGATGCCAGCAACAATGAAGTCACAATAAGCATGCTCCCCACAAAAACCACATTTCCGGTGAAAAAAGACTCTATCTCTTCCTTGAAGAAAAGCCCGAGAATAAGTACCGGGATCATCGACACCAGGATCTTTGCAACGAATTTTGTGGAATCATTCCATCGGAAACGGAGTGTTTCCCGGGTTATGTTCCAGAGGTCCTTCCTGAAGACCACGATAGTGCTCAGCACTGTGGCACCATGCACTGCAACGGTAAAAGCAAGGCTTTTTTCAGCCTCGATACCGAGTAACGCCTTTCCCAGTTCGAGATGGCCGCTGCTGCTGACCGGAAGAAATTCTGTGAGCCCCTGTAAAATGCCAAGAAGTAACGCCTCAAGCCAATCCATCTAAAGCCTGCTGAGATTAATCTTTGGGTTTTTTCATTATGGCAACTATTTCCACAACATAGCCTGCAATCACAAGAAGAGGGGCGAGTGTAAGCCTCTGGAAATTGAAGATCCCATCACTGAATTCACTGGGGTCGTCCGATCCGCCCCCTATCATCAGGATAAACCCTAAGGCTATGAGCCCCAGCCCAATGAGCAGGAGCCTGTAGTTTTCTTTACCAAAAGCAAAACCCGATTTCTGTTCCAGGGTAGGTTGAGGGGTGGCAGGCTTAACGGGCCTTTTTTTCTGCTTTTCAGTTTTTTTAGCCATAGTCTGTAGCTTTTTCAAAGCCAAAAATAAGGATATTTTAGATTCCCTGACATATGGAAATTAATAAACCGTTGAGAGTGATTGCAGCAAAATGTTGTTAGAATTGTCTCAATTGTCTATATTGTTAGAGTTGTCTCTATCGTCCTTTTTTACCCACCCCCTCGGTCCCCCTCCCTGCTAGCAGGGAGGGGGAAGGCGAAGCCAGGGGGAGGGTACAAGATTGCCGAAATTGTCTGGTGTTACGGTATTAAGGCAATTAACAATGAACAATGAATAACAACGTCTTACTAAGTCTAACAATACAGCAGCAATTTTCGATTCACGACTCACGATTCACGAATTTCATAGCACCCAGTACCAAAAATACAATTTGGCAATAAGGACAATTTGGCAATAGAGAC
>CAZXWD010000018.1:0-44397 GCA_964644135.1 uncultured Bacteroidales bacterium | reverse complement strand
CAATAAATTCAAATCTGAAACTTTGGTATCAACAGCGTCCTGGCACAAATTGAGCAATATCTCACATAAAGCAGCGTCTCGGGCATTATTAGCCCCCTCCAACCTCCCCCACCCGGGGGAGGCTAAGGTACCTGCAGATGTTGTACCAGTCAACTTTTCTTACTTCGAATCTGAATCAAATTTTATTCAAAATAAACCCACGACAGTATCTCGGGATAACGTTTGCAACTTTCACGTAAAGCTTGCTTTCCGGGCACCCTTTCCCCAGGTGGGGAAAGGGCCGGGGATAGGGGCTGTCTACGGGGCGAGGTTCTATGATCCGCAGTTGGGGAGGTGGCACGTGGTGGACCCGATGGCGGAGGAATATTATCCATGGTCGCCCTACAATTATGTTATGAATAACCCGCTAAAGTATATCGACCCCAATGGGATGTACGTTTCGACACATACTGATGAGGATGGAAATGTTATTAAAGTTGAAGATGATGGAGATTTGGGTGTTTATCGCCATTCCGGTAAAGGACAAGAGGCTATTGCTACAGTAGAACAAAACTATTCATCCGACAACACAAGTGCAGGAGGGGAATTGATGGGAGAAACTCACACACCTTTAGGATTTGCAGATTTTGATGCCTATGAAAAGGATGGGACAGTTAAAGCCGCTGCTGGAGCAAGAATTGATTTTAATTCAAATTGGGCCACTGAACAGGTAAATGGGATTATTGGCCAAAATCCTACGCTATTTGAATATGCTTTAAAGGCAAGAGGTGGTCATCAATGGGATTTGAAAGCTCATTCACCTAACGGGAATGCTTATTTTGGCTCGAAGCTATTTGGCAAATATGCTTCTGCAAGAGACGCAGGAAATTTTGCAGCAGGTGCGGTCGCTCAAAAATCTATGTTTCCAAACATAGTGTCCGATTATGGCTTTGGAGTGTATAATATGTCGGGCAATCATATTGGTAAATCAGCGCTTATTATAACTGGTGATGCGGCAGTATTCAATCTAAGCAAACCTATAGGTTTGGGAATTATGCTATATAGAGCAAATTTTGGAGAAGATAAGCTTACTCGAATGGGTATAGAAGCTGGAAAATCGTATATTAAAAAATGAAAACCATGACCTTGAAAAAAATAGGTGCATTTATTTTTCTATTTGGCTTGTTTTCTTCCTGCACTGAAGAAAAAATAATTTATTATGAGTTTGAGGGTGTAACCGTTACTCGTATTTACAAAAATGCGGAGAGTTATTTTTATTATGGTAAGTGCGATAACAAAAAAACTAAATGTGGTGATTCCTTCATTATTGGGAAATATTCTGGATTTGACGGATTAATGCATGGATTTTTAGTATTTGAAAATGACAAGAGTGTTAAAATGATAAATTTCGAATCACTTGAACAGATAGGAAAAGATTCCTTGCTTTATATTTTCGAATTTAAAGAACCCTATATGGCAGGACATTGGCATGAAAGCATTAGAGGTAATTATAATAACGTATTGGAAGTGTATAGTGCCTTAAATATAGAACAAGACCGTAATAAAAAGAATCGCTCAAAAGTTAATGCAATCTATCCTTAGTTTTATTAAACGTTAGTCCCTAAACATTTGCTGAACTGAGGCTGTTTGTTTGAAAACATCACTAGTATTCGGAATATTAAACGAATAACTTGCTAGCTTTTGGTACCCCCTCTACCAACCCCGTCTTGCACGCTAAACCGGGCTGATCTACTTTTGCCCACTGCAAAAAACCAGCGACACAGAAAAGGCCATGAACACGTAGTACGATAGAGTACTCCTACTCCTATTCTT
This sequence comes from uncultured Bacteroidales bacterium, assembly GCA_964644135.1. Classification (GTDB taxonomy): domain Bacteria; phylum Bacteroidota; class Bacteroidia; order Bacteroidales; family JAGOPY01; genus CAZMOK01. The sequence goes on along the minus strand of CAZXWD010000018.1, from coordinate 42,585 downwards.
ACTCCTACTCCTACTCCTAATCTTATTCCTGATCCTGCTCCTACAACCCCTAACCCCCGGCCCCTTTCCCCACCCGGGGAAAGGGGAGGGAGGACATGGATCATGGACGATGGATCGTGTATCGTGGAGCCTGGAACATATGCAGCGGCGTAAAGTAAAGTAAAGCCCTTTGATTTTTACGTTACAATTATCCTTTTTATCAATCAAATTCACCTGTTTTGAATATCTTTGTAAAAAAGCTATCAATGGTTACAGTCATTAAATATGGCTCAGACAAGAAAGTGATCAAATCTCTGCTCGAAAGGTTGAAAAAACGGAAGAGCAGGGTTGGGATCGATGCTTATAAGTATTGCGGTGTTATAACACTTGCTGAGGAACCTCTTTTCATTCAAAAAGAGATGAGAAATGAATGGGAGTAAGGTATTTGTGGATACCAATATCATCCTGTACCTACTCGGTGGGGATTTAACCATCGCAGAGCTTCTCAACGGCAAGCAAATCTATATCTCCTTCATTACTCAGCTTGAATTGTTGGGTTACTCGAAAACCACCAAAAAAGAACTAAAGATTATTCAGGAATTTATTGATCAGTGCGTGATTATCGACATCAACGATGAAATTAAAGAGAAGGTAATTGAACTGAAACGAAAGTATCGATTGAAACTTCCTGATGGAATTATCATTGCAACTGCGATGTACCTTGACCTTCCATTGATATCGGCTGACCAGGAATTTAAAAAAGCTGAAGCACTCAACCTTATCTTCTACGAAAGGTAAAAATATTGATTGGGTGGTTGTCGATTTTCGATTGCATTCGACCCCCCTGGGCCGGGCAATTCTTTTGGTCTCTGCCAAGTTCTATAACCATGCGAACCCTCTGCGATATTCCTACTCCTGCTCCTAAAAATGTCCCATGTGAACAGGGCCATATGCGAACATTTGCCTGTGGTACCTGCCCAAGGTAACCCCCTCCAACCCCCCGGGTACCTGTATCAATCAAAACAATTTTCAAAACACTAAAACAGTATTGATTATGGAAAAATCAAGTATTGTGAAGGATGAAAATTTGTGTGAGATAGAGGTCACCTACAAAAGCAAGCTTAAACCCTCTGAATTGATCAAGGTAACCTGCTCCAAAGATGCTTACAACTACTTGTGCAGTGTCTGGAGCAATAAGCTGGAGCATACAGAGGAGTTTATGATCCTTTGCCTGAACAGGGCCAATAAGGTCATGGGCTGGGCACGTGTGTCCAGTGGGGGACTGTCAGGCACAGTGGCAGACCCGAAGGTGATCTTCCAAGTTGCCTTGAAGTCTAATGCTTGCAGTTTGGTCCTGGCACACAATCATCCTTCAGGGAACTTACAGCCAAGTGAGGCTGACATCCGCTTAACCAGAAAGATGAAAGAGGCTGGCAGTTTGCTTGACCTTCCTGTACTGGATCATCTTATTCTTACCTCAGAAGGGTATTACTCTTTTGCTGATGAAGGGCTTATATAGCCCTTTTTTTAGTGGGATTTTTTAAGGGAGTGGCAAACTAATCAGAAAATCACATCATTTAAAGATACGCTTGTAAAGAGTTGATAAACAGGTAAATAAAAATCATTTTTTCATTTAATAATATCAACCCAGCCGTCAACCAGAAATAAAAAAACCCTGCAAATTATTTATTTACAGGGCCTTGCATTTTATCTTGGTGGTACCACCTGGAATCGAACCAGGGACACACGGATTTTCAGTCCGTTGCTCTACCTACTGAGCTATGGCACCAACTGGTTAGGGAGTGCAAAAGTAATACTATTTTTATTTTCCGGAAAATTTTCCGGCCATTTTTTATTTGCTCTAAATAAGTGGCTTAGCGCGAGATCATCAGACGCCCGCTGGTAAATTCACCCCTTTCGTTGCAAACCTTCACTACATAAACACCCGGTGTGAGTTGGCTTACATCCATCGATATCTCCCCCTCTTTCAGGTTTTCGTACCGGCCCACAGTCTTCCCGTCAGTGCCAATAACGACAGCCTCAAGGGATTCATTCCGGCCGAAACCGGTCAGGTCAACAACAACCTTGTCATTTGCCGGATTGGGCCTTATATTTAGTGCTTGCAGTTCTTCCGGTTCATCTATCCCGGCAGGTTCACTCCACTTACCTATGCCTTGCACCGGAGTGGTGAAAGAACCGCCTGCATATATGTAGTTATTGAAAAATATCAGGTCTGTCACATCTCCATTCAGGTCGGAACCGGTATCCCTCCAACTGCCATTCTCATAAATGGCAAAACCACGGCTTAAGTTCCCCCCGGCAATTTCAAATTGCCCGCCTACATACATTTTGCTGTTCGACCAGATAACAGACCTTGCATGAGAACTCCCGGGATCTCCCACAAGCCCGCTGCCGAGAGCAAAAAGGTTATCCGACTGTGGATTGAGCCCTGCAATATTATTGGCACTGATCCCATAGCAGGCAGTAAAGGCTCCGCCGAAATAAAGCTCATTTGCAAAATCACGCCCGGCAATACAGTATACCGGTCCATAACTCCCCTTCTGCACAGCCGACCAGGAAGAGCCATTCCAGTAAGCCAGGTTGAGCGTCTCAACAGAGCCCACCTGTGGAAAGCTTCCGCCAACCCACAGGTTCCCTCCAAATTCATCGAGGGTGAAAATGGGGCCATAGAAAAACTGCTCACCTACCGTTTTCAGGTTAGTTCCGTCAAAGCGTGCAATGCCTGTAACATTCATGCCATTTACCGTATTGAAGTCGCCAACGAAGTAGAGCTCACCGTTAAACACCTTCATCTCTATGATCTTCAGGTCTATCCCCCAATCCAGGGCTTCCCATTGTGAGCCGTCCCATGCGGCAACAAGTTCAGAAGGGGCTGTAAAATCACCGCTTACATAAAGCTTTCCATTATAGGCCACCATTGACGAAACAGGACCGTTGAGGCCGTTGCCAACTATTTGCCATTCTGAACCGTCAAGCTTTGCCAGGTAACCGTTAAAATCGCCCCCGGCATAAAGTGAACCGTTGTAAACGCCAAGAGCATTTACCGTACCGTCAAGTCCGCCTCCCACAGGCGACCACCCTTGTGCAAATATTGCGACAGGAAAAAGGAATGCAATTAGAATTGTGGTGAGTTTGAAGGAAAGTTTTCTTTTCATGGCCTGATCATTTGTTGGGGGTAAAAATAGTAAATAAGATGATATGGCTGATGGCTGTTAGCTGATGGCTTTTGGCTTTTGGCTGATGGTCGGTTTGAGGCGGATTTTGCTTCTCTCAACTACTGGAATTTATTCATACAAATGTCAAAGAACAAGGTACTCCCCTCCCTGTTTGGGGAGGGGCCGGGGGAGGGGTTAATGGCTGATGGTTGTTTTATTTATAGGGAAGTGGCTTCTCATGACCTCTTATCTTTTTAAACTCTTATTTTTTTCCATTTAGCTATAGAGTTTCACGCAGAGAACACGAAGAAAAAAGCGGCCCGGCACACATTAAAAAATTAAACAAGGCGTGCCGCGCCGCTTTTTCATATCATCAACAAGCACTGTCATCCCTGCAAAGCTTTGCGTAGCTTACTCAATCAGTGCAATGCGGTAAATCCTGTCAGCGAAGCAAAGCGAAGGCAGGGATCTCTATCAAGATTGTCGATTGTCAGCTGTCAATTTCCTGCCACCAAATAACAATTCTGACAATAAAGACAATTTGACAATAAAGACAATTCTAACAATAAAGACAATTTTGACAATTTGACAATAGAGACAATTTAACTCAAAACTCAACTCTCTTTTCTTACCTTTGTGTCCTTCAGTAACTTCTGAGATTTTGAACAAGCTCATTCTCGACATAGGGAACACCCTCACCAAGGCTGCCGTCTACAATAATAAGGATCTGCTGGCCCTTTCAAGGCATGAGCAGCCATCGTACGATATCATACAGGAATTGTTTGAAGAATATGCCCCCATCGGTGCTGCCATCCTTTCTACGGTGAGGGATTACGATGACGGTATGCTGTCGCCTCTCCGGCCGCTTGACCTGCTGATCGAGCTCGACGAAAACACTCCCGTACCGGTGGAGGTGTCGTACCGCACCCCCGGTACCCTGGGTAAAGACAGGCTGGCAGCAGTATGCGGCGCCGCTGCAAAATATCCCGGCAAAAATGTGCTCGTTATCGACGCGGGAACGGCCATAACATTTGATTTCCTCACTTCCGGGAAAGTATACCTGGGAGGAAGCATCTCGCCGGGGATAAACCTTCGTTTCAAAGCCTTGCATACGTTTACCGGAAAATTGCCGTTAGTTCAGGAAAGGGAGCCGCTGCAACTTATCGGCAACGACACCGCAACATCGATAATATCGGGTGTTATCAACGGGGTAGTGGCCGAAGTGCAGGGCATGATCGAAGACTACCGCAATCATTATCCCGAAGTAAAGGTGATAATCACAGGCGGCGATGCACCCTATTTTGATAAGAAGCTAAAAAGTAACATCTTTGCACACCCAAATCTGGTACTTGACGGACTGAATGAAATCCTCGACTGGAACAGACATAAGAAATAAGACTAGGATCAGGACTAGGAGTAGGAATAGGAATAGGATTAAGACTAGGATTAAGACTAGGACTAGGATTAGGAATAGGATTGAGAATATTATTGGGGTGAAGGTTTTTGCCGGCGCCCTTTTGTTATTCCTTGTATTGCTTGGCCCTGATCTTAAGTCGCAGGTCAAGATCAATTCACCGTATACAAGGTTCGGGCTCGGATGGATCGTGGAGAACAGGTTCGAAACAAGGATCATGGGAATGGGGGGACTACGCTACGGCGTAAGGAATTCAGAATTCGTCAATCCCGCCAACCCGGCTTCATATTCTGCCTTCGATTCGCTTTCTTTCATTTTCCAGGGAGGTGTCTTCGGCACCAATGTCTGGCTTAACACCGATCAGCTTTCCGAAACAGGCAACTTTTTCTCGATGAGCCACCTTCTTTTTGGTTTCCCGGTTACAAAGTGGCTGAGAGTAAGCGGGGGTGTGCTGCCCTATTCTTATGTGGGTTATGATGTATTTGTGGATGACGAGATCGACGACATTGGTGATGTAAGATATTTTTACCAGGGATCAGGAGGGCTTAATAAAGTTTACCTGGGTGCTGGGTTCAGGATCTCAGAATCCCTTTCTGCAGGCTTCAACGCCTCATTCCTTTTCGGGACTGTTTACCGGGAAAGGGGCGTGGGATTTACCAGCAATATCAATTACAGGAATACCAGGGCACAGGAGGCCTTTACCTCAAATGATTTTCTTTTCGATTTCGGGGTGCAGTACTCAAGGAAGGTCCGGGATAAATTCCGTATTACCGGGGGTTTAACGTACAGTCCGGAAATAACTGTCAACTCCAAATATGGATACCTTGTAACCTCTTATTACGGGAATATCAATTCAATCCAGGCCTTCAGGGATACCATCGAAAACCGAAGCGGTACCGATGGTTCATTCATAGTTCCGCAAAAAATAGGTGCAGGCATTTCATTCGAGAATGAGAACAACTGGACAGTGGGGGCGGATTTTTCCTGGCAGAACTGGGAAAATTTCGAGCTTTTCGGTGTACCCGATTCGATGAACAATAGCTGGAATATTGCTTTTGGCGGGGAAGTGACCCCTGATCCCAATAGTATTCGTTCATACTGGGACAGAGTGAGTTACAGGCTGGGATTCAGATACGGAAGGTCTTACCTTAACTTCAGGGAAACCAATCTCAACGAAATTGGCATAAGTTTTGGATTTGGTTTACCATTAAGGAAAGGAAAAACAACAATAAACATTGCGGTTGAGGCCGGCAGGACCGGTACGATCGACAATGGACTGATACAAGAAAATTTTGTTAGATTTACACTTGGAGTTAATATCTTTGAAAACTGGTTTATAAAAAGCAAATATTTCTGAAAAAATAAAGCCATGAAATCCATTCTGATCACATTCCTAGCATTCATTTTAATAGGATCTATAACACCGGTACCCACTCTGGCGCAGGAAGAAGATGAAGCTGATGATAATGGTGCAGCATCATTTGGCAGGTACGGTCAAGATAGTGTCACCTGTGTCATGAACATTTCTCTCTACCGGGAATTCTATAAGCAATGGAAAGCCAGTGGCTATAAGAACCAGACCATAAACGATGCCATCAAGCCGTGGCGCTGGGTATTTCTGAACTGCCCGAAAGGAACACAGAATACTTATATCGACGGAGTTAAAATCCTTCAGTATCTTATTGATAAAGAGAATGATAAGGAACGTAAGGACAAATACATAGATACCCTTATGATGCTTTACGACCAAAGGATCGAATATTTCAACAAGGAAGGATATGTGCTGGGAAGAAAAGGAGTGGATCTTTATAAATACAGGCCGGAGGATTATGAAAATGTATTCACTACCCTTGACAGGTCGATCGAACTGATGGGCAACTCAACCATGGCCCCTGTACTGGTATATTATTTCCGTTCGGCTGTTTCAATGGTGAAAAATGACAAGGCCGACACATCACTAATAGTGGATTCATACCTGAAAAGCAGCGATATCATTGAATATAACATGGAAAAGTATGCCGGTAACCAGGGCAAACTGGCCAACTGGGAAATAGTAAAGGGAAATATCGAGCTCACCTTTGAGCCCTATGCCACCTGTGAAGACCTGATCCCGGTCTACCGCAAAAAATTCACTGAAAATCCCGATGATATTGAGCTTCTGAAGAAGATCACCGAGATGCTCGACAAGAAAAAGTGCCAGGAAGACCCGCTTTTCTTCGAAACTTCCAAGAAACTCTACGAACTTGAACCAACACCTGAATCGGCCTACATGCTTGGCAAGATGTTATTGAAAGAAGGTAACTATGCCGAAGCCATTGAGTATTTCAAGCAGACCGAGGGTGTGGAAAACGACGACCTCAAAGCAAAGGCTTTCAAATTTATGGCAGAGGCCTACAGAGCCATGAAGCAATTCCAGCTCGCAAGGAGCTATGCTTTAAAAACTGCCGGTCTTGATCCCGAAGACGGCGAGGTTTATATCCTTATAGGCGATATGTATGCTGAAAGCGCCAAAGATTGCGGTGACAATGAGCTTACTAACAAAGTGGCATACTGGGCTGCCGTGGATAAGTATATGAAGGCCAAAAGGGTTGACCCAGACCTGACAGAACTTGCAAACCGCAGGATCAGTTCCTACTCTGTTTATTTCCCCACACAGGAAACAATTTTCTTCTACGACCTTCACGAAGGGGATGAATATATGGTAGAATGCTGGATAAATGAGAAAACAACCGTCAGGGCAGCTAAAGTACAATAGCTTCCCGGTCATCAACGGAACCTGGCCAAAACAGTTTTCAGCGCTCTTGCTGAAAATAACGCTGATCCTTTTTATCGTTCTCTCCCTGTTCTCCTGCAAGAATGATTTAGAAGAGATAAGATCGCTTGAATTTGTGGATACCCTTACCGTTATGAGGGCCAAGGATGTTGAGGTCTACTACAGTGAGAATGCCAGGGTGAAAGTTGAAGTGATCAGCCCCACAGTGCTGTACCATGCAGCAGAAGAAGACCCGTACCGTGAATTCCCCGACGGTTTTGAAGTGCTTTTCTATGATAGCCTGATGCGTGTAAAATCAAAGATCTCGGCAGATTATGGTATCAGTTACGAAAAGACGGGGTTGATGGAAGCAAGGTATAATGTGGTTGTCGAAAACCTTCAGAAAGGAGAGAAGCTGCAGACTGAGGAGCTTTTCTGGGACCGGAAAAAAGAAACCATTTATTCGAATAAATATGTGAAGATAACAAGGGGGGAAGAGGTTATTACCGGGGAAGGACTGGTGTCGGACCAGGAATTCGAGAACGTGGAAATACAAAAGACCAAAGGCCTCATAGAAGTTGAAGATGAGGAGATCTGACAGAATTGGTCAGCATTTGCTTAATGTCTTGCAATGAATGAAATTACGATCATAATTGTTACAATAATCCTTTCTGCCTTTTTTTCAGGCATGGAGATAGCTTTTATCAGTTCAAACAAACTGAAAATAGAACTGGACAAAGGGAAAGGACATATCGGGGCGCGAATAATTTCTTCCTTCTCCAGGTATCCGGCCCGTTTCATAGGAACACTCTTAATGGGTAACAATATTGCACTGGTGATCTATGGGATCGCTATGGCAACTCTCCTCGAACCAATACTAAAGGCCGGAATGCCTTTGCTGGAGAGGTCGGAATCGCTGCTGCTGCTTATCCAGACTGTGATAGCTACCTTGATCATTCTCTTTGTAGCTGAATTTCTGCCAAAAGTGTTGTTCAGGATTAACCCGAATCCGGTGCTTAACTTTTTTGCAGTGCCTGTTAGGATAATATATTTTCTTCTCTATCCGCTGGTGATCATCTTCATTGGCCTATCCGAGTGGATTCTGAGGTATCTTTTTAAAGTGCGGATAAACAGTGAAAACTATGTTTTCAGTGTAGTGGATCTCGACGATTACCTGAGGAAGTTCCTTCCCGAAGAAAAAGATGACCAGGATGTAAAGCAGGAGATACAGATGTTCCAGAACGCTATTGAATTCAGGAACATCAAACTGAGGGAATGCATGATCCCAAGACCGGAAATTGTGGCAGTGGAAAAGGAAGATTCCATTAAGGAACTCAGGAAGGCGTTTGTTGATAATGGTTTTTCAAAGATCCTCATCTACAATGAGTCTATCGATAATGTGGTTGGGTATGTCCATTCATTCGACATGTTCAAGAACCCCGAAACGATCAGGGAAGTTCTCAGGCCTATACTGATAGTGCCCGAAACCATGCCGGCGAACAATGTAATGAATATGTTCATCCAGAAGCATAAGAATATCGCTGTGGTTGTTGATGAGTTCGGCGGGACCAGCGGACTCGTCACAATGGAAGATGTGATTGAAGAGATATTCGGGGAGATAGAGGATGAATACGATGACGAAGAACTGGTTGAGAACCGTTTAAGCGAGGATGAATTTATTCTTTCGGCGCGCCTAGAGATAGATTACCTCAACGATAAATACAATGTGGACCTCCCCGTTTCGGAAGAATATGAAACCCTTGCCGGGCTGATCATACAACACCACGAAAGCATCCCCGACGTGAATGAGAAGATCAGCGTCCCTCCCTTTGAATTCGACATCCTGCAGGTAACAGAATCCAAGATCGAGCAGGTGCGGATGAAGATAAAAGAAGAAGAGTAGGGGTTATTTACATTTTACGGTTTACAATTTACAAAGGAGTATATCATGTAGCGATGTAACGATGTAGCGATGTAGCGATGTAACGATGTAGCGACTTGTTCATTATCATAAGACAATTTGACAATCCGGGCAATTTTGACAATAATTTATCAGCTAAGAGCCAATGTAATTCAGAACTCATAACTCATAACTTAAAACTCAGAACTCATCCGAACACCCGAATATTTCCCTCATTTCTTTCATATTATCACAAACTATACTACTTTTGCACACTCTTAAAAATAGCAGATGAAATGGCGATAATAGGAACCATAAGAAAGAATTCACAACTGGCTGTAATTATAGTTGGTGTTGCTATTGCAGCATTTGTCCTCAGTGACCTCTTTAAAGGCGGAGCCCGCCAGGCCCCTCCCATAGCAGTGGTTAACGGCGAAGAGGTCAGCTACCTGGAATTCAGCAACAAGCTCGACAGAAACCTTGAAAACGCGAGGATAAACCTTGAGAAGGAAAACCTCAGCCAGCAGGAGATCGCGGACATCCGTGAAACCACCTGGAATGAATATATGGAAGACCTGATCATGGGCGAGGAATACTCGGAACTGGGTCTTATTGTAACACCCGATGAGTTGTTCGACCAGGTGCAGGGCCCGGATCCGCACCCCCAGATAAGGCAGATATTCTTCGACCAGAGCATTGGTGCCTATAATCCGCAGATGGTCATCAGCTTCCTTCAGAATCTCGACCGTATGGAACCTGCCCAGCGTCAGCAATGGCTTGCTCTTGAGCAGTTCATTAAGAGGGACAGGCTTTCTCAGAAATACAAGAACCTGATCGCGAAAGGCTATTATATCCCAGGGCCTTTTGCCCAGATGGATTTTGAGAACAAAAGGAAAACTGCGGAGATCAGGTATATGGCAGCAAGGTACACAAATGTTTCCGACAGCCTGATCAACCCAACAGATGAAGATTACAGGGAATATTACGAGGAGAATAAATACCAGTGGAGGCAGGAAGCAACCCGTGATATTGATTATGTGGTCTTTGATGTGCTGCCTTCAGATGAAGACCGTGAAGAGATCCGCAAAAATTTCATGCGCCTTTATGAGGAATTCAAGACAGCAGACGAGGTTGAATCATTTGTAAATGCTACCTCAGATGAAAGATATGACAGTACTTACTATAAAGAAGGGGAACTTCCCGTAAGCATCGACTCCATCATGTTCAACTCGCCGGAAGGCACCATTGTACCGCCTTACGAAGAGGATGGCGCATGGCATATGGCTAAACTGATGGAAATACAATACAGGCCCGATTCCATGAAGGCATCCCATATTCTCATTTCCTACCGCGGGGCCTTCCGTGCCGGCCAGAATGTTACCAGATCAAGGGAACTGGCTGAGGAGCTTGCCGACAGCCTGCACAATGTCGTAAGGTCGAACAAGAGCCGAATGGGAGAACTCGCCGGTGAATACTCTGATGATCCATCGGCAGCAGAGAGCGGTGGCGACCTGGGCTGGTTTGCCGACGGGGCTATGGTGTATCCCTTCAACGAAGCAGTTATAGAAGGCAATACCGGAGATGTTACGGTTGTTGAATCAGTTTTTGGTTATCATGTAATTCACATTACTGATAAACAGGAGGCAGTGAAGAAGGTCAGGGTGGCTGAGGTTGTCAGATCTATAGAGCCCAGCAGCCAGACTTACCAGGAAGCCTACACCGAAGCCAGCCGCTTTGCCGGGGAGAACAGCACACAGGACCTGTTCGAGCAGGCAGTGATAGACCGGGGACTTAACAAGAGAACAGCCACATACCTGAGCCAGACCAGCTATTCCATTCCGGGAATTGACAATGCACGTGAAATTGTGCGCTGGGCTTTCTACGATGGTATCAAATTGGGTGAAGTATCACCTGTATTCGATGTGGGTGGCACTTATGTTGTTGCCATGCTGAAGGACGTCAGGGAAAAAGGCACTATACCCTTCGAGCAGATCCGTGATAATATCTCCACCTTTGTTATGAACGACAAGAAGGCGGATTTCATAATGGAAAGGCTCGAGGACGAGGATGGGAATATCTATCAGCTAGCCAGCATCGTTCAGGCTGAAGTGGACACTAACAAGAACATAACCTTCTCCTCAAGGAATATCCCCGGCTTTGGCAGTGAATTCAAGGTAATTGGGCATATATTCAGCCTTGACCAGGGCCAACAGTCTGACCCCCTCCAGGGTAACGGTGCTGTTTTTGTGGTGGTAGCCGACCAGTTTACAGACCCTGAGGGCTCGTCAAACCTTGGTGTTTACAAACAGCAGATCGAAAGTGCATTTAATTCGAGGGTTACCGCAAACTATATGTTTACGGCACTTAAAGAAGAAGCAGAAATAGAGGACAACCGGCTCGACTATTTCTAGAATTTAATCTCAGGATCCAATAAATGAAAAGAGGCGTTCAGTACAAACCGGACGCCTCTTTTTGTAGTATAACCCGAAGCACCATTCAGAGTACTTCCAGCCTTTCGGCGTCCTGTTTCAGGAATATGAAAAGCAGTATGGTGAATGCCCATAATGAAGAACCGCCATAACTGAAAAATGGAAGGGGAATGCCTATCACGGGCACCAGGCCGATCGTCATTCCTATATTGACCATGAAGTGAAAGAATAAAATAGACGCGACCCCATAGCCATAGATCCTGCTGAAATCTGACCGCTGCCTCTCGGCCAGGATTATCAGCCTGATCAGCAACATGACAAAAAGGATAACCACCACAAAACTGCCGATAAAGCCCCACTCTTCACCTACAGTGCAAAAAATGAAGTCGGTACTTTGCTCAGGAACGAAATTATACTTGGTCTGTGTGCCCTTGAGAAAGCCCTTTCCGGTTAGCCCGCCTGATCCTATGGCAATTTTAGACTGGTGTACGTTATAACCGGCCCCCCTCAGGTCAGTTTCCTTACCGAGCAATACACTGATCCGCTTTTTCTGGTGGGGCTCAAGCACTTTCTCAAAACCGTAGTCAACGCTCAATATGAAACCTGAAGCCAGTATCAGTCCCGCGACAATAATTATCAGCCTCTTCCTGATGTTTTTGTTCATAAGGTAAATGATTATTGCCAGCGCTGCGCAGATACCTATGAGGATGAACTTGTTGATCAACAGTGTCAGTATGAAAAGAACGGCAACCAGGAGTCCTATAACAAGGATCCCACCGGGCAGACCTTCACGGTAAAGTACCAGTATCAAAGCAGCGTAAACAAGCGCCGATCCTGTATCGTTCTGCAGTAATATCAACACGGCAGGCGCGAAAATGATCATCAGGGAGACCACCACCGACCGCAGTGAACGCATGCTTGTATCAAATCGGCTCAGATATCGTGCCAGGGCAAGGCAGGTGGCAAATTTGGCAAATTCGGCAGGCTGGATGGCGACGCTTCCAATTTGAAACCATGAACGCGAGCCGGCTATCTCCGTGCCAACAGCAAGGACTGCCAGGAGGCTCAGAAGACTGATGCCGAAAAACAGGTAGGCTAAAGCCGGGAAGAACTTGGCATCGATAAGGAGAATGACGGCAGCCAGGAAAATGGCTGCACCAATCCAGATGAGCTGTTTCCCGTAACGTTGGGATATGTCGAAGATGCTGCTGTGGTTTTCATCATACACGGCCGAATAGATGTTTATCCAGCCCATGAGTACCATCAGCAGAAACAACAAGACTGTGAACCAGTCAACCCTTCCGAACAATCCTTTTCGTTCTCTCAATTTTCAGATATTAGGTCGGTGTTAAGCATTTTATCTTCAAACCAGGTCTTTTTGACCTCCCCGGTGAGGTATTTTTCGATCATCAGTGTGGCGATCGGTGCTGCCCAGGTTGATCCGTAGCCGCTGTTTTCCACAACCACCGAGATGGCAATTTCGGGATCATCCTTAGGGGCAAAGGCAATGAAAACCGAATGGTTTTCCCCGTGCGGGTTCTGGGCTGTCCCCGTTTTTCCGCAGATTGCCAGGGTATCTACCTTATACCACCTCGCTGAGCCGTGTTCCCCTTCGTAAACGAGCTCCATGCCGTTTACCACAACTTCGAACAAATCTTTATCGATAGACACTGTGTTTTTCTCCCTGAAACTATCAAGTTTTTCTTCTCCGTTCCTGATCTCCTTTACAAGGTGAGGGGGGTAATAGTATCCCCTGTTGGCAATGATCGATGAAACATTGGCGAGTTGGAGAGGTGTAAGTTCAATTTCTCCCTGGCCTATGGAAAGCGAGCGAACGGTAGTCGCCCTCCATCCGCTTTTGCCATAGTATTTATCAAAATAATTGTGTGGAGGCAGGTTTCCGTCGCTCTGTTCAACCAGGTCAGTTTCCAGCAGTTTTCCCACACCAAATTGTTCCACCATTTCCTTCCAGTGATCGTATCCCTCCTGAATATTGGTATAAACGGGTTTTTCCAGTATTGTTTTATAAACCTGCCAGAAATACGGATTGCACGACTGCTCAATGGCGTGCAGCAGGTCGAGGGGTTCTTCATGCTCATGACTGCATGGTATAGGGTAGCTGGCCAGGCCGTTGCACCCATATTCTGTACTTGTCCGTAATACATTGTCCTGCATGGCTATCAGGGCATTGACCAACTTGAAAGTTGACCCCGGGGGATACTGGGCCATGGTCGCCCTGTTGAAAAGGGGTTGTAGCGTGTCCCTGCTGAGCTTCAGAAAGTTCTTCGAACGAATGCGCCCCACCAGCAGGTTCGGGTCGTAATTCGGGCTTGATACCAGGGCAAGGATCTCGCCATTGCGTGGGTCGAGCGCCACCACACTGCCTTTTTTGTTCTGAAGAAGGCGTTCACCATATTTCTGCAGTTCCAGGTCGAGGCTCAGGACCAGGTCACGCCCTGCAACAGCACTGGTATCATACCTGCCATCCTCGAAGCTGCCCTGTTCCCTGTTGAAAACATCCACCAATACGATCTTAAGTCCTTTTTCTCCTCTCAGGGTACTCTCGTAGGCCTTTTCGATACCACTTTTACCGATATAATCACCTGATCTGTAATAGGGGGATCTGTTGATATCGGACTGGCTAACTTCCGTTACATAGCCCAGGACATGCGCGGCTACCTGGTGTGGATATTTTCTCAAAGTCCTGGCCTGAACATAAAATCCGGGAAACCTGAAAAGCATCTCTTCCAGGTAGCCATACTCTTCTTTTGAGATTTGCTCAAGAAACACAGATGGCTTGTAATAGGAATACCGCTTTGCTTCATTGAGCCTTTCTGTGAATTCTTCCTTTTTAAGGTTAAGAAGGGTGCAGAGCGAAGCCGTGTCGAAACTTTTAAGCTGCCCCGGGACCACAAGCAGGTCGTAGGCAGCTTCATTATAAACCAGCAACTCGCCGTTTCGGTCGTATATAAGCCCTCGCGGGGGATATTGTGTAATGTACCTTAGCACATTGTTTTCGGCCGAAAGCTTGTACTCGCTGTCGAAAACCTGGAGCTTGAAGAGTCTTATGGAAAAAAGGAGGCCTACGAAAATGAAGATACCGATTATCAATAGTTTTCTCTGTTCGTAGGCTTTTCTCATCAGTTGATTAAAAGTGGAGGAAGTTGAGTTTATACAAAGATATTCATAATTGAAGTTCCGGTAAATTTAAACAGCATGCTGTTGATGAATTAAAGCCTGAATAAAAAATATGAGAGCATAAAAAAAGGCCGGCTATGAAACCGGCCCTTCGCTAATGGTTATTGATCACAAGCAGAAATTAATCTGCATAGTGTTTTTCAAGAGCTACATTACCACTTTCATCCCACATTATCCAGTCACCTTGCTTTTCGCCCATGACGTAATATAGCTCATATCTTTTATTACCTTCTTTATCCCATAGGTACCAATAACCATGCTTTAATCCGTTTTTGTAACTGGCCTCACCGGTCTTTACCTGGTCTTCATTCCATGTGACCCAGGTGCCGTCCTTATGACCTTTTTTGTATGAGCGTTGTTCTTTCTTCAGGCCGTTTTCATAATAAAATGTGCTTGTACCGTCAAGCAGGCCTTTAAGATATGATTTCTCAGCTTTGAGGTTGCCGTTATTGTATTTTTCAACTACGACGCCGGTAAAAGGCTTGTTGTCCTTATAAAGTTTCCCTCTCTTTTCAACAAATTCCTGTGCCGAAACATAGGATACAAAGATCAAACTGAAAATCAATAACATTAGCTTTTTCATGACGCACTCCTTTCTAATTAATTATATTGTACGTTCTCTGTAATAGCAAAGGTACAAAAAAATTAACATAAAGTTAATATAACATTAATATAAGATTAACAAACAGGGGTTGAAAAGGCTCTAATGACCTGTAATATAATCTTATAAAGGTTATTTATAACCAATTTAAATAGTATTGAATAGCGAGTTGTGCGGTTCAATTAAATCTTTCTTTTTTTAACTCTTTACCAATTTTTGATAGAGATGATACTGTGCAATAATTAACATTGTGGTACTTAGTGCCTTTGTGTCTTCGTGGCGAAAAAAGGAATTAGCCACAAAGGCACAATGACACAATGAACCACCATGTCAATAAAATAATCCTAAAACCGGGTAATATTTTGTTGGTTATTGATCAGTATAACTTAGCGGCCCTTAGAGCCTTTGCGTCTTGGAGGCAAAGGATCCTTAGAAACAAAGACGCGGGGGCACAAAGGAACGGTAAGAAAGCTTTTCAAGATACAAACGCAAAATTTGTCGGTAAATAGTTAATTAAGATAAGAGGGATATCTTAAAAAAAAATGGGTGAATCGACCATCAGGAGATCAGTCGTGTTGTGTAAGGGCTACAACCAGTGACTGGTTTTCTCCACTCTTGACTTCTATATTCTCGATAAGCTGCTC
The DNA here is from genome assembly GCA_964644135.1 of uncultured Bacteroidales bacterium. Lineage (GTDB taxonomy): Bacteria > Bacteroidota > Bacteroidia > Bacteroidales > JAGOPY01 > CAZMOK01. The sequence goes on along the minus strand of CAZXWD010000018.1, from coordinate 26,492 downwards.
TTTATATGAAATGTAAGATACCTTGAATTGATAGGTGCCGGGATTGAGCCCTTTGATCTCGAATTTCCCTTCTATGTCGGTGGCAATCTCGATATCAGTGCCTTCTACCTCAATAGTGGCGCAAACAAGCTTTTCATTTGTGTTTTTGTCAATGATCTGTCCTTCAACGGATGTTTCATGAACAGAACCGAAGGTATTGCCGTTGTCTTCCCCGGCCAGAAGGCCTGCGGGCAGGATCAATATGCTCAGGACTATGAAGATCTTTTTGATCATAAACTGACATCATTCTAACCCGCAAAATTAGGTGTGCTATATTAACTGAAAGTGAAGGAATGATTATGAAATATTTATCAGTGTGTTAAGCAAATGTTAACCTCGGGGGGTATGCCGGGGCTGGATTAACGCCTCACTATGGTGTCGGTGGTGATAACATTGCTCTGGTTGAGGGAACGGTCGTAAATGAAAGCCTCGAACATAAGCGTGTCAAAATCAGAATTGTAGTTGTAAATGAAGAGCGTGTCGTAGATCTCTCCTGAAATGGATTTGTTGACGGCATCGGGGGTGAGGGATGGAAACCTGGAGCTCTGGGTGATCGTGTCGAACTTCTGGGTTGAGGGATTGTAAAATGTAAGGGGCACCTCGGTTTTTACACCGTTACGTATTTCGAAGTAGGTCACCACAAGGTTATAGTAATATTCACTGCCGTAGTTGAAAGGAGGCATAGTGTCCCGGTTCCTGAGACCAAGGTCACCATCCCCGTCCTGGAATGAAAACTTCAACACCCCCCTCGTAAATACAGTGTCGTCGGGGTTGAATACCCTCTCAAAACCAATGTATTCAATCTCGGGTTCATCAGGGAATTCGTCCAGTTTCTTGCATGAACCGGCGATAATGGCCAGGGCAAGTACCGAAATGATTGCAGTTATGTGTAACTTAGATTTCATTATTGCTAACTGGTAAACGCAAAATATGCATTCTTGTTTTTTATTTTGATGAGAGATAAACTCCGCAATAAAATTTTTCAAATCAAAGACGGTGCCGGTTTCGAGGAAACCTGCATCGAAATGTTCCATTATCAATACAAATTTAATACCATATACCGTAAATTCAGCGATCTTCTGGGTATTACCCTTTCTTCAGTGGATAAGATCGAAAAGATACCTTTCCTTCCGATCGAATTCTTCAAGGGGCACAAAGTAGTTACAGGTAAGCCTGATGGTGATTTCACTGTATTTGAAAGCAGCGGCACGACCGGATCGGATGTTTCAAAACATTATGTAAAAGAGATCGAACTTTACAGGGAGAGTTTCACCCGGGGGTTTGAACTATTTTTTGGCCCCGTGAACTCGTATTCCATCCTTGCCCTTCTGCCGTCTTACCTTGAGAGGCCGGGTTCATCGCTTGTTTATATGATCAATGATTTCATCAGAAAAACAAAGGAGAATGGAAGCGGCTCCTACCTGTACGATCATGAAGCCTTGCTTGGGAAGATCGGGGAACTTCAGAAATCCGGAAACAAAATAATCCTCTGGGGGGTTTCATTTGCCCTGCTCGACCTGGCCGGTAAGGCGGGGATCAGCCTGGAGGATGTAATGGTCTTCGAGACAGGGGGGATGAAGGGAAGAAGAAGGGAAATGACCCGTGAAGAGCTTCATGGATCACTGAAGAAGGGATTTAACATTGAAACCGTATATTCTGAATACGGGATGACCGAACTGCTGTCGCAGGCCTATTCAAAAGGTTCAGGTGTCTTCACGACCGTGCCCTGGATGAAGGTTCTCATACGCGACATGAATGATCCCCTTGACTATACCGTCAGGGGTAAAACCGGGGGTATCAATATCATCGACCTGGCCAATATCGATTCCTGCTGTTTCATTGCCACACAGGATCTCGGCAGGCTGCATGATGACGGAAGTTTCGAGGTAATGGGCCGGTTCGATAACAGCGATGTGAGGGGCTGCAACCTGATGATTTAAGATTTCAGAGTTTCACTAATAACCCTTAAACTCTTGCCCTTTCTAACGCCATCGCGATCATCTGATCATGATCGAAGGCCAGTTCGGGGAGTGAGTTCACCTTGAACCAGGCAGCCTCTTTGGCATCATCGGCCCCTTTGGCATCAGAGTTCTCTTTGGTGGTAAAGCCATAATATGTAACTGTCACAACCCTTGCCCGGGGGTCCCTGCCCGGATCCCCAAAAGCGTGAAGTTGCCTGAGATCGATCCCCATGAGGCCTGTTTCTTCCCTTAATTCACGCCTGGCAGATTCTTCCAGTGTTTCATCCATATCGATGAAGCCTCCGGGGAGGGCCCACTTGTCCTGGTAAGGCGGGTTAAGGCGCTTGATAAGCAATACTTCAGTGTCTTCATCCGCTTTGCGAAAAATTATACAGTCAACAGAAACGCAGGGACGCGGATATTCATATGTGTAGCTCATAATACTAAGGTTATAGTCAAATATAGCAAAAACCCGGCAGTGGGGCTGCCGGGCTTTCAAACTGCAATCACAATGTTTAACTAATCACAAATCTATAGTAGGGTGGGAGTAATAGAAAAGTTTCTTTCCGTCAAACGTGAGGCTTTTTCCTGTGACCCAAAAATCTTCCATGTTTTCCATAATATTGTTTATTAGTCTGTTGTAATCCAAGTCTTCTTTGATCAATGTATTTACTGATTCAGGCAGAGTGACTGTAACAGACGATACCTCGGTGGAAAACCGGATTTTCTTCTTTTCGCCGCAGCAATTATGCTCGCAGTAGATCTCCCTGGTATTGAAAGGGAGGTCATTAACGTTTTCCTCATCAAAAAAATCTGCAAAGATTTGGTTAAAGGCATTATTGAATATGACTTCTGTAGTATTGAAAGGTATATCGTTTACGTAACTTTCATTATCCTCCATGCTGATCGAACTGCTTTTCAACAGGGCATTAGTGGCCAACATTGAGGTTTCAAACGGTATGTCCTCAATATAAGCTTCCTCAGGGAAGCAATCAATATCAGAGAAGCAATGGTCGGAATACATTTTGCGGGTATTAAAAGGAATATCATCCACATAGGCTTCGTCATTCAGCGACAGCGCCGGGTTCGATCCCGGGTTCATTGCAACCATCATGCCCGTGTTGAACGGAATGTCTTTCACTTCATTTTCTTCGCATAAACCCCAGTTACTCGTAAATAATGAATGATCGGGAGTTGTACTGGCAACTACCTCCGTACTGAAGGGGATATCATCTATGTATGGCTCGGTTTCCAGCTGGGGGTTCATACTGTTGGCATTTTCTGCTAATGCCATCATTACGACTATTGTAAATATGCTTATGGTTAATTTCATGGCTCCAAATATTTATATTGTTATTATTTATTCATCCATTCCTGTGCCAAAGTTTATAAAACATTACATAACAGATTATTATGAGGAATGTTCATTGATGTTGGAGAAGGAAAACTGTACACCTTTAAACAATTGTGTACGATGTCGGACAAACTTCTGGCGGTTAACCTGAACTCAAAGAACGTCTTTATTAATTAGACAGGTTCAGGTGTCTATCTGTTACACTTTACGGGGAAGAAAAATTATTAAGAATTGCAAAAAGCCTTTAGATCAGGCCTTACCGGCTATCACTAGAACTATTTCCCCTTTCACCTCCTTGCTCTCAAAGTGATCAGCCAATGATCGGAGTGTGCCGCGGGCATTTTCCTCGTGGATTTTGGTGAGTTCCCTGCAAACGCAGGCCTGCCTGTCTTCACCAAGTTGGCCGGCAAGTTGATTGAGGGTCTTTACTATCCTGTGGGGGGATTCAAAAAGCACCATTGTCATTGAAATTTCTGCCATTTCTTCAAGCCTTGTCTTCCTTCCTTTTTTATGAGGGAGGAAGCCAAGAAATATGAACTGGTCGCAGGGGATGCCCGATTGCACTACTGCAGGGATGATGGAGGTGGGCCCGGGCAGGCATTCAACCTCTATGCCGTTTCGGATGCATTCCCTGGCAAGAAGGAAGCCGGGGTCGGATATTCCGGGAGTACCGGCATCGGTCACAAGCGCAACAACCTCCGAGTTCATGATCCTGTCAAGGGATGATTTGAGGACCTTATGTTCGTTGTGCTGATGATAGGGCATTAATTTATTTTCGATCTCGTAATGCTTCAGCAGGTTTCCCGTTGTCCGTGTGTCTTCAGCCATTATGAGATCGGCATTTTTCAGCACTTCAACTGCCCTGTAAGTGATGTCCTTCAGGTTTCCTATGGGAGTGGGAACTAAAACAAGCCGTGGCATGTCATATCTCTTTCGTGAAATCTACCAGCAGCCTGAACAGTCCTTCGTACCCGTTTAGCGGCAGTTTTTCAGGATTGTCTTCAAGACTGTGGTATTCATTGAAAACTTTACTTCGTGAATATATGAAGAATGAGGGAACCCCCTTCTCGTAAAACGGGCAATGATCACTGTTGCAAGACTCTCCGCGCGATTTGACCTCCTTCAGGTAACCTTGCTTCTCATTGATTTGCTTAAGCAGGGAAAACTCCTCTTCAAGTACGGAGCCATTCACAACTGTGATACCATCATCACCGGTACCAACCATATCGAGATTAATCAGCATCTTGATCTTTTCGAGCGGCAGCAGGGGATTGTTTGCAAAATAGAGAGAGCCTTCCAGTCCGATCTCTTCTCCGCCGAATGCTATAAAGGCAATGGAACAACCGGGCCTGTTCTCTTCTTGAGAGAAGTGGCGGGCCAGGTCGGTGATCATGGCCGTACCGCTGGCATTGTCGTTGGCCCCGGGAAAATAAGTGCCCTTGCCCATTCTTCCCAGGTGATCGTAATGTGCAGTGAATACAATGAAAGAGTCGGGTTGCGAAGCTCCCTGTATAAATCCTGCTACATTCCGTGTGCTGTATGATGGTTCATACTCTGTATCGACATTCACCGTGATCAGTCCCGATTTCTTATTGATCTTGTCTGACCTGATGATAACCAGGCAGTGTTCTGCCGGCATCCTGCCGTTAGAGACATGCCACCACATATTTTTGCCGGAGTCCCTGATAATGACAGCCCCCGGGGTTGTGTAGGGAAAATCTTCTTCCAGTTCTTTTATGCCCTGCTTTGTGACCGGGAAATATGTATCCGACGGAGGATTTGTGTACCTTACAGTATCGTCCTCCGGTCTTACATCCCAGTAAACCGGATAGGTTCCGTGCAAAGTGGGGGAGGAACTGGCCACAAGGAATTCAGTGCCGGGGGTCAGTTTTTCATTGTCGATCCTCACCGATACATCCCCGTTAAGTATGTTGATGTTTACGTTGAACTCCTGAAACCAGCTTCCGTTGAATTGATCAAGTCCGTTCCTGTCGAACTCTTTTGCAATATATTTCGCCGATTTCAGATCGCCCTGCTTGTAATAGCCCCTTCCGTGAAAAGAGGGTGAGCATAGTTTCGAGATCAGCTCCCCGGCATAATCAACGTCCTGCGCCCCGGCCCAAAAGCCTGGAAATACCAATAGGATTAAATATACTGCACGCTGTCTTTTGAACAAAAAGGGCATTACGATTCGAATTTTTGTACGATCAGGGACTGCAACTTCTTGAACGGCTCCGACTTGCGGTCCCATTGATAGTTTCCGGCATACTTTTCCAGCTCTTCCCGGCAACCGGTAAGGGTTGTACATTCATCCAGCTCATCAATGGCCTTGTTGTATTCCCCCATTTTACCCCTGAAAAGCTCATTTATGAAAAGGAATTTTTCATTGATCCCGATAGCCTTTTTAAGTGAAGTAAGGCTTTTTTTCTGGATCTTGTCGGCCAGCCTGGGCTTGTCTTCTTTTATAAGCTTATCGGCAAGGGTCTCGGATGGTTCGGATAATTTCTCCCTGGTGGATTTGCTTTCCGCCGGTTGGGGGAGGTCTTTTTTTGTTTCTGCAGGTTTCTTTTCTTTTTCAGGTTCTGCATTTACCGGTTCTGGTTGTTCTTTTTCTTCTTTTATTTCAGAAGGGACCTCTGCAGGTATTTCAGAAGGGACCTTTGCAGGCTTATTCTCCTCAACTTCCTTTATTGCTGTGCTGATTTCAGCAGGCTTTTTTTCTTCAGGCTCAGGTTCAGCGGGAAGATCTTCTTTTTTTACCGGTTTCTTTTCCTGTGGTTCTGCAAATTCATGGGTATTTTTGATCGCAGGCTTTTCTTCGGGGGGCTTTTTTTCTTCTTCAACGGGTGGGCTCTCTGCAGTCTTTCTTTCTTCATCTTTTTTTACGGCTTTTTTCAAATCTTTGTGAAGCGATGAGTTTTCCTTGTTAAGGGCATACAGGTATTCATAGAATTCCCGAGTGTACGACATTATGATATCCAGCTCTATTTGCGGTACCCTTTTGTCGTGCTCAAGTATCACTTCAAGTTGTTCGTTGATAGCCTGCAATTGCTCCGAAATGGCTTTTTTCAGGAAATCCTTGTCCATATTTTTACCGGGTCTCTGTTGTGGGTGTTTAATTCTTAAATTTGTAATTCTATAAAAGTATGAAGTTTATAGAGGTTTAACCTGAAAAACCCGTATTTATTATTAACAGGGAATTCATAAGCAGACAGGTTCCCGCTTGATGTCATTTGTAGTTTACCATGCCTGAGCAGATACTGGAGAATAAGTCGGACGGCCGTGATAGCGGCTGGATAGAGGTCATTTGCGGCAGCATGTTCTCAGGCAAGACCGAGGAGCTGATAAGGAGGCTTAAAAGGGCACAGATCGCCAGGCTGAAGGTTGAGATATTCAAGCCGGTGATCGATAAACGGTATGATGATGTGGAGGTGGTGTCGCACGATGAGTCTTCGATCCATTCCACACCTGTTCACACTTCTTCACAGATACTGCTCTACGCCAATGACTTCGATGTGGTAGGCATTGATGAGGCCCAGTTCTTCGACGACCAGCTTGCAGAGGTATGCAGCCGGCTCGCCGATATGGGAGTTAGGGTGATAGTGACGGGCCTTGACATGGATTACACCGGTAAGCCTTTCGGCCCTATCCCGGCATTGCTTGCCGTTGCCGAGTATGTTGACAAGCTCCATGCCATCTGCATGAAATGCGGCAAGCTTGCGCAGTTCTCGCACAGGGTGGTGGATGATGAGTCGCTGGTAATGCTGGGTGAAAAGGATGTATACCAACCGTTATGCCGCAGGTGTTTCGTGAAGGAAATCAAGAAATCCAAATGATGAACGCTTCGTCTTAATTTTTTACTTTTGCAAATCCTGACAATTAAAAAAAACAGATCCATGAAGAAGATAGCATTATCAATAACAGCCATTTTTCTGGCACTAAACTTTTCATTAATGGCGCAGAGCGGAAACGAAACACTCGTTTTAATTAAGACAGATTATGGCGACATGACAGCCATGCTGTATAACGATACTCCCAAGCACAGGGACAACTTCATCAAGCTTATCAAAGATGGCTGGTATGAAGGATCAGAATTTCACAGAGTGATAAACGGGTTCATGATCCAGGGAGGCGCCTCAGCCGACGGGCAGCAGGATCCAGGATACACTATCGAAGCAGAGATCCGTCCCGGTCATTTTCACAAGAGGGGTGCCCTCGCTGCCGCCCGCCAGGGCGACCAGGTGAACCCTGAAAAGCGTTCTTCCGGAAGCCAGTTCTACGTTGTTCAGGGCAGTGTCTTAAATGACCAGATCCTCGACCAGTATGAAGAGCGTCTGCAAACGGAATTCAACGAAGAGCAGAGGCAGGCTTACAAAACTGTGGGTGGCGCACCTCACCTCGATGGTGCCTATACCGTTTTTGGTGAAGTAATTTCAGGTTTCGAGGTGATCGACAAGATAGCCAATGTTGTTACAAACCAGAGGGATAAGCCTATCAAGGAAGTCACTATGTCGATAGAGATCCTTGAGTAAAAATTTATTCTGGCATTCAGGCCGGTTTTTATGAAAGATCAGATAGAAAAAATAAGGAAAGAAATTGAAGCCTTTGAGGCAAAGGCCTCTGAAGAGGTCGAGCAGTTCAGGCTGAAATACCTTAGCAAAAAAGGTCTTATCCCGGGGCTGTTCGAGGATTTCAAGAAAATATCCCCTGAAGAGAAGAGGGAGTTTGGTAAGGTCCTCAACCAGCTTAAGAATTTTGCCCAGGAGAAGTTCAACGAGATGCAGCAGGCTGCCGGCTCTGAGAGATCTGATGAGGACAGCAGCCGCGACCTGACATTGCCGGCCAACTACATCAGGCTGGGCAGCCGGCATCCCATTTCCATCGTCAGGAACCAGATAGTTGATATTTTTGGTCATATAGGGTTCACTGTTTCTGAAGGGCCGGAGATAGAAGACGACTGGCATAATTTCACGGCCCTGAACTTTGTTCCCGAGCACCCTGCCAGGGACATGCAGGACACTTTTTTCATCGATACGGACCCTGACATTTTGTTGCGCACACATACCTCTTCGGTACAGATCAGGGCCATGCAGGAACGGAAGCCGCCCTTGAGGGAGATCTATCCCGGAAGGGTTTTCAGGAACGAGGCCATTTCGGCCCGGGCCCATTGTATCTTTCACCAGGTGGAGGGGCTGTATGTTGATGAGGATGTTTCACTGGCCGACCTTAAGCAGACGTTGTATTATTTTGCCAGGGAGATGTTTGGTGAAGGCACTGAGGTCAGGTTCAGGCCCAGCTATTTCCCGTTCACCGAGCCTTCGGCCGAGATGGACATTACGTGTTTTATCTGTGGAGGTGAAGGGTGTAAGATCTGCAAGCACACCGGATGGGTTGAGATCCTGGGTTGCGGCATGGTCGATCCGGCTGTTTTGGAGAACTGTGACATTGACAGTGAAAAGTATACCGGTTTTGCTTTTGGGATGGGCATAGAGCGTATAGCCATGCTCAAGTACCAGATCAACGATATCAGGTTGTTTTTCGAGAATGATGCCAGGTTTTTGAAGCAGTTTAAGAGTGCTTTTTAATTTTTTTTGATTTTTGTATTCACTCACTGACTATAGTCACTGAGTAAAAAAAGTGTTATAACCATTTCCCTAAGTTCACACCCAACCTAAAACCTGTTTGAATAAAGGATTTTCTAAGGAAATTGCACAAAATGATGAATGTTGCTTTTGTTTTGAAAAAGTGCTTTCAATCAAAAAACATATTGTTGATATGCATGTAATTGAATAACAGTTGTATACGTGTGTAAATAATTTTTCACTCACTGACTATAGTTACTGAGTGAATTATTATTACCCCTTATTTTCCAATAAATGAAGTTCCAGGTCAGATGTAATCCGGTCGTATACTTTCAGCGTTTCCCTCTCAAATTTTGCAGCCATAAGGACTTTTTCTGTTTTGCGAATTTTAGTTAACAGTGTCTCAAGCCTTGAAGTGGCCATTAATTCATCCGAAACGAGGAAAAAATCAAAATTCTTTAGCTTGGGAAGCAGCTTGCCATCCGGGTGATGGTTAGAGATCAGCATGAAATTCTTCCTCTCCTCCTGGTTATAACACTGAAAGAAAGAATACAGCCTGTCGGTATGATCGGGAGAAGTGAAGTCTGACACCCTTTTGAGCGACAAGCCCAGCGAGCTGTTCAGGTTAAATGCCATCTTATAATCTTTCAAATGGCAGGCTATACCGATAAAGGTAAAATCTGGTGCATGTTCCGGTGATAGCTTGAGCTTTTTCATATATGGGTGTTCGGATGAGTTCTGAGTTTTAAGTTCTGAGTTCTGAATTACATTGGCTCTTCGCTGATGGATTATTGTCAAAATTGTCCCGATTGTCAAATTGTCTTATGTTAATGAGCAAGTCGCTACATCGTTACATCGCTACATCGTTACATGATATACTCCTTTGTAAATTGTAAACCGTAAATTACCTCTCGGGCACTATCCGAATTGCCTGTCCACCGCCCTTTGCAAGCCTCATTTCAAGGGTGTCTGCTGAGGCAACTTTCGATTCCCTGATCTCAACATCGTAAGGTTCGGTTTCCCAATCGGCAGAAAGCCCGTCAGCATAAACAGTTACTTTGTAATCCTTATCATCTTTCAGGAAATCCAGGGGAAACTCAAAGTTCCTGCTATTTTCGTCGGTTATGCTGCCGATGTACCATTCATCATCCGCCCTGCGCGCGATAGTTACATAATCCCCTATCTTACCATTGAGGACCCGGGTTTCGTCCCAGTCAACAGGGACATCCTTAATAAATTGGAAGGCCGGATTACCTTCATAATTTTCAGGCAGGTCGGCCGCCATCTGAAGCGGGCTGTAGAGAACCACAAAGAGGGCCAGCTCCTTTGCAACTGTGCTTTGCACCCGTTCTTTTTCCTTATAATCATTGAACAACACATCGAATATTCCCGGTGTATAATCCAGCGGCCCGGCAAGCATCCTTGTAAATGGCAGTATGGTTGTATGATCAGGGGGATTGCCTTCGCTCCAAGCATTGTATTCCTGCCCCCTCACACCTTCGCGTGTCATCATATTCGGGTAAGTCCTTCTGATGCCTGTAGGCTTTATGGGTTCATGTGCATCGATCATGATCTTCCGCTCTGCGGCCTTCTCTACGACCATACGGTAGTGATTCACCATCCACTGCCCGTGATGGTAATAACCTTCGGGCTTCATCTTGCCCGCATAACCGGTTTTGATCGCCCTTATACCCAGTTCCTGGTAAAGATCCATTGCTTCGTCGATATATTTTTCATACACCGGGACATTGGCGCCGGTTTCATGATGACCTATCAGGTAAACTCCCTTCTCTTCAGCATAGGCAGCCACTTTCTCGAGATCAAAATCCTCATAGGGTGTTTTGAAATCAAACGAATTTGCTTCCAGCCAACTGTCCCAGCCCTTGTTCCAGCCTTCCACGAGTACACCCGGGATGTCATTTTCTGCAGCAAAGTCAATATATTCCATTGTCCTTTCGGTGGTTGCTCCGTGCCTTGGGCCACTGTGCCAGGTATACTTATCAATATGCATCCCCCACCAGATGCCGATATACTTCATCGGTCTGATCCATGAAACATCTTCCCAGTCGCAGGGCTCGTTCAGGTTGAGTATGAGGCTTGATTCTACGAGTCCGCCCGGTGTATCAGCAACCTGTATGGTACGCCATGGGGATTGGTGAGGTATACCTGCTTTAACTTTGATACCGTCGGGCCAGGGAACGAGCTGACTCTTTAATGTATTTGTCGCCCTATCGTCCCTCTTTAAAGTCATTCCTGCAAAATCGGTCAGGTTTGCTTCGTGCAATGAAATGTAAAGACTATCATGGAGTTCTATTGTAACAGGAGTATTGGCCGAATCAATTCCACTGATGGGAGTATTCCTGTAGAGGTGTTCATAGCTGTCGTAATCCCCTGGTATCCACCAGGCATCAGGGTCACCAGTAAAGCGGAATCGTGTGAGTTCATCAAGGATCAGCAAAGTATCCAGGCCTGAATCTTCAGGGAATACGTACCTGAAGCCCAGCCCGTCGTCAAAAACCCTGAATTCTATATCCAGCCTTCTGCCCGGTTCGCCTGTTTCCTTCAGCCTGAAATAGTTACGGTTATACTTTTTCCTGAAAGCTGACGCTTCACCCCATACAGGTTCCCATCTCCTGTTTTTTGAAGATACCATGACTTCATCAATCATGAAGGGACCATTCAGTGGTGGCCCGTCAGCAAGCTCAAAGCCCATTTCGGATCTTTCAATAATTATGGAATCATTGAAGGCAACTTCATAGTAGGGCTTTCCCTCATCAAGGAGGAAGAAGGCTTTGATGTCGCCGTCAGGTGATGTTATTTCATATCTTTCAGTCATACTTGTGCAGGAGGCCATAAGCAGGAGGATCAAGCCTCCCAGGCCAAAAACAAAACATTTATTCATCTTTCTCAAATCTAATATCTTACATTTTAAATCCCAAACAGGGAGGGGTAATCAGAATCCTATTAATAATCATCTTAACAACTAAACACTCAACACTAAACATTCTCATTCATAGGGTTCCCAATCGGCAAAATGCTCAAAGTTCACATAGGTCTTAGGCTCGGTAGTCCAGAAAACGTTCGAGTTATAGGTCCACTCCATAGTTTTGGAACCCCCTCCGCTCTGCGTAGTTATCAGTAAAGTATTGTACATATGGCCTATTGCCATTGCCTGGTCGCGGGGCCAGTCGCGGTCGCCACGGCTTCCGTCAACAGGGATCCAGCCAAAATTGGGGATATAAACTTCAGCCCAGCGATGGAAGACGTCGTCCATGCTGGCATCGTCCCCCCTGACAACAACAGAGCCCACGTACCGCGCCGGAATACCCACCGACCTGCACATCGAAATAAATACGAATGTGTATTCAGAACATGAGCCGTTGCCTCTCTCAAGGACGGTGGGTGCAGTGTTCCAGCCACCGCTCATTTCATAATACATGTTTTCAATAATGTGATTGAATATCTTCCTCACCATCCAGTAGGGGTTGGTTTCATCGCCCACAGCCTTCTTCACTGCCGACCTGATCGTTTCGTGGTCGTACTGGAATTTCTCATTGTTTTCAAGATAAACGGAGCTTATCTCTTCTGGGATCTCATCGAGTGAGCCCACCTCTTCAGGAAAGATAAAATACCTCACATCATAATTGGTTGCTTCAGTTGTCATTTCAACAAGCCGTGTTTCGCCTGCCTTGATGTTTTTGAACCTGTAATGAGCTGTTTTCTGGCCCCACCGGTCGGTGACGAAATCAGTTGGCTCAATGCTGTATTCTACCTTATCAATGACCTGGTTGTCGCGGTTTGTCGGCACTGCCAGGTGAAAATCCACATCCTTGACCTTACCGGGACCAAAATTCTTGATTTGCTGGGTATAGACCACCTTACCCTTCCTTTCGTTCATTTTTGAGAACTGGTCGTCATCTTTCATTGAGAGTTTATAAATATGGTCAGTCTGGTAATCCACGTGCCAGAGCTCATTACCGTCGAAGGCCAGGTCTCTTGGATAGGCTCCGGGTGAATCGGTGACAAGGATCACGTAGCCTGTTTCGGGGTTCACCCTGTAGATCTCATCATGCCTCCGGTCGCTGGTCCAGAGGAATTTCCCGTCGAAGGTGAGGCCGCGGCAATCTGGTGAGGGTGCCATGAAGGAACGGATTGTAGTGCCATCCTTTGGACTGAACTGTATCACCTTATCGGCCCTGTTATCGATGCACCAGAGGTATTCTCCGTCGTAACAAAGGCCTACCGGACTGTTGGCAGGGGCGGAGAGCGTTTTCAGGACGGTCCCGTCTTTCGTATCCAGTTTATATATGATCCCGTTATAATCTTCTTCTACATCCTGGCCTCCTTTTATGTCGGCGCACCACAAATACTCGCCGTCCCAGGCAAGAGAAGAGGGCCAGTAACCGGGGGATGGCAGGGTGGAGATCACTTCTCCCGAGGAAGGATCGATTTTATAAAGGAGGTCGGTTTTCCTGTCCGACAGCCATAGAAAAGTCCCATCGAAAGTCAGCCCCGTAGGGTAGTTGCCCGGAGTCTTGAATTTTGTGAGAACTTCTCCGGGAAAGGCAAAAGACAATGATGTAAAAGTGAAGGTCAGAACGAGTAAAAGAACAGTTTTCTTCATATCGGTCAGGTTTTATTGGTTTAACAGGAAACAAAGGTGAAAGATAGTAAAAAGTGTTGAGTCTTCCTTCATCCGGTTGCGGAAGTTAAAATGTTGAGGGTTGAGATAAGGAATTTGTAAAAATCTTAATAACTGCCTTGTACCTTACTTCTTAATGAGCACAGCCATGGCTTTGTCGGCTTTAGTGAGTTTTTTGTAGAAGTCGACAAATTCCGGGTAATAGGAGGAGGGCCATTCGCCTTTTTCTATTTCAAGCTTGCGAATAAAAGTCAAAGAATTACCATCTGCCTTGCATAACATTGAAAAATGCGCAAAAGGATAGTCTATATACACAGGATCGGGCATGGCTTCAACCTCATACTCAACAGGCAACTGATAAATGATCGTATCAGTATCAGTGAAAGGGAAATTCAGTATGATATCAACGGTCCTATTAGTATCATCAACTAAAGTTCTTGAAAAACGGTTCATCAGGTTCAGGTTCAGGAAAGCCCTGTCCCCACTTAAGGCCATATATTTTTCAAGATCCAATCGGAGGTTCTCTTCTGCCTGAGGGAAACGCCCTTTTTCTAATATATAACTGAAATCTTCAATCCTGAAACCGGGAATGCCAACATTTTCATAAAGCCATTTCTCCTGCTCTTCTGTTTCCTTTCTGAACAAGTGCTCCATATTATCATACTGTAAACCGCCATAACATGTAATGACAGTTGCCTGCCCGTTTCCTTTTGCATCCAGCACAACTGTTGCCTTGCGGTTTTGTGTGTTCATTTCCCTGGTATAGGATTGTGTTCTGACAAGCCGGCTGTTCCCTTTTTCTATAAGCAGAGCCTTGCGGTTTCCTGTGAAATTACCAATAAACCCGCAGGGTGTGTTTTGTGATGTGCACTCAAGCCAGAGCGTATCATTGTCAACAGGAACACAAACGATGGCATGGTTAAACTGGTTTGCCGGGAAATCCTCTTCCAGAAAAGCAGAACTACTACCTGAATTTACCAGGGCATAGTACGATTTGATCCCTGCGGCATTCAACAGGCTGACCATATAGTTGCTTAGACCTTTACAATCACCGTATCCAACTTCATCCACCACACTTGCCTTTTCTGGTTGAAAACCACCTATACCAAGCTGAATGCTTACATAGCGTGTGTTTTCCTGAAGATAATTATAAAGCGCACAAATTTTATCATGTTTATTCGTATGCTTCGAGATTAGAGCATAAACATCTCTTCTTGTTTTATCAGGGAGATCCTGACGATCACTTGTAAGATGATTGATCCATTCACCAAAATCTTTCCAGCTTCCTGTTGACCCTTCGTATTTTTCGATCTTAAACTTTTCCGTTCCGGTCATTACACTGGGGGTTATTTCAGATAGAGGTGGGGACAGGGGTTCATTTTTCAGGGCTTTCAGTTCTTCAACTTTCCATAGATAAATATTCTTTTTATCCGCTTTTTGCACTGAAGTCGGCTCGGGAAGATTCTTTTCCTTGTATTTAAAAGGGTATTCTTTACAATCTTCAACTGTGAAAGTTGATTTTACAACCGAAACATGATAGTCCGGCTGGGGCACCCAATCATCAATAAAGAGCGATGAGCGGTATCTGATGGAATAATTATACCTTACCATGTATGGATAATCATTTATCAGTGGTTCGTAATATTTCATTTTGATGTCGGTAACAAATGAAGAAGTGAACGAACCATAGTCCTCCAGGTCTGAAGACGCTACCCGTTTTATCTTTTTCCCTCCTGAATTATATACAGCACCTTTAAAATCGTTTAATTCTCTGAACTGATCGTAAACGGCAAAAAAGCTTGCATGACGGTTACCTTTTTCGTTCCATACGGTAACAGTTTTTTCAACATTCCAGTGTGCCTCCCCATCTGGCTTTATCTCAAGACTGACATCCTGGTTGTAAACAGTTGCACTTGCATTCCTGACCATATCTCCCGGTAAAAGGAACGGAAGCAGGTTTTCCATTTCCTGTCCAGTAAGAGTCAGTGGAAAGATAATATAAAAGAATAGTACAGTTCGAAGGAGTGAACTCATATCAGGATTTCTTTTTCAGAACAATCTGCTCTGCATGTTTGGCCACGACCTGGTTAAAGAACTCTTTGAGATAAGGGTATTCATTCTGGGTAAAAAATGCCTTGTTAAGGGCTATTCTGCTTGTAATGGAGATGTTGTTGCCAAGTTTATTGCAACTGAACAGGAACATCCCGCCTTTTTCGGGTAATTTGACGGCTGTGGCCTGGGGCAGGCTCTCAACAGTATAATCCTCTGGCACTTGTATATTGACCGATACAAGATGTTCATTCGGATATACCAGGTCTACCGGGAAAACCCTTTTCTCAGGTTTAAATGGATTTTCTTCCATTTTCTCGGTGATAAGGGGATCGAGGTAAATAAAATCCCCTACCTGGCGGGAATGGTTGTCAAGTATGATATCGTATTCAACTTTGACGGGAGCGGAAAGAGAATCAATATTCTCAATATCGTATGATTTGATCGACAACCCGGGATTTTTTTCCGACAGCGAGGAGATGAAGTCATCCATGCTATTAGTATTCCTTACTTTATTCCTGAAATCAATGGCTGCATATTCACTTTTGATCTTGGAGATCTTGCCTGTGAGCACCCCGTTGTCATCTATTATCAGGTTTGATGACATTACCTCCTTGACCATTCCACCCGGCTTTACAGTTACCCAGTTGCCTGACTTTTCATCAATAAGACGCCCGTCGCCATTAATGCATCGTTCGGGCAGCATTGCGAAAGGATAATGAGGATCTGTTGCATCAATGAAAAAGTCGCGGCCATTGATCCTGATTATGGCGATCACGTAGTTGAATTGTGCAATTGAAGGTCTTCCAAACTGTATGTACCCATTATTGCGTGTGCTTATCAATACAGGGTACGCTTCAATACCGGCTTCCCGCATAAGTGAAACAAGCATCACATTTATGTCGGCCGAGTTGCCCGATCTTTCCCGGTAGGCTTTCCTGAGGGTTGAGGCCACATAAATACTGTTCCAGTCGTTCCATTTCATTCTGTCGCGCACGTGTTTATAAATGGCCTTTGCCCTCCTTATTGGATCTTTGACCTCTGACAAAAGAGGTTTGATGAAATCCCTGGCATAACCTGAACTATTAAGCTGGGCTCCAAACTCCGAATCTTTCAGCAGCGTTTCATTGACACCCTCCCAGGTCTGAGTGTAATTTTTGCGCAGGCTACCCGGAATATCTGTATAGGCAAGCTCGAAGGATATTTCGGCATAAAAATTATCAATATCAGGCATAAATGGTTCTTCCTTCAGGCCTGGTGTGTTCGTGGCAAGAAAATGATACACATGTGTTTTATAATCGTATGATGCTACCTCAACTTCTGTTTTCGATAAATTGCCCATATTTGAATTAGCCTCTTGTCTGAAGGCACCTACGCCCTGGTATACAGATGTTGAATATTCGTTCTTATCCAGTGCCACATTTCCCCTGTAATGCTTATTATACCAGAAATATTCAGGGAATTCAACCGTATATTCACTTCTTATGACCGGTATTTCATATTGCATCTGCCAGTCTTGAAGCTGCATTACAAATGGTGATTTTACTGTATACTCATATTCTATTATGGAACCTTCCCGGACATCTGGCATTGAAAATTTCTCAGCGAACCAGTGCTCATTTATGTCCTCCTGGTTTCCGTCGCGGTTTGTAATTTTTTCTCTTTCAATTGATCTTCCATCCAGATTATGAGTAAAGCCCTTAAAATGGGTTAGTTTTTCCCTGTCACTTCCCGTTTTGTAAAGCATTATTTCAACATTGGCCCTGTCGTATCCTTCTTTATTGAAAATTTTGATACGAATATGTCTCTTGAATTCAAGGACAAATCCTTCGTCGGGTATGAATTTGACTTCGCTTCGACCAATATCAAATAAAATTGCAGCATTGGCACCTGAATCGATCGGACAAAAATCCATTCTGATCTCATCTTTGGAGACTTTGCCAAGCTCTGCTTTAAATTCATCCGCAAAGCAGTTAAATGCCATAAAAATAAGTGCCTGAACAATAAGAAGGACTTTCATAAGAAATAGCTGTTTTAATTAGAATGAGGATTTTAAAAATATTAATTTGACAGGAAAGAATGATTATAAATTAAGTTTTCAATGGAACTGATCTCAAAATATAGATCCGATATTCAGATAAAGCACAACTACCTATTAGCTAAGTAATTACTCCTTTTTAGATTGAAAATTATAAAACGTAAATTGTAAACTCCTACTCCTCTTCCCCGTTGAAGATCATTTCGCAGGTGATTTCTGCGGCCCGCTGTTCAGCGGCTTTTATGGAGAAATCCTGGGCCTTACCATAAGGGGTAGAATCAATGATTATTTCCACGAGGTATTGCTTGCCGTAACCTTCGCCAATTTCCCGGATCAGGTGGAAATCTATCTCCTTTTTCTCTTTCTGCACCCATTCTATAAGCCGGCTCTTGAAGTTGTTATCGGTGTGTTCTATACTGTCAATGTCGAGATGGACATCAACAATTCGGTGGATGATGATGTTCCGGGCCACTTTATAGCCTTTATCAAGGTAAATGGCACCTATCAGCGCTTCGAAGGTATCTCCGAAAATGGACTTGCTTTTTGTCCGTACGTTTTTTTCCTCAAAGATGAGATTATCGATACCCATTTTCCTTGCAAGGGAATTCAGTCGCGACCGGCTGACGATCTTTGCTCTCATCTCTGTGAGGAAGCCTTCATCTTTAGTGGGGAACTTTTTATAGAGGTAGTCGGCAATAACCGAGCTGAGCACAGCATCGCCAAGGTATTCAAGTCTTTCGTTGTTCAGATCAGTATCGCCATTATATTTTGAGGGACCGGCCTTATGGCACATTGCCAGCCTGTAAAGGTGTATATTGCTCGGGCGGAAGCCAAAGAGGTTTTTTATGGCTTTTGCGAATTGTCTGTCTGATGGGGAGCCGAAGATATTGCTAAAGCTACTCAATTCAAAAAGAATTACTCAATGTATTTCTTGATGACGATGGATGCATTGTGTCCTCCAAAACCAAAGGTATTACTTAACGCTGCGTTAATGATCCTTTCCTTGCCCTTGTGATAAGTAAAATCAAGTTTATTATCAATATCCGGGTCATCTGTGAAGTGGTTTATAGTAGGCGGTACAAAATCGTTCTTAACTGCGAGGACAGTAGCAATGGCTTCAATGGCGCCTGCTGCTCCCAACAGGTGCCCTGTCATTGATTTGGTCGAGTTTATGCTGATCTCGTATGCATGTTCCCCGAAGAGATTTATTATTGCCCTTGGTTCAGCAATATCACCTACCGGGGTGGATGTGCCGTGGGTGTTAATATGATCAATGTCTTCAGGTTTTAAACCGGCATCTTCAATGGAGTTTCTCATTGAGATCACTGCGCCTGCGCCGTCGGGATGAGGTGCGGTCATGTGGTACGCATCGGCTGAAAGGCCACCTCCGGCAACTTCGGCGTATATCTTTGCTCCTCGTTTTTTAGCGTGCTCAAGCTCTTCAAGAACCAGGGCACAACCACCTTCACCCAGTACAAAGCCATCCCGGTCTTTGTCGAAAGGTCTGGAGGCTGTCTTTGGGTCATCGTTACGGGTTGAAATAGCCTTCATGGCATTGAAACCACCAATACCACCAAATGTTATGGCAGCTTCCGAGCCACCTGTTACAAATAGGTCGGCAAGTCCGAACCTGATATAATTGAATGAATCGACAATGGCATTGGCCGAGGAAGCGCAGGCTGATACTGTGGCAAAATTAGGGCCCATCAGGCCGTATTTGATGGAGATGTGCCCGGATGCTATGTCTGCGATCATTTTTGGGATAAAGAAAGGGTTGAACCTGGGAGTTCCGTCCCCGACAGCATTATAGGCTACTTCTTTTTCAAATGTGTCGAGCCCTCCTATACCGGATGCCCATATAACACCTGCCCTTGACCTGTCAATTGAATCCGTGTCAATGCTGGAATCCTTCATTGCATGGTTTGCAGCTACCATAGCGTACTGGGCATACAGGTCATATTTCCGGGCTTCCTTCCTGTCAAAATAGTCCAGCGGATTAAAGCCTTTTACCTCGCAGGCTATCTGGGTTTTGTGTTTGGAAGCATCGAAATGGGTGATGTGGTCACAACTGCTTACACCTTTTTTAAGGTTATCCCATAACTCTTCAACGGAATTCCCTGAAGGGGTAAGCGCGCCAAGTCCGGTGACTACGACTCGCCTTTTATGCATGAAGGAATTGTTAGTTTATTTGGTGTTATCTTCGATATACTTTATTGCTTCGCCAACAGTACCAATCTTCTCAGCAGCATCGTCAGGAATGGCAATGTTGAATTCTTTTTCAAATTCCATGATGAGCTCCACGGTGTCAAGAGAATCAGCACCGAGGTCATTAGTAAAACTTGCTTCAGCTGTTACTTCATTTTCATCAACGCCAAGCTTGTCAACGATGATTGCTTTTACTCTGGATGCAATGTCTGACATATCCTTACTTTTTTAGTTAAACAGGCTGCAAAGAAAGTATAATTATGAAAAATATGCAATGATTTTATAAAAATTTTGAAAATGACTCTTTGTAACAATCAGATAATCAAATATATAAAAACATATAGATACAAATAATATAAATTGCAAGGTTTTGATTGACAATAGAATCCTGATTCGATAGCCGGTATCGAACATTTTTTAGATTGGCCAGGTTGATTGATATTCCTATTTTTAAGGGATTAAATCTGACCATTGATGAAGAGAATATCGATTTTTGCCTCCGGCAGCGGCAGCAATGCCGAGAACATAGTCAGGTACTTTTCCGGAAGTGATGAGGTTGAGTGTGCACTGATACTTTCGAACAGGCCGGATGCCAAAGTACTTGACCGGGCAAAGAAGCTCGGAGTGCCTTCCATGGTGTTCAACAGGCAGGAATTCTACCATTCCGACATTATTCTGGAAAGACTTCTTGAAACCGGAACTGACCTGATAGTTCTGGCCGGGTTCCTTTGGCTGGTGCCCGAAAATCTACTCAGGACCTTTAAGAACAGGATCATAAATATCCATCCGGCACTGCTTCCTAAATACGGAGGTAAAGGGATGTATGGGATGAAAGTACACGATGCGGTAAAGAAGTCAGGCGATGAAGTTTCAGGTATTACCATCCATTTTGTGAATGAGAGATATGATGAAGGAGAGATAATTTTTCAGGCTGAATGCCCTGTGGAGCAAGGGGATACTCCCGAATCCATTGCTGAAAAAGTTCACGAGCTGGAATACAGGTATTATCCAAAGGTTATTGAAAAGCTGCTATATGAAGAGGGAGTATAACTACCTGACCTGTCAATAACGGTTGTAGCTTACGATTTCATCAAAGGATTTTCTTGTTTTTTTCCTTAGCCTGTAATCCTCAGGAGGGTAGCCCACCGTGATCAGCAGCCCTATTCTTTTTTCTTTCGGGACGTTAAGTAACTTCTTCACGCCGGGCTCATCGAACCACCCCAGCATACAAGTGCCCAGTCCTTCTTCTGCAGCCTGCAGGCAGAAATGTTCCGATGCAATCCCGATATCGAACAAGGCATATTCCTTATCCTTCACTTTTGCCCCGGCCCTGGTTATAACTTTCATTTTTTCTATTACTACAGCTACAATGACCTTCGACTGAGGAACAAAATTGTTGAATGACCAGAGCGGTCCTGTTGTTTTATCCGCAACTTTTTGCAACAAATCAGGATCATCCACTACGATAAACTTCCAGGGCTGGCTATTACTTGCCGATGGGGCAAGCCTCGCTGCTTCAAGGCATCTGGATATTTTTTCTTTTTCCACCGGATTATCAGAATATTTCCTGACACTTTGCCGGGTATTGACAAGGTCGATAAATTTCATAATAGTAGAGTGAGGTTTTTGAAAAGGAATACGGTCAGGAACCGATCCTTTTTTTCATCTTTTCCGATTCCTTTTCATAACCGGGTTTACCAAGCAAAGCAAACATGTTTTTCTTGTATGCTTCCACCCCTGGCTGGTCAAATGGGTTTACCCCAAGAAGATAGCCGCTGAGACCGCAGGAGATCTCAAAGAAGTAAATGAGTTCGCCAAGGTTTATTTCGTCAATGGCTGGGATTTCTATCCGGATATTGGGCACGCCACCGTCTACGTGGGCAAGTGTTGTTCCCTGTTCAGCTACCAGGTTTACCTCGTGCAGCCTTTTACCTGCCAGGTAGTTCAGCTTGTCGAGATTTTCTTCATTATGTGGTATTTTGAGTTCTTTGGATGTGTTTTTTACTGAGATAACCGTTTCAAAGATCATCCGCATACCCTCCTGAATGTATTGTCCCATGCTGTGAAGGTCAGTTGTAAAGTTCACTCCTGCCGGGAAGATCCCTTTACTGTTCTTACCTTCACTTTCGCCATAGAGCTGTTTCCACCATTCTGTAAAATAGTGCATATTGGGCAGGTAATTGACCAGTATTTCCACAGGTTTGCCCGAAGAATAGAGTGCATTTCTCACTGTGGCATAGGCCAGTACCGGATTTTCCACTATTGTGTTCTTTTCCTTGCAGAACTGTTCCATATTGGCGGCACCTTCAATAAGCTTCTCAATATCAAAACCTGCAACTGCTATTGGGAGCAGCCCAACGGGTGTCAGAACGGAATAACGTCCGCCCACATCATCAGGGACCACATAGGTTTTGTATCCCTCTTTACCGGAGAGTTCTTTAAGTGCACCCTTTTCTTTATCGGTTATAGCTATGATCCTCTTTGCTGCTTCCTTTTTACCATATTTATTTTCGAGGTGATTTTTAAGTATCCTGAAGGCTATTGCAGGCTCTGTTGTTGTCCCCGATTTAGAGATAACTGTAAGTGCATAGTCGCGTTCATCAAGAATTTCAAGAAGTTCAGAGAGGTAGTTCTCGCCGATATTATGTCCTGCATATACGATAAGGGGATTTTCCCTCTTTTTTTTCAGGGAAGAAAACTGGTGGTCAAGAGCTTCAATAACAGCCCTGGCACCGAGGTATGACCCGCCGATGCCTACGACAACAAAGATATCTGCTATCTTCTTTATTCTGCGGGCTTCTTTATTAATGTCTTCGATAAGGGAATTATCGGTTTCGGAGGGGAGGGTAACCCATCCCAGGAAGTCATGTCCTTTACCGGTTTTTTTGTAGAGTTTACGGTATTGTGATTGCAATCCACTTTTAAGGCCTTCGATATTTTTGAGAGGCACAAAATCGAGGACGTTTTGAATATCTGCTTTAAGGTTTATCATTTTGACGAGAGTTTTTTACACTGGCGAAGTTAACCACAACGGATGACATCCTGGATGTCATCCAAAAAAAACTTTGATTTCAACAGGTATTTTTTAGGTTTTCGATGATTAATGAGATGCCTTCCGGAAGACATCCGGAAGACATCCGGAAGACATCTGGAAGACATCTGGAAGACATCTGGAAGACATCTGGAAGACATCTGAATTTAGGAAAAACCAATAAAAATAGTGAATCATGCCTAGCAAACCATTATTAAATCGCTTCGAACCAGGAAAATATTATCATGTGTTCAATCGTGGAAATAACAAGGAAGTTACCTTTTATGATGATTTTGCCTATTATTTCTTTTTAGAAAAGTACCAGGAATTCCTCACAGACTTCGTCGATACACTCGCTTACGTACTTATGCCAAACCACTACCACTTTTTGATCAGGGTTAAAGACTCTAGCACGGTAAAGGATGGCAAAGTTATAAGCAATCAGTTCAGGAAACTATCATTGACATATACTATAAGGATCAATTCAATGAAAGACCGGACGGGAGCAATTTTTACAAGGGGACTTAGGAAAAAATCGGTTGATAATATGAATTATTTAAAGCAGCTCATATTTTATATTCATCATAATCCACAGAAGCACAGCATTGTTAAAGATTACAGGAACTATAATTTTAGCTCTTATAAAGTACATTTGAAAGATGGTAATAACATAGTAAGTAAAGACCATGTCCTTTCAATTTTTAATAACGATATTTCAGAGTTCAGATCTTTTCACAAGGTTTTACAAAGTGAAAACCAGATAATAAAATATTTAATGGAATAGAAGACATCTAGATGACATCTGGAAGACATCTAGACGTCATCCTCCCCAAAAAAAAAGAAAGTGCGGCAAGGAGCCGCACTAACCAAAAACCAAAATTTACGAATCAGACTTAATTTGCGCAATGTGTAACCTAACACATTTTGGGTGGATTTGCTCCGCTAAATTATAACCATATCACAGCCCACCGTGTTAAAGAAGTTTAAGGAACGTTAATAAATGTTAATTGCTGTTGATAATGTGGGGTTTACAGTATTTTTGAACCATGAAGAAAAAACTGAATATCTTCATAACCCTTGCCGTATTCATCGCCTTCGCAATGATAGGACTGCTCGTAATCCAGGTGTTCTGGCTGCGTAGCGACCTCCTCGTAAGAAAAGTCAACTTTGAACGGGATGTGGCCGAAGCCGGTAGCAACGTGGTCAAAAAACTCGAACTCATAGAGCTTTCCGAACTCTACAAACATAAAAGAAATAACCTGCAACAACCTGAAGAATTCCAGTCTGCCATGGATTCAATTAACAGGATACTCCTTATGGAAATGCAGGATATCACAACGCAAAGAGAACTGGAAGTCTTTATCAATAAGTTTTTTATGTACCGCGACGTCATGGAAAACGCCTTCCTGCCCCTCCATAATCCCCCCGTCAATAAAAGAGTGGATGAGAAAATACTCGACTCCCTTATCAACCTTGAACTGGAAAACAGGAACATCTCCACCGAATATGAATACGCCATCTTTAATCCCTTTAAAGATGACCTTATAATGGAGAAAACAGGTAAGTATACCGAAAAGCTTACCAAACCCGACGAAGTATTCCAGTTCGAACTGTTTCCCGAAGAAATACACTCAACCCCCGATTTTCTGATCCTCTACTTTCCTAATGAACAGCAATACCTTGTCGGCCAGATGTGGAACTTCCTGGGCATATCAATCTTCCTGATGCTGACCATCATCCTCGCATTTATATACTCCATCCGCACAATCGACCAGCAAAGGAAACTCTCGGAAATGAAATCCGACTTCTTCAACAATATGACCCACGAGTTCAAAACCCCGGTGTCCACCATATCACTGGCCTGCGAAGCGCTGATGGATAAAGACATCCAAAAATCGGAAGACCTGATCAAAAATTATATAGGGGTCATTAGTGAAGAAAACCGCCGTCTCGGATATATGTCGGAAATGATCCTCCAATCGGTTGCAATGGAAAAAGGTGAGCTTCAACTGCAAAAAGAACCTGCCGATGTACATGAGATCCTCTCTGATGTGATACGCAATATTGGGATACAGGTGGAGATCAAGGATGGGAAAATAGTGAAGGACTTTAAAGCTCAAAGCCCTGTGCTTGAGCTGGATAAAGTACATATGACCAATGTTTTCCAGAACCTGCTCGATAACGCAAATAAATACAGCCCCGTGAAACCTCACATAGTGGTGGCTACAAAAAATACCGACAGGGAACTAATAGTCTGGATCAGCGATAACGGTATCGGAATATCCAAATCGGATCAGAAAAAGATATTTGAGAAACTGTACCGGGTCCCTGCCGGAAATATCCATAACTTCAAAGGATTTGGCCTCGGCCTTAGCTATGTTAAGACTATTATTGAAAAACACGGCGGAACGGTGAGGCTCGAAAGTGAACCCGAAAAAGGTACTACCTTTGAAATAAGCTTACCCCTTAACAGTAATTAGCAAGTTGAAAAGAAAATGAAAGAGGAAACAAAGATCTTACTGGCTGAAGATGATAAGAACCTGGGAACTATCCTGAAAGCGTACCTTGAGGCTAAAGGTTTTCCCACATCCCTGTACATCAATGGCAAAGAGGCCCTGGATGCCTACCAGAAAAAGCAGTTCGACTTTTGTATTATCGATGTGATGATGCCGGTGAAGGACGGATTCACTCTTGCAGGCGAGATAAGGAGCATGGACAAAAAAGTCCCCATACTCTTCCTTACAGCAAAATCGATGCAGGAAGATAAGCTAAAAGGTTTTGAAATAGGGGCTGATGATTATCTCACCAAACCGTTCAGCATGGAGGAACTCCTGGCCAGGATCAGGGCAATAATCAGAAGGGCCGGCGAAAGGAGTGGCAGCTCCGCAGGTAAGGAGAAATATAAAATTGGGAAACTGATATTTGATTATAACCGCCAGGTCCTTATTTCCGGAAATAAAGAAGAAAAACTCACGTCCAAAGAATCTGAGCTGCTGAAACTGCTTTGCGAAAGGATGAACGACGTGCTCGACAGAAGCATTGCACTTAAAAGGATATGGCAGGACGACAGCTATTTCAATGCCCGAAGCATGGATGTCTATATCACAAAATTGAGGAAATACTTGAAAGCCGATCCGGCGGTTGAACTGATCAATGTGCACGGAGTGGGCTTTAAGCTTGTCGTAAAATAAGTCCTCACTGGCTATAATTTCAGCATCTTCCTGATGCTGTGAACACCATCCCTGAATTCTATCCTTATAATGTATATTCCTGCAGGCATGTAGGGCGCCTTTTCAAGGTCTATGACTGTTTGTTTAGTGCCCAGGTTCCCGATGCTGAATGACTCATGTCCGTCAATAGTATATATCCTGATGTTCTCAATAAGAACATTGCTCCTGACATTGAGAAAATCCGAAAAAGGATTGGGAAATATGCTTACCTCGATATCCTCATTCTCAATTATATTTGACTCATACTTATAGCTGCCTTCCACAAACACCTGTGTCCCGATCCGCTTCTTGTAAATTCCCGTATCGGTATCGGAGCAGAAAGTCAGCATATCATAAAAATAGCCCTGCTCCTCCGTTTGAT
>CAZXWD010000017.1:32027-44536 GCA_964644135.1 uncultured Bacteroidales bacterium | reverse complement strand
AATTAACAATGAACAATGAACAATTAACAATGAAAGCGCAGAGGCTCAGGGGCGCAGAAGCTCAGGGGCGCAGAAGCTCAGGAGCATGGAGGGGAAAATAAAAGGTTAAGAGGATAGGAAAATAAGAAGGGGGGAGAAGAGGGGAAAATGGCTCAGGAGCGCAGAAACACAGAGGCAATGCATAATTAACAATGAACAATGAACAATGAAGGCGCAGAAGCTCCAGCCTAGGTGCACGGTGGGCAAGGTAATAGTGACAATAATCTAATAGCTAACAGCCATCAGCTAACAGCCAAAAGCCATCAGCCATTAAACTCAGAACTTGAACTAATAACCCCCAGGACCCCTTTTTTCCTTTCACGCTTCACACCTCACACTTCACAAATTATCTGTGGAATCGAATTAAATCTGTGGATCTGTGAGAAACAACATATGGCTGCAATGAACAATTAAAGCTCTGTAGTACAGGAACATGGAGATGAAAAGAAGAGGTTAAGAAAATAGGAGGTTAGGAGGACAAGAAAATAAGATTTGAGGACGGGAAAGACAGTGAAGGGTTGGGAGAAGGGGACTTTGTTTACAGGTAATGCATGTGAAGCTACTCAGTTTCCGTAACTGCGATGCAACCCAAGAACGGATTTAGCCGGTGAGATCGGTTGTAATTATTCTAAATCCAGTTCTCTGATCTTCAATGTTTCTGTCACATGAGCTTTATAAAGAGGTACCCTACTTAAAATTTCCCTCCTGATCTGTTCTTGTAAAAAAAATATTCTTATCTGAGCCTCTGATGTTATAGTCCCCTGTAATTAAAATATCATCATTATTATCTTTGATCAAATTCATTCCCCAATCATCTCCTTTGCTGCCAAACTTTTTAAACCAGACCTGGTTACCGGTTTGGTCAATTTTAAAAAGAATGATGTCGCATTGCATCGAACTGTCATCATATGAAGTACCTGTCACAGTATAGCTTTCAAATGAGTTTTGCATAATCGAGAACCCTATTTCAGAAGATTTATCTTCCCCGAACTCTTTTTCCCAGATCGTATTTCCAAGATTGTCGGTTTTAAGAACCAAAACCTGAGTGGAACCATCTATTAAAGTATGTTGCCCACAGATAAGCAAGTCACTACTTGATAATTCGATTGTTGAGATAACTTCCTTCGAGGTTGGTGAACTGATATTTTTGTCCCATATTTTGGTTCCATCAAGTTCTATTTTCAGCAGGCAAATTTCACCAGGATTATTATAGTCTTTATTTGTCCCGGTGATTATAAATGCGCCGGTTTCTGTTTCCAGGAGATGATAGGGTACTTTTAGTTCTGGTTCAGCATATTTTTCAGACCATAAAATTTCGCCATCGTAATTTAGCTTTATCAGGTAAACATCTCCGGTTGAACCGGATCCGAAACTTTTTGTGTTTCCGGCAATCAGGATATTTCCATCCTTTGTTTTCTTTATGCATCTTCCATAATCAGAATCATTTCCTCCATAGGTTTTAGTAAAAATAGTATCGCCATCTCTATTGGTTTTTACTAATAAAACATCCATTCTTCCACTGTTCCGATAAGTGTATCCACAAACAAATATTTCTCCATTTTCTGATTGGGTTAAACTTTTGACAGAACTCATATTTCCGGCATCAAAGTCATTTCTCCACACTTCCTCACCAGATTTGGAAACTTTTATCAATGAAATTTTCTCATTGTAATTTCCACAGAGAATCAGATTATCGTCCAGGGATAAACAAGTGGAGTTACCGCTTGCACCTATAGTTCCATTAAATAAGTAATAAGTCGGCTCGTTATTTTCCTGATCGTTGTCATTTTTTTTACAGGCACTAAACAAGAACAACCATATTATTGAAATGGTAATTATCGCTCTCATAACACTGAGGTTTATTTTAATGGACCACGGAGTAAACTGAATCGACCGGCATTCACTGATGATTCTCAATCAAATATAAGCATTTTAAAGGCTACTTTTCTAAGGAAGCGTATTTTTTAATCGATTTATGCTGTAGAAAGTGGGATTATCCCTGGGGTTATTAAAGCACGGGGGCTGAGGAGCACAGAAGCAATGTATAATTAACAATGAACAATTAACAATGTAGGCGCAGAGGCTCAGGAAAGTTTTATTAAAAGACCTGCCGGGTATTCTGTACGTGGATTTTGATAAATTTGATCCCGGAAATGGACAAACAAAGGCGGACAATAGAGACCCTCTACCTGGCAATTGCCGCCCTGGTATGGATATACCTCTGGCTCAGGGCCTGGAACGTGCAAATGGCCCATGATGAAATTGCCACCTTTTTCTACTATATCCAAGCCGGTAAGTTCCTTCCCTCCATTGCCCACTGGGATGCCAACAACCACATTCTTAACTCAGCACTTTCGTGGGTTTTCTATAAGATGTTTGGCCATAGCGAGCTGGTTTTCAGGCTGGCCAACGTGCTGGCTTTTCCGCTTATGGCCATATACTGGATGCTGATAGCCAGAAAGATCCGGAATAAATGGCTGCAGGTCGCTTTCCTCCTGGCATTTCCCTTCATGCACAATTTTATCGAGTTCTTTGCCCTTTCCAGGGGCTACGGCCTGTCGATGGGCTTCATCACGGCAGCAATCTTCCATCTCATGGCTTACATGGAAAACTCCCGGCAGAGAAACCTCGTCGCTGTGCTTCTCTTCACCCTGCTGGCAGTTGCTTCAAATCTTTCCCTGTACATATTATCACTGCTGATCCTTCTTATTGCTACCCTGAAATCATTGTCTGGAACAAACTTCAGGTTAAATAGAAAGATATTGCCCGACCTTATTCAGATCACACTCCTTGGTGTGTTCCCATCGGTGCTCTTTGCCATCATCCTTTTCATGATGAAGGAACAGGACCTCCTCTATTACGGCGCTCAGGACGGCATCTGGAAGGTTACTGCCAGAAGCGTGATCACCCTGCTTTCGGGGTCGCCTGCAAAAGAATACGAATGGTTCTGGGGTGCCCTGATCGCTGCAAGCCTGCCGGCAGGACTTATTATTGCTTACAAGAACCGCAGCAGATTGTTTTCCGGTCCCGCTCCGGTCCTCTTCTTCACCCTTTTCTGGGGTTCTGTTGCAGCAACAATAGCCCTTAACTTTATCCTGGGGATCAATTACCCCGAAGACAGGGTGGGGATCTATTTTTATCCCCTGCTTGCCGGGATGTTTCTCCTGTGTTTCGATGCACTGGTAAAAAGCAGCTTTAAAGGCCTCCTGGCAATACTTTTCCTGTGGTTACCGGTGGATTTCATACTGAAAACCAACCTCTCCCATGCACAATGCTACAAAACGGACTATATCCCCGAAGCCTTCTATCAAAGAGTTGCCGTTGCCCGTGAAACAGGTGAACCTCCGCCAACGATCGGCACATACAGGACCAGGCATTTTGTATGGTCGTATTTCGATTATGTGAACGGGGGGAGCACAGTAGCACCAATCTTTCACTCCAATTATCCCGGAAACCTGACTGATTATGTGATCACAGACCCGGAACTTTATCCGGGTTGGGAAGAGTATTATGAAAGTATTGATTATGATCTGATCAACGGAAGGTTACTCCTGAAACGGAAAGAACCTGTGAAGACTTCGGTGATAGATAAAAGGCCTGCTTTAACCACTGAAGGACTAACTGATCATGAGTACTTCCTCCTGTTCGGTATGGATGCCGGCAGCCTGGCCGGAAAAGATATAAAGCTCGATTTCGACATCCGCATAGAAAGCCCTGCCTCCCCTTTCGAGGCAAGACTGGTATTTTCGGTTGAAGATGATCAGATGAACGACCTGAGGTATGAATACATCCAGCTCAACTGGATGAGGAAAGAATGGAACAGCAAGATAAAGAATACCCTTCTTATGCACGACATCCCTCAAAATGCATCATACCTGAGGTTTTATATCTGGAGCATTGAAGGCGCCCCGTACAACATCCCGGAAGGAAAATGCAGCCTTTCCGGGATCCTGACTGATCCCATTGAGTAAGGATCGCACTCACCAAAACAAGGCCGGTCTATGGATTTAAACCCAGTCTAAATTAGCTTAAAACCTGTCTAAATATTGGATTTCAAACAATATGAATTCATCAATTTTCCATACCTTCGCGAAGTATAATTCGTTACTCAACTTAAACTATAAATTCTGAAAAAATGGCCAAAGTTAAGGGAGTGATCGTAATCGACACAGAGCGCTGCAAGGGATGTGAGCTTTGCGTTGGCTCTTGTCCCACAGACGTTATAGACATAGCAGAAGAAGTGAATAGCAAAGGTTACAGGTATGCATTCATGAAAAATGCAGATGCCTGCATAGGCTGTTCAAATTGTGCGATCGTTTGTCCTGATGGTGTGATCACAGTTTACAGGAAAAAAGTAGAAGTACCGGTATAAAACAATTAATTTTCAAGACATGGGCGAACTCAGGTTAATGAAAGGTAATGAAGCTATCGGCGAAGCTGCTATCAGAGCCGGTGTTGATGCATATTTCGGATATCCCATAACCCCTCAGTCGGAGGTTATAGAATACCTTATGGCGGAAAAGCCACATGAAAGGACCGGAATGGTCGTGCTGCAGGCAGAAAGTGAGATTGCAGCCATTAACATGATATACGGAGCTGCAGGAGCAGGAAAAAAGGCGATGACCTCTTCTTCCAGCCCCGGCATCAGCCTTAAGATGGAAGGCATCTCTTACCTGGCAGGCGCCGAACTGCCGGCCGTAATCCTCAATGTTGTAAGGGGCGGCCCGGGGCTCGGTACCATCCAGCCATCTCAGGCCGACTATTTCCAGGCAACAAAGGGCGGCGGCCACGGTGACTACAAAATGATCGTGCTTGCACCCGCTTCGGTACAGGAAATGGCCGACTTCGTGAAAACAGCTTTCGACCTGGCCTTTAAGTACCGGGGCCCGGTCATGATCCTTTCAGATGGCGTGATCGGCCAGATGATGGAGAAGGTTGAACTCTTCGAACCCATCCCCAGGAAAAATACTGAACAGATAGAAAAAGACACACCTTGGGCCACCACAGGCCGAAAGAACGGACGGGAAAGGAACATCATCACCTCACTCGACCTTGATCCTTCGAAACAGGAGCAGCACAACATCCACCTGCAGGAAAAATATGAGAAAATGCGAAAGGACGAAACAAGGTTTGAGGAGATTGAATGTGATGACGCAGAATATCTCTTTGTTGCTTACGGATCAAGCGCCAGAATCGCGCAAAAATCAGTACAGGCTGCCCGCGAAAAAGGCATTAAAGTGGGACTGTTAAGGCCTATTACACTCTTTCCCTTCCCAACCGGAAAGATCAGGGAATTGTTGACGCACGTTAAAGGTGTCCTGAGCGTTGAAATGAGCGCCGGTCAGATGGTTGAAGATGTAAGGCTTGCCGTGGAAGGTAAGGTACCTGTTGAGCATTACGGCAGGATGGGAGGAATGATCCCCTCACCGGATGAACTGGTTGAAGCACTTGAGAAAAAAATTATCGGAGGTTAAAAAATGGACGAAAAACTATATAACGAGATCGTTTCGGACGAAAACCTGGTTTACAGGAAAACAGACCTGATGACAGACAAAGTGTTGAGCTACTGCCCCGGCTGCGGCCATGGTACAACACATCGCATCGTTATGGAGGTCATCGACGAACTGGGTGTTTACGAAGATACAATAGGCATAGCCCCTGTTGGCTGTTCCGTGCTTGCTTATGAATTCATGAACGTTGACATGCAGCAGGCTGCCCACGGCAGGGCCCCTGCACTGGCAACAGGCATAAAAAGGACCTGGCCCGATAAAGTCGTATTTACTTACCAGGGTGACGGAGACCTTGCAGCCATAGGCACTTCGGAAACTATTCACGCATGCAACCGGGGCGAGCAGATAGTGATCATCTTTATCAACAACGGTATTTACGGGATGACAGGCGGCCAGATGGCCCCCACTACCCTGCCGGGAATGAAATCATCCACAAGTCCCTACGGCCGTGACATCGCCCTGATGGGTAACCCACTGAAGATCACCGAACTGGTCGCCCAGCTACCCGGAACATACTTTGTTTCCAGGCAGGCAGTGCATGCACCAGGCAATGTTAGGAAAACCAAAAAGGCTATAAAAAAAGCCTTTGAGAACCAGATCAATAAAAAGCCGGGGGTAAGTTTCGTTGAAGTTGTGTCAAATTGTAATTCAGGCTGGAAAATGACACCGGTGCAGGCCAACCAGTGGATGGTGGACAATATGTTCCCGTTTTACCCGCTCGGTGATATAAAAGTTGACGGCCAGATGGTTGAGAAGAAAGATTAAGCTTTCTTAATAATTTGGGAAAAACTAAAAGATTAAACCAGATATCATGACTGAAGAGATTATTATTGCCGGATTCGGAGGACAAGGGGTATTATCAATGGGCAAGATCCTTGCTTATTCGGGGATCATGCAGGACCAGGAAGTAAGCTGGATGCCTTCCTATGGCCCGGAAATGAGGGGCGGTACCGCAAATGTAACTGTAATACTCAGCGACGAGAGAATAAGCTCTCCCATCCTTACAACATACGATACGGCTATCATACTGAACCAGCAGTCGATGGACAAGTTCGAACCAACGGTAAGGCCGGGAGGGTTGTTACTATACGACGGTAACGGTATTACACGCCACCCCGAAAGGGAAGACATCAATATCTACCGGGTCGATGCTGCCGACGAAGCCTCAAAGATGGGGCTCGGGAAGATATTCAATATGATAGTGCTGGGCGCATACCTGAAAGTGAAACCACTGGTGGATCTCGACAATGTGATACTCGGGCTCAAGAAATCATTGCCAAAAAGGTATCATCATATGATCCCCGACAATGAAAAGGCGATCTCAAGGGGCCTGGAAATTGTTAAACCCGTTCACGTACTGGCATAGACGGCAACACTGCACTCAACCTGGTATTAACTCTTTATTAACACTTTTTCGACATTGTTCTTTTACCGCTGTAAGGGTTAATTCAATTATCTTAGCGAAAAATCCTCCTGATGGGACGACCAAGGCCTAAAAGGGTACCAAAATATTTCGGATTGCGGATCTACATGATATCTGCTTTGCTGTATCTGTTGCTGGTTTTCCCTGTTGCTGGCATCTTACTGATCAAAAACCTGCCTGCCTACCTGCAGGATATAAACGCCATTCAAGGCACTGATACCACAAATGTATCAGCCCCAGTGTCGCGGGAAGAGCTCTCCCTGGCCGACAGTGTAAGAACGGACCTCCGGCAGGACACTACAGGCGTTTCCGATGTGATGATCGGTTTTGACGAAACACAGGTCACCAATAATGACGGAACCCGGGAAAATGTATCAACCGAAGATAACCAGATAGGCGGAACGTTGGGGCTTTTACTCCGGCTTCTGCTTGTATCCTTTATACTCGGCTTTGTCTTCAACCTTCCCTTCAAAATTTATTTCAGGAGAAAGGCAAAAAATAAACCGGTAAAGGAAAAACTATTCAGGTTTTGCAAAAAATACCTGCTGAAAACCCCGGTCATAATGACAGGGATCCTCAGCCTGCCATTCCTCATCACCATCCTTTACATGATGTATATGCTCCTTTTCACCGAAGGGCTCGACGAAATAAACAGGAAATTCTATATCCAGTTCTTCTTTATCTCTTTTACGGCATCGGTGCTTATCCTGCTTTTTGTCTATTTCTGGCAGAAACACAGGGTGCATATCCGCTACCTGGAATACCTTTTTACAGAAGAAGAGCTGAGAAGACGGATCTTTAAGCTTAAAGAGGGTAAGATCAGGAACAGGTTATGGATATCCTCGGCCATGACTACTCTGCTCCCTCTTCTTATCGTTGCTTTTTATCTCATACAGAGCCTAACGGCCATCAAAGACCTGGAAATTGATGAGATCACGCAGGAACATCTGAAGATACTTCTTGGACGTTATTCAATGGTTACCACAGATATAACTGTCGACAGTATCTCAAGTCTTTTCTACGTGGATGCCATCGACAGCATTTTAATGTTTGTTGGTATCGGGACCGGCATTTTCATCGCCCTGCTTTATCTCGTTTTCTTTGTAAAGTGGACAACGGAGGATATTGTCTACCCGGTGAGCGAACTTCTCAAGAACATTAAGAAAACCGGGCAGGGTGAACTGGAAAATTACGCGATCGTCAGGACCAACGACGAGATAGGTGTACTTACAGAAGGTTTCAACGACATGTCGGTCAGGCTGAAATCATATATCCAGGATATTTATAATATCAACAAGGCCAATTCGAGGTTCGTGCCGAAACAATTCCTTGAATTCCTGGGCAAGGACAGTATTGTGGATATTAAACTGGGAGACCAGGTGCAGAAGGAAATGACGGTGTTGTTTACCGACATCCGGGATTTCACAACTATCTCCGAGACCATGACCCCCAAGGAAAACTTTGATTTCATAAACAATTACCTTGGTTATATGGAGCCCGTTATTCGTAATAACAACGGATTTATCGACAAATACATCGGTGATTCCATAATGGCGCTCTTTCCGGTTAATTCAGAGCATGCGCTGAATTCTGCCATTGAGATGAGGATCAAGCTGACCGAATTCAACCAGATCATGTCGCAGTTCAATAAGCCGAAGATAAACAGCGGGATCGGAATTCATTCAGGATCCCTTATGCTGGGTGTTGTAGGTGGTGAGGGTCGCATGGACGGAACAGTTATCTCCGATGCCGTCAATCTGTCATCACGGATTGAGGGCCTTACGAAAATATATGGGAGTTGCGTGATCCTGACAGAGGACACACTTATCAGGTTACGCGATCCGGGAATGTACAATTTCAGGTTCCTCGACATTGTGAGGGTAAAAGGAAAAAAGGAAGCTGTCTACATTTTTGAGCTGGTAGATGGTGAACCCGACGAAATAAGGGAATTAAAGCTCAGTACACTGAAGGAATACGGCGAAGCGATGCAGCTTTACAAGAAGAGGTCTTTTAAAAAAGCAATGGAGGGATTTTCCGAAGTGCTGGCTAAGAACGAACAAGACCAGGTTTCCAGGATCTACAAGGAAAGATGCCGGAAATACATTGATGAAGGTGTCCCCGATGACTGGGACGGTGCTGAGCCTATAGATCATAAGTTTTAATTGATATTATATAAAAATAGTATTTTCGCTGCCAGATAATTACTTGACATGACGGGATATGGATGTTGAAGGGCTTCAAAAGTATATAATTGAACTATTGGAAGAAAATCTCGATCCGAGGCTTACTTACCATGGTATCACTCATACAATAGATGTAATGACGTCGGCTATGCGACTTGCCGATATGGAGGAACTGAACGGCCGCAGCCGTGATCTGTTGAAGTCTGCCGCATTGCTGCATGATATCGGCATGCTGCATAAATATGAAGACCATGAATTTGAAAGTGCAGAAATGGCCGAGGAGATACTGCCCGGTTTTGACTATGAGAAGAAAGATATAGACGAGATAAAGGAGATGATCCTATCGACCAGGATCCCCCAGTCGGCCGCGAACAAGCTTCAAAAGATACTCTGCGATGCCGACCTCGATTATCTTGGCAGGGACGATTTCCATATACTGTCTCTCAGCCTGAAATATGAGTGGGATACGATGCAAATAAACCCCACCACACTTCGGGAATGGTACCAGATACAAGTGGATTTCCTTACCAATCACGAGTATTTTACCGAGTCGGCCCAAAAATTAAGGAATGATAAAAAAATGGAGTTTTTGGATCAAATAAAGGAAATCTGCCAATTTAAAAAATAACATGTGCTAAAAATTCAAATGACTGAATAATAATTATATTTGTAAGCAGACTAACCCTCTAATTATTAATCTTCTTATTTCATGGAAACAAAAACGAATGATATCTTTCTGGTACCGACCGATTTTTCGGAAGTAACAGAGAATGCCGCGGTGCAGGCAGCCGATTCTGCAAAACACCTGAACTTTGAGGTGGCCCTTCTTCATGTAATCGACAAGAACACAAAGGCAGAATTGAAAAAGGAAGGTAAAGGCCCGGAAACAGTTACAGAAAAACTGAACGAACTAGGCAATAAGTTGACCAGGGAATTTGGTGTCAAAGTAAGATCAATTGCCAGGGAAGGCGACATCTTCACTACAATAGCAGAAGTAGCCGAAGAGATCAAAGCGAATCTCATATTTCTGGGGACCCACGGTAAGACAGGCATGCAAAAGCTTACCGGCAGCTTCGCACTTAAAGTAATCACCAGTTCAGAAACACCTACCATAGTAGTACAGAAGAGAAGATTCCATGGGGGGATAAACCGTATAGTAGTACCAATAACAAGTGACTCAGGCCCATGGAATAAAACAAAGTGGGCAGCTTACATTTCCAAGCAATTCGACTCTGAGATAATCCTGTTCCACCTGCCCGGTGACGACCTGGAGGATGTCATAACCATGACTACAAACCACTTCAAGGTCAATGATGTAAAACATAAGGTGGTGACTGCCGAAAGAGGCAATTTCACAAAACAGGTCATCGATTATGCAACAGCAAACGATGCTGACCTTATTATGATCATGACTAATCCTGAAAAGGGGTTCAAATCCTTTTTCCTGGGCAGCTACGACGAGGACTTGATCTTCAATACCTCACAAATACCGGTAATGTGCATTAACCCCAGGGACTTCAACTGGAAAAAGATCGTCCCGAGGTAATCCCGGGAAAAAACAATTTTTTCTCCCATCTTTTAACTAATATACCAGCAACTCAAGAACACAGTTATGACAACTGAGCAAAACAAGGCGATACTTGTGCCCACCGATTTTTCGGAAACCTGCCAGAGGGCCATAGATTATGGGGTCAACATTGCATCATACAGGGGATTGAAAGTGGTGCTCCTCCATGTTATCAATAAAGATACACGGGCAAAACTTAAAAAAGAGCGTAAAGGCATCGAAACCATCTTGGATAAATTAAATGAGCTCAAGAAAGACATTACAGAGAAATTCAAGATAGAAGTGGACGTAATTGCCCGGGAAGGAAGTATTTTTGAAGTGATCAATGAAGTGGCCGAAGAGATAAGTCCGCGTTGGATGGCACTGGGCACCCACGGCAAGAAAGGTCTCCAGTTCATTTTTGGATCTTACGCATTGAAACTGGTCACCCAGACAGCCTGCCCGGTTGTGGTAGTCCAGCAAAACAGCAGGATATCAATTCCACGGAAAATACTATTCCCTGTGAACATCTACACTGAACCCAGGCAGCAGGTCCAGTATGCGGTTATGGCAGCCAAACGCTTTAACAGCACCATCTATATTTACAAACAGAAATTTGAAGATGCCGGAGAGGCAAGCAGGGTTAACATCATCACAGAACAGATTGAAAAAGCATTTGAGCAGGAAAAAATCGAATGCAGAACCTTCCAGGCCGATAAAAGGGCCAATTATACTGACCAGCTTATCAATTTTGCGGAAGTCAATGAAATTGATTCATTGCTGATGATGACCAACAGCAGTATTGATAATCCCGACTTCAACCATACACACTGGAGTGAAGCACTCATCTATAACAAGAAAGGAATACCGGTGTTTTGCATAAACCCTGTATACCTTGGCGAGATATACTTCAGGCACTGATGCCAATCCTGACAGAAATTAAA
Source organism: uncultured Bacteroidales bacterium (assembly GCA_964644135.1). Lineage (GTDB taxonomy): Bacteria > Bacteroidota > Bacteroidia > Bacteroidales > JAGOPY01 > CAZMOK01. The sequence continues at coordinate 32,891 of CAZXWD010000017.1, read as the reverse complement.
GGCCGGTTTTCCGGCTTTTTTTATTTTTACATACTTTGAAATCATTATACTGCCCGGATGGATAAACTTAGAACGCTCTGGAACGACAAACCCCTGAAAATCATAATTCTGGCCGCTGTTATTGTGAGGATACTGGCAGTGATCTTCTCAAAGGGATATGGAATGCACGACGATCATTTCCTTGTAATAGAAACAGCACAGTCGTGGCTCGATGGTGCGGATTACAATAACTGGTTCAAGGAACGCGAATACCAGGATTCACCAACCATTCTGAACTTTATGTATGCCGGGGTACATTACCTTATATTCGCCTTATTGGAATGGCTGGGCATCCTTTCACCACAGGCAAAGATGTTCGTTGTCAGGTTGATCCACGCAGCCATATCACTTCCGGTTATTATTTTTGGTTTCAGGATAGCTGATTTGACTGGAGGAAGGGAAGCTGCAAAAAAAGCCGGTCTGTTGCTGGCATTGCTATGGTTTATGCCTTTCTTCAGTGTCCGAAACCTCGTTGAAGTTGTCTGCCTTCCTTTCCTAATGGGGGCCTTCTGGCTACTGGTAAGAAATGAATACGAAAACAAAGGGAAATATGTCTTTCTTTTGGCAGGGATCCTCCTCGGGATCGCTTTTTCGATAAGGTTCCAGACATTGATCCTCGCCGGAGGTGCAGGACTGGTGCTCCTCTACAGAAAGAAAATAGTGGAAACATTACTTGTTGGTACCGGTATCATCATCCCTTTTTTACTTTTTCACGGATTGCCCGATCTGCTGATCTGGGGGTACCCCTTTGCTGAAATTAAAACCTACTTTCTGCATAATATCGAACACCAGTATGATTACAGCGTATCACCCTGGTATACCTAT
>CAZXWD010000017.1:24085-31927 GCA_964644135.1 uncultured Bacteroidales bacterium | reverse complement strand
GCCAGGGTTGAATCGGCGGCATACCTGGCAAAATTTAAGGACGTTGAACTTGTTCTTGCAGAGGACTCAAACCGTGACCATGCTTCGATGATACCGCTTTTTTATTCACGGCAGTGGCCGGAAGTGGTGCAGGTAACAAAGAAATACCCTGTTGATCAACTTCCCAGGACCGAAGCGGGAGATGAATACAAAACGCCCGACTTCGTTTTCTTCTATGGGAATAAAAACCTCCATAAACGTATACTCAGAATAGAAGAGATCTTTCCCGAGATCACACATGAAGCCACCATAGAACCCAGCCTTGTAGATAAAATCATACACTGGTTGAACCCAATCAATGCAAACCAGATGATCTATATTTACAGGAATTCCGAGAAATATCCCTCAAAAAATCCGGAACATGGACAAAGCTAAAGCAAAGGCTCGTATAGAAAAGCTGACCGAGGAGATCACCAGGCATAATTATCTTTATTACATAAAATCACAACCTGAGATCAGCGACTTCCAGTTCGACCAGATGCTTAAGGAACTGGAAAAACTGGAAGAGGAATACCCGGAATTTGCCGACCCCAATTCACCTACTAAAAGGGTTGGGGGTGATATAACAAAGGAGTTCAGACAGGTAGTGCATAAATACCCGATGCTTTCCCTGTCAAACACCTATTCGGAACAGGAAGTGAGGGATTTTGACAAAAGGGTCAGAAAATTGCTTTCCGATGAGCCTGAGTATGTTTGTGAGCTCAAGTATGACGGGGTGGCCATCGGGCTTACCTATATAAAAGGCAAACTTAAGCAGGCTGTCACCAGGGGTGATGGGGTGAGAGGTGATGATGTAACAACCAACGTAAAAACAATACGGACCGTCCCTCTGAAATTGTTCGGCGACTACCCGGGTGAATTTGAGATCAGGGGTGAGATCTTCATGCCACGAAAGAGCTTTGAAAGGCTCAACAGCGAAAGGATTGAGAAGGATCAGCCCCCTTTTGCCAACCCGCGTAATGCGGCCTCGGGAAGCCTTAAGATGCAGGACTCCAAACTAGTTGCAAAAAGAAACCTCGATTGTTTCCTTTACAATGTGCTGGGTGAGGATCTTCCTTTCGAAAATCATTATGACAATCTCCGGAAAGCATCCGAATGGGGATTGAAAACCAGTGAATTCATTGCCAAAACGCAATCAATTGAGGAAATATTTGAATTCATCGATTACTGGGACAAAGAACGACAGGGTCTTGATTTCGATATCGACGGCGTGGTTATCAAGGTTAATTCCTATAAGCAGCAACAAAAGCTGGGGTATACGGCAAAATCACCAAGATGGGCCATCGCCTATAAATTCAAGGCCGAAGCCGCTTCAACCGGGCTGCTTTCGGTCGACTTCCAGGTGGGAAGGACAGGGGCAGTGACACCTGTAGCCAACCTGGAACCGGTGAAGCTGGCAGGAACGACCGTTAAAAGGGCCTCCCTGCACAATGCAGATATCATCAAGGCGCTGGACCTGAGGTACGGCGATCATGTATTTGTTGAAAAAGGCGGTGAGATCATACCCAAGGTAGTGGCAGTTGACCAGAGCAAAAGGCAACCCGGCAGCAAACCGGTTGAATTCATTGACAAATGCCCGATATGCGGCACCGGGCTGGTAAGGCAGGAAGGCGAGGCGGCCCACTACTGCCCCAATGAAGACGGGTGCCCGCCCCAGATAAAAGGCAAGCTCGAGCATTTTATCAGCCGTAAGGCCATGGATATCGACAGCCTGGGAGAGGGTAAAATAGAGCTGCTCTTTGATCGTAAACTGATCGGTAATGCTGCCGACCTTTATGAACTGAAACATGATGACCTGCTTGGGCTGGAGAAAGTGATCCCGGCATCGGAGGGTAAGAAGGAAAAGAAAATAGCCTTCAGGGAAAAAACAGTGGAAAAGATCCTTTCAGGCATCGAGAGTTCAAAAGAAGTTCCCTTCGAAAGGGTCCTTTATGCTCTGGGCATAAGATATGTTGGTGAAACCGTTGCCAAAACGCTTGCCAGGCATTTCCAGGATATCGACAGCCTGATGGATGCCACCTTTGATGAGCTGATAGCTGTGCCTGAGGTCGGGGAGAAAATCGCTGAATCTGTGCTCTTCTACTTTAGGAAAGATGAGCATGTGAAACTGATCGAAAGGTTGAGGTCGCACGGACTTAATTTTGAGGCCGGACAAAAGGAAGCTTCCAGTCCACAGGTGCTGGAGGGTAAAACATTAGTGGTTAGCGGAGTTTTTAATACTTTTTCAAGGAGCGAATTAAAAGATCTTATCGAAGAGTTAGGTGGCAAAAACGTTGGTTCAGTTTCTTCCAACACTGATTTCCTGGTCGCTGGTGAAAACATGGGCCCGGCAAAGCTTGAAAAAGCAAAGGAACTTGGAATAGATGTGATTTCTGAAGATGAATTCAGGAAAATGGCTGGGCTTGATTAAAGGACATAAAAAAAGCCCGGCATTGCTTACCGGGCTCCAAATTAACACTCTCTTAATTAATTGTTCAAATATACTGACGCATTTTTCGACCTGATATAAAGCATATCGGAAGATGACCCTCCATTGTAAGTTCCGGTATAGATATGAGTTGTAAACCCCTTTTCTTCATGGTCGATGTCGAATCCAGACTTCGGGTAGCTCAATTCTCCGAACTTCGTTTCTGCATCGATTGAAAAGACAGCTTCAGGGCTGAAAGAAAGAGTGATATCAGCAAAAGAGTTTTCAATTGTGCATTTATTTTCGATATTCATCACCCTGTCAACGCTCAGTTCCCCGTACTGGAAATCATAGCTGAAAGTACCATTCTGGACATCAATCTCGAAATCGGCAAACTTGGCCGTAATATCCAGCGGTCCGGCGCTGCCGATAGTATATTCATCGTATTGCGAAATTATCTCCAGTTCTCTCGCCTTTTCAATATCCAGTTCTGAGAATTTGGTGTCGAATATTACATCCAGGCAATCGTCGATCTCCAGTTCAGCGTACTCAATTTTAACTTCTCCATTTTTAAGATAGCCAATATCGCCTTCCCCAAACTTGATCACAATATTGTTCTTCTCATTATTCAGTTCTGAAATATCCAGATCACCGTATGTAAGCTCAATGGCTACAGGGCCTTCTATCTCTTCCATTATGATGTCGCCGAATTTGTTCACAAAGTCGATGTTGAGGGTGTTAGGCATCATTATTTTATAATCAATGCTGATATCTGCATTTTCGTAGCTATGGCCGCTGCCCAGACTGGTAATACCCTCTACCCTGTTCCTGTCACCCGAAAGGGATACTTCGATCCAGTCAAGATACTTTTCTGCCTTGCTCTCATTCCTGGCTTCGACAGTTACAATCACTTCGATCGATACCATATTCTTATTCCAGTTCTGGCACTTGATCTCACCAAACTGGTTATCGATGTGAAGAGTAGCGTTTTTGTTTACTTCAAATTCTTTCTGGTAACTTTTTTCAAGTTCATCGGCAGCGGCTATACTGAATGTAAACATGGCTGCCAGTAAGATTACAAGTTTCCTCATTTTAATAGTAGTTTTCATTTCATTAAGGTTTTTGTCTGTTAATTAATCCTCTATATGTTGCATAACCTGTAGAGGATGTTATCGAGTAATTTTGATTTGGTTCTGTAATTGACTATGAGGGCATCTTTAACCCTCTGGTTATCTATATTATTTTGAAGCTGACTTTCCAGTTCGGCAGATTCTTGTTCCAGGGCCTCCATCTCTTCAATGGCCATTTTCATCACCATGGCAGCCTCTTCACTGCTGGAGGCGCATTGCTTGATCTGTTCCAGCTTTTTGTCAGCTTCATCGTTGTAGTAGAATTTAGCTTCCCTGAGCTCTTTTGGAAGCTCGCTGGCAGCTACGTTGGTAACACCCTGATCAGGAATAGTGAAGACAAGAATGGCAGATATCCCCATGAGAAGTACCAGGATAGCTGCAACTTTCCACATCCTCGAACTCTTCCGGGGCTTCGACTCTTCTTCTCCTTCATGGAATGTCTTGAGCTTTCCGGCGAACCTATCCTCATGGCCCTTCCCGGGTTCCGCCTTATCGAAAAGTTCCTTGTTTTTCCGTATTTTTTCTTCAAGTATCGACATTGTTATATTGTATTATGCATTAAAAACCTGGAAGTTTTGATTTTCCGACCTTATAAGATCAATGAGCTTCGCTTTTGCCCTCGAAAAACGGGTCCTTGAAACGTTATTAGAAACGTTCATGATCTGTGAGATCTCTTCATGATCATAGCCTTCAAGTAAATAGAGTGATAGGATCACCCTGTAGTTATCGGGCAGCATATGGATTGCCCTTCTTATAAGGTCTACTTTGTAAGAGAGTATTTCCAGGTAGTTTTCATTTTCGAAATTGTCAGGTATTTCTTCTCCTGCCTCCTCAATCGACCTGAATTCTTTCTGTTTCTTTAGTATGTCGAGGGAGCGGTTTACCACTATTCGCTTAAGCCATGCACCAAAACTCGATTCACCCCTGAACGTATCAATTTTCCTGAAGGCATCGAGGAAAGATTCCTGCATCACATCCTCTGCTTCGGCCGTATCGTTCAATATTCTGAGTGCTGTATTGTACATCGATTTATAATAGAGTTTATATATTTTGAACTGTGCCTCCCGGTTGTTATTCCGGCAGCCTTCGATCAATTTTTCATGCAGGTTCCTGACTTCTGTCACTTTTTTATGATTTTCAATGGAAAGACGAGGCGTTTTTTCCGATGTTACACTTTCTGACAAATTTATTCAAGATTTTTCTGAAATCCGCTTTGCGTTATTTTTAGCTAATTTTGCCGAAAATTCCACTATGGCATTGATCCATTCCTTCGAAAAGAGCGGAAACTTTTTATTCAGGTACAGGGGGCAAATTCCCGTTATATTATTTCTGCTGGCGGTTCCTGTTATTTACTACACTGATATTTCCGGCCTTAATGAGCTGACAATCAACCTGATCACAGTACTGGCCATTATCCTCTCCGTTTCAGGTTTCCTGATAAGGGCATTGACGATCGGCACAACTCCAAAAGGTACTTCAGGGAGGAACACACGTGAGGGCCAGGTGGCAGAAACTCTTAACACCGGCGGTATCTATTCACTCATGAGGCACCCTCTCTATCTTGGAAATTACTTAATGTGGACAGGAATCGTCGTATTCACATTCAACCTTTGGTTTATTATCGTTGTTTCTCTTCTTTTCTGGATATATTATGAAAGGATCATGTTTGCCGAAGAACGATTCCTGGAGAGAAAATTCGGTGACAAATACCTTGAATGGTCCAGGAAAGTCCCTGCCTTTCTTCCCAGGTTCAGCGGATATCAAAAAAATGAAATACCTTTCTCAACTAAGTCGGTGCTCAGAAGGGAATATTCAGGGGTACTTGCAACAGTGCTGGCCTTCACCTTTATCGATCATCTCAGGTACTATTTTATGAAAGGGAGTTTTGAGGTCGACCGCACCTCGACCTGGGTCCTGGCAATTGCGATTGTGGTCACTATTTTGCTCAGGAGCCTCAAACACCATACAACAGTGCTGAACGAACGTGACAGGTCTTAATATGAATAAGAAACGAAGCACCGGCAAGGGCATATATGTTATTGTTGTGCTGTCGATGCTTTTCTGGGGCCTTTCCTTTGTCTGGTCAAAGATCGTTTTTAAATACTACGACCCGCTCACTACCATTTTCCTCAGGCTAATCCTTTCCACTGCCTTTCTGCTAGCTTACATGGGGGTATTCAGGATGTTCGAAAAGATAAGAAAGAAAGACATCAAGCTATTTTTGCTCTGTTCGCTGTTCAATCCCTTCCTGTATTTCATAGGAGAAAATTTCGGTCTCAAACTTACAACACCTACCATTAGCGCCGTAGTGATTGCCACAATACCGTTGTTCACTCCACTGGCAGCCAGGTTCGTGGTCAGGGAAAGACTGACTTTACTCAACTATGCAGGCATCATAATTTCATTTACCGGCATTGTATTGATGCTGGCCAAACCTGATATGACCCTTGAGGCTGATCCCAGCGGTATCTTTTTGCTGCTGCTGGCTGTGTTTTCTGCGGTTATCTATTCGGTTCTGATAAAGAAGCTCGTTACAATGTACCGTCCCATTACAATCATAACCTATCAGAACGTGGTGGGAATAGTTCTTTTCTTCCCCTTCTTTTTAATATTTGGGCTGGAAAATTTTCTGTCCACCCGGCCAACCCCTGAACTGGTCTCTTCCCTGTTGCTGCTTTCTGTTTTCGCATCCTCTCTTGCTTTCATTTTCTTCACAAAAGGGATCAGGGAGCTGGGTGTTTCAAAGGCCAACGTATTTTCAAACCTCATACCTGTCTTTACCGGCATATTTTCTTATATCTTAGTATCGGAGAGATTTAATGCTCAAAAAATGATCGGGATGCTGATTATTATGACCGGTATCCTGGTTGCCCAGATCAAATTAAAAAAAACAGGAAGTAAACCAGCTTGATCATGAATGTAACCGTACTTGGGGCAGGCCTGGTGGGGCTCCCGATAGCCCTGGAACTGGCTAAGGACAAGGATATTAAAGTAACCATAGTCGATGTGGACAAGAAGCAGCTTGAAAAGGCCGCCAAAAAAGGCATTTCCACAAAAAAGGCCGATCTGTGTTATCCGGGTGAGGTCAGGAACTCCGCCGACAGTTCCGACCTTGTGATCAATGCGGTACCGGGTCATATGGGCTATAATACACTTAAGTGGATTATAGAATCAGGAAAGAATGTAGTGGATATAGCTTTCTTCCCCGAAGATCCTTTCACACTGGAGGAGCTTGCCCTCAAACATAAAACGGTGGTGGTATTCGATGCGGGAGTGGCGCCGGGAATGAGCAACATTCTTTCGGCCCATGGATATAACGAGATGGACGAAATCGAAGAGATCAGGATATATGTTGGGGGACTTCCAAAGGTGAGGACACTACCGTATGAATATAAGGCCGGGTTCTCCCCTATTGATGTGATTGAGGAATATACGCGTCCCGCAAGGTTTGTCAGCAACGGTAAAGTTGTTACCCGACCGGCGCTTTCAGATCCGGAATTTATCGAATTTAACAAAGTTGGTACCCTCGAAGCTTTCAACAGCGACGGGTTGAGAAGCCTTATGAAAACCCTCAAGGTCCCTGAGATGATTGAAAAGACTTTACGGTACCCCGGGCACAGGGAAAAAATGCTGATGCTCAGGGAATCGGGTTTCTTCAGCAATGAGGAGACAGAAATTAACGGGCAAATGGTCCGTCCTATCGACCTGACAACAAAATTACTTTTCCCTTATTGGAAACTTGAGGAAGGGGAGTCGGACCTCACTGTGATGAGGATCATAATAAAGGGAACGAAAGGCCGGGAGAAGCTGGAAATTACCTGGAACTTGTACGATGAATTTGATTCTGGCAGCGGGATCCACTCCATGGCACGCACAACCGGTTATACAGCAACCGGGATAGCCCGGCTCATACTCAATGGAAAATACAATGTACCGGGTATCCATCCCCCGGAGCACCTGGCCAAAGATCCGGAGCTGGTTGAATTTTTGCTGGGGTATCTCAATGAGAGGGGTATTGTTTATGAAAAGAGAATGGAAAAGGGATGACATCCGGATGTCATCCGGATGACATCTAGATGACACCCCTATACAATACACTGATTATGAGCACAAATCGCCAAATATTCCTGGACCATATGGGACTGCCATCAATGAACCATATGGGCCTTGAAATTGAAAAAGCTGAGAATATTTACCTGTATGATGTGAAAGGCAACAGGTACACTGACCTTATTTCAGGGGTATCGGTAAGCAACCTGGGGCACC
>CAZXWD010000017.1:19585-23985 GCA_964644135.1 uncultured Bacteroidales bacterium | reverse complement strand
ACCCACGGAGCATTGAGCATACTGGGGGATGAAAGGCTTAAAAATGCCTTCCGTCCACTGATACCCGGTGTTACCAAACTTGAGTTCAACAACCCTGACAGCCTGCTATCAATCAGCGAAGAGACCGCCTGCGTTGTGGCTGAAACCATCCAGGCCGAAGCAGGGATCCTACTTCCCGAAAAAGGGTTCCTGAAAAAGCTCAGGGAACGCTGTGACGAAACCGGTACACTGCTTATCATCGACGACATACAGATGGGCTTCGGCCGGACAGGAAAACTTTTCAGCTTTGAACATTTCGATATTGAACCTGATATACTCTGTCTTGCTAAAGCCATGGGTGGTGGAATGCCTGTTGGAGCATTCATATCTTCCAGGGAGATCATGCGAAGCCTTACCTCGAACCCTGAGCTGGGCCATATAACAACCTTCGGCGGCCACCCGGTTTCCTGCGCTGCATCACTGGCAACCTTAAGGGTATTGCTGGATGGAGAACTTATTCAACAGGCTGAAGAAAAGGGAAAGCTTTTCAGGGAATCGCTGATTCCGCATCAGGCTGTAAAAGAAATACGCGGAAAAGGCCTTATGCTTGCTGTGGAGATCTACGATCCGTCAAAGATCAACCCGCTTTTCGAGAGCTTTATGGATCATAATCTCATTGTTGACCGCTTCCTCTTTAACAATAATGCATTCAGGATCGCTCCCCCCTTGATTATCAATCAACAACAAATTGAAGAAACCTGTCACACCCTGTTGAATTGCCTCGACAAGATCATTTAGTTAAAACGCCATATTGACAGTATTATTTAGCCCAAAAGCTGTTTTTACGCCATATTGACAGTATTTGTGGGTGATTTTCTATTGGAATGGAATTTGAATATCTGTAATCGTAACTGGAGTTAACCTTAATTGTTAACCAAAAAAGTAAAAAAGAAAGGAGGATTGAGCTATGTTACCGATGTTAAGAAAAAGAAGTTCATTTCCAAGCCTGTTGGAAGAGTTCTTAGGAAAAGACCTCTGGCCGGATGCCTTTGAAACTGATAAAGGATTTACAGTGCCATCCGTAAACATTAAGGAAGGTAAAGATGATTACAAGATCGAGGTAGCAGCTCCGGGCCTTGAAAAAGGTGATTTCGACATCAACGTTGAGAACAACATGCTGACCATCAGTTCAGAAAAAGAGGTTAAGCATGAAGACAAGGACAAGGACGAAAACGTTGTGAGGAAGGAGTTCAGCTACTCAAGTTTCTCAAGGTCATTCGCGCTTCCTGAAGAGGCAAATGTGGATAAGATCGCAGCTTCTTACAAGGATGGTATACTGAATGTAAACATACCCAAACGTGACGAAGCTAAGGCCAAACCGGCCAAAAAGATCAAGATCTCATAAGGTTTTGGAAAAAGAGAAAAAAGGCTGCAACCGGGTTGCGGCCTTTTTTTTATACTCATTTTTGAACATAAAGTGGCTTTTCAAGCGTTCAGAAGCAGTGATTTTGATTATTTTTAGATAATATGCCCGTTTACCTGCTTGATGAAGAGATCAGATTCCCTGACCCTGCCCTGGCCAATAAGGAAGGATTGCTGGCAATTGGCGGTGATCTTTCACCGGAAAGGCTAATTGAAGCATACAGCAACGGGATCTTCCCCTGGTACAGCGAGGAATCCCCAATACTCTGGTGGTCGCCCGACCCCCGGCCCGTACTCTTCCCGGATAACTTAAAAGTATCGAAAAGTCTCAGACAGGTCCTTAACAGCAATAAATTTACCATTACATTCGACAGGCATTTTGAGCAGGTCATGATAAATTGTGCTGTAATAGAAAGGCCCGACCATGGCGGCACATGGATAACAGACGAGATGATCGGTGCCTATACAAAACTTCACAAGATGGGCTTTGCCCATTCAGTGGAAACTTACCGAAAAGATAAACTTGTTGGGGGGCTTTACGGGGTTTCGATCGGAAAAGTTTTTTTTGGCGAGTCGATGTTCCACAAAATGAACGATGCTTCAAAGGTTGCACTTTATTACCTTATTGAAAAATTAAAAGAGCTGGATTTCAAGATAATAGATATCCAGCAAAAAACAGGGCATCTTACTTCACTGGGCGCCTCCATGATAAGCAGGGAAGATTTTCTTACAATACTGAAAGAAAACACTTCCGGCAAATTACCTTCATTCAATTGGCAATAGTTTACTTTTGACGTATGGAAAACAATCACGAGTATTTTATGAAAGAGGCCCTGAAACTGGCCCGAAAGAATATGAAGAGGCCGAAGGGCGGACCTTTTGGGGCCGTGATAGTAAAGGACGGAAAAGTGATAAGTGAAGGATACAATGTTGTGATCAGCAAAAATGACCCCACAGGTCATGCCGAAATAGTAGCTATAAGGAATGCCTGCAAGGAACTTGGCACTTATCACCTTCATGGCTGTACCATTTATTCAAGTTGTGAACCCTGCCCTATGTGCCTCGGCGCAATTTACTGGGCGCGGCTGGAAGAGCTCTATTTTTCAGGAACACGCAAGGATGCCGCACTGGCCGGATTTGACGATGACCATATATACCGTGAATTCACATTGGATCATGAAAAACGGAGCATCCCGACTTCAAGAATATTATCGGACCAGGGCAAGGAAGTATTTAATGCCTGGAATGGAATGGGACTAAATATTAATTACTGATGAGGCTGCTTTGAACAAAAAAGCTTTAGCTCACTTCGCCATCCTTGGGGCCAATACGATTTACGGCCTCAATTACGTCATTGCCAAAGGCATAATGCCCGATTTCATGCAGCCCAGGGCTATCATCTTTTTGAGGGCAGTGGGAGCAGTAGTTCTATTCTGGCTGGTCGGTCAATTCTACCCGAAAGAAAGGCCGATACGGAAAGACCTGTTCAGGCTGGCTGCCGCAGCATTTTTCGGGGTATTTCTCAACCAGGTGCTTTTTTTTGAAGGCCTTAATCTCACCACCCCCATCAACGCCTCCATAATTGTTACGGTGATACCTGTGCTTGTCCTTGTATTTGCCCACTTCATGCTTAAAGAAAGGATAACACTCTTTAAAGTGGTCGGAATAGTGCTCGGGGCCTCCGGGGCCATTATGGTGATCCTGACCCAGGGACAGATATCGCTCAAATCCGATACTTTCATCGGGAACATACTGGTATTCATTAATGCTGCAGGCTTTGCAATGTACCTGGTGCTGGTAAAGCCCCTGATGCTCCGCTATCACCCCATTACCGTGGTAAAATACATCTTCCTTTTCGGGGCTGTCTATATCATTCCGGTATCACTGCGTATATTCTTAGATACTGATTTCAGTGCCATCCCACCCAGGATCTGGGGGTCCGTACTATATGTGATAGTGGGAACAACCGTCCTTGCATACCTGCTGAATAACCATTCGCTTCGTATCCTCTCCCCCACCGTTACGGGGACCTACATCTACCTGCAACCCGTTCTGGCCTCAGTGGCTGCCATCGCCATAGGAATGGACACACTTACACTTACCGAGATAATTGCAGCCTTAATGATATTTGCCGGAGTTTATTTCGTGAGTAGAAAACCCTATAAAGCACGGAAAAAATAATCAAGTATCTTTGCCCAAAATCGATCGAAATGAGGATAAAGGCAATAACCCTTACACTTATAATAGCAGGATGCTTCTTTTCGGGCTTTGCCCAGAAAATGAAAGCCCCCGAAAAAGTAAAACTTGAGAACGATATCGACTCAGTAAGCTACAGCTTTGGTTTAATGGTGGCAAAAAACCTTCTCCTGCAAGACATTGACAATGTAAACTTCGATGCTTTCAAGCTGGGGTTCTACCATATGATGGCCGGTAAGAAAGAAAAGATCTCACTCGAAGATGCCCATATCACTATCCAGTCGTATATAGATGGACTGCGAAAGGAAGAAGCCCGGAAAAACCTTGAGGAAGGAAAAAAATTCCTTGAAGAGAACAGAAATGAGCCCGGTGTGGTGGAACTTTCCAGCGGGCTCCAGTATAAAGTGATTGAATCAGGGGATGGAAAGTCGCCTAAAGCCAATGACATTGTAAAGGTCCATTATCACGGAACCTTACTTGACGGGACTGTTTTCGATTCATCCGTAGAAAGGGGAAAACCTGCCATCCTTAACGTTGGCGGTGTTATTAAGGGCTGGCAGGAAGCCTTGAAGCTGATGAGGACGGGCTCCAAATGGACCCTTTACATCCCACCCGAACTTGCCTATGGTGAGAGCGGTGCAGGCGAAGATATAGGCCCGAACTCAACTCTTATTTTTGAAGTGGAATTGGTTGAAATAATGGAGAAGTGAAAGGGAAACTGTAATTTACAATTTACGTTTTACGGTTTACAATTTGACAATAGAGACAATTTGACAATAGAGACAATTTTAACAATAGAGACA
>CAZXWD010000017.1:11399-19485 GCA_964644135.1 uncultured Bacteroidales bacterium | reverse complement strand
ACAATTTGACAATAGAGACAATTTGACAATAGAGACAATTTTAACAATAGAGACAATTTCGACATTAATCCCCAAACGGATTTTCATTCATAAAGTCCGGCCGGTAATTCTCATGGCTGTCGAGATGCTGCACCCAACCGTTTGAAAAGCCCAGCCGCTCCAGTTCTTCTACCACTTCACTATATTCCCTGTATTTGAGTGTCTTTCCTAATACGGGATGCGATGCCACATGATGAGTGGGATAGTATTGCGACATCAAAGAAATATGGATTTCGGGAGAAAGCTCCTCTGCGATGAACCTCAATACTTTTTTACTGTTTTCAGGGTGTCCGGGTAGCGCCAGGTGCCGGATCACCATCCCCTTCACTGCATAACCTTCCTCATCAATATCGAGCCTGCTACCCACCTGCCTGCACATCTCCTTCAGCGCTTTACGTGCAATGCCGGGATAATCCCGGGCATCTGAATATTTACCGGATATGTCTTCTTCAAGGTATTTCAGATCAGGCAGGTAAACGTCAATATAGGGCTCCAGACCCTTTAAAGATTCAACTTTGTCGTAACCATTTGTATTGTAAACGAAAGTTGGATGATACCCAAGTTGCCTTAGGGAATTCACAATGACTTTTACCTGCGGTATGAAATGTGAAGGTGAAACAAAGCCAACTATGTTGATCCCCCGTGAAAGGATATCAATTATCTGAGCAAGCACACTTCTCAGTTCCATTTTACAATCTTCATAATCTAACTCATTTGAACTGATCTGAAAGTTCTGGCAGTAAATACACTGAAGGTTACAATTTGTAAAGAAGATGTTACAAATGCCCCGGCTGCCAGATATTACCGGTTCCTCCCCCCTGTGGATGCAAATGGATGAAATACTGAAAGAAGCATCCGCCTTGCAATAGCCTGTTTTTCCAGCTATTCTGTCAGCCTTGCAGTTCCTCGGACAAATAGTACACTCACTGAGCACTGATAACGGCTCAAGAATTTTATCATAGTTCAGCTTATCAATCTCGTCCATGCTCTTTAAAAGGTATTGTTTTGTTGCCGGTCGTAAAAACCAAATTACCTAACTTTGAGAAAAACCCCGATATGGCCAGATCCATCTACACTGCTTTGATTTCCTTACTGATCGTCCTCAGCAACCTTACTTCCGGGCAACAGATCGTTTTAGACACTACCCGCGGACCTGAAGCTGTCAGGTACCTGTCTGTTGATTCAAATATATATTTTTTTCCTTACGGGACGCCTCTTTTTTCATTTATCGCAGATGGTGAAAAGTTTTTCTCTAATTCGGGAAAATATTATGATAAAAAAGAAACTTCCTCACTCAGATTCAATGAAAAAGTTGCGGTAAGGATCTCGTCCCTGTCATCAGGAAAAAGCTGGCCGGCTGAAATAGCCTTTACCAATATAAGCTCTGACACCATTGTTTTTGAAAATGTAGTACCCCTTGGTGAAGAAAGCAGTCATATCTACATTACCGGTACCGGGCCATGGTCGCTGGCAAGGACGAAAATATTCAGGCCGGGTAAAGTCCCTGTTAGTGTCATTCTTCCCGACAATGCATGGGAAATGGGATACGGTTCAGTTGAACTGGGCGATAGCATTTCGCTCTGCGCAATTACCAGGCGGAAAGAAGTTGTAAACGGCAAAAAGCACAGGTATAAAACCTATCTCTTCCCGGGTGGTGAAGTAAAATACCACCTGTATGCCGGTGAATACAAGGGCGACTGGCAGAACGGCCTGAAGCTCATGTTTGCAGAGAAATACCTGTACGATCTCGACACTTTCGACAATACCCTTTTCCAGCGCAAAGACCTTGAATGGATCAGGCATCAGTACATAATATACCTTCAGTTTGCCTGGGACGAAACGTTTTACGACTGGAAGAAAAAAGAATACACTCACGCTTCCTTTATTGAATGGGGCAAAGAAAAATTCGGTGGTATCGATGTTTTCGGCCTCTGGCCCACCTGGCCCAGGCTTGGGCTCGACAACAGGAACCAGTGGGACCTTTTTGCCGGTCTTCCCGGAGGACTGGAAAAGATCAGGGCCCTGTCAGAGAAAGACAAAAAAGAGGGCACCAGGTTTTTTATTTGCTACAATCCCTGGGACCAGAGCACAAGAACGGAAAATCCATATTCCGCCATGGCTTCGCTCATAAACGAGATCAATGCCGACGGTGTGGTGCTTGATTGCAGGGGAGCCTCAAGCAGGGAATTGCAGGCAGCAGCAGACTCAGTAAAACCGGGTGTGGTGATGTACTCCGAGGGCATGGCAGTGATCAGGGATATGCCAGGCATCGTCGCCGGAAGAGTGCATGATGCTATCGTAATGCCCCCGGTCCTTAACCTGAACAAGCTCATCAAGCCTGATTTTGCCATATTCCGTGTTATCCGGTCCAATAAACCGAGGCTTCACAGGGATATCCTTCTCAGTTTTTTCAATGGTTATGGGATCGAAATCAATATGTTCACTCCCGGCAGACCGGGATCCAATGACCGGGACCTTTTTACGCTGGGACGTGCAGCAATGATACAAAGGGAAAACACACATAACTTCCTATCACCAGGATGGACGCCCCTCAGGGAAACATTGCACGACAGTATTTGGGTAAATGAATGGCCCCTTGAAGAGAAAACCCTTTATACCGTTTTCAACCTCAAACCGGAAGGTTTCCATGGCCCACTTTTCAAGGCAGAAGAGCTTCCCGGCTATCATTATGTAAGCCTCTGGAATCATGAGGAGCTCCCGGTAACTGAAGAAGGGGGCCATATCATCATACCATCCCGTACTGATGCTTTTGGCAGGGCAAATCTTGGGACAAATGCAGAGGGAAGTGTGGATTGCATAGCCAGGTTCCCAAAAATACTGGATTTAGAACTGGAAGACGGATCCCTGAATATTGAAGCCACTGAAGGCACTAGTCTGGTGGTCTGGGCCGGTAACCCCTCCTATCAGAATGAGAGAAAATTAATGGTAAACAGTATCAGGAGCATAATTGACCTGTTTACAGAACTGGGCATTACTGAAGGAAAGGTTGTTGTGCAATTGTTTGAAAAAGATATCCTGAAAGATGAACGGGTAGTAACATTGCCTTCAGGAATGCCTGAACTGATCTCAGAAACGGTATTCACCGAAAAAGCAAAGAAAACACCGGAAGGTATGGCCATGGTAAGAGGAGGTGACTACCTGTTCTACAGTTTTAACGATGATCCCTTTATGCCCTACCCTCATTCAGGTGATACCCTGAGCGTGGAAGTAGGTTCTTTCTATATGGACATCTACCCTGTAACAAACAGGCAATTTGCCGTATTCCTCGATGAAACCGGATACCTGCCGGAAGATACATCAGCATTCCTGGCTCACTGGACAGGAGGAAGCTACCCCGACAGTTTTGCTGAACACCCGGTAGTCTATGTTAATGCAAAAGATGCAAAGGCTTATGCCAGGTGGGCAGGGAAACGGCTGCCAACTGAAATTGAGTGGCAATATTCAGCGCAATCAGCAACGGGTAACGACTGGCCCTGGGGGAACGAATTCGACAGCCTGAAATGCAACTCAAGCTTTGGGCATACGACTTCTGTAACTACTTACCCGGAAGGCGAAAGCCCGTTTGGCATAAGAGACCTCACAGGCAATGTATGGCAAATGACCGGGGATATTTATTATAACGGGAGTTATTATTACCAGGTGCTGAAAGGCGGGAGTTTCTATGAGCCTGCATCGAGCTGGTGGTATGTAGATGGCGGTCCGCGGCCGGTTTACTGGAAACAGATGCTGCTTCTGACGGGCCCTGGGATGAACAGGAATGCCACGGTAGGGTTCAGGTGCGTAAAGGATGCACATTGAGACCGGACATCTTCAACATTATCTTTCGGAAGAAATCTTGTTATAATACTCTACAACCAGCATAATGTGTTCCGTATGCCGCATTTTCAGGTTGTTGGTTTTAATGAAATCCTTTATCTCCTCTTTCTTATCAGGAAATGCACAGCAAACAGCTTTTTTGCATTTTCTCAAAGGTATTGCAGGCTCATCTCCTTTTTTCACATAAAGCGAGGTTTGATAAACATATTCTTCCTCATCCGGGACATCAGCCGCAGAAAAATGATATCTTATGTAATGGCGTTTAAGCAACCGGCACCTGCCCTCTGAAATCACTTCAAAATAAGACGAGTCGAGCATCCTTTTATTCTTGAATGCTGAATAAATGAAGTTACGGTCACCAAGAACAACCTTTTTAAGTTCTTCCGGATCTGCAAAAGCGAGCGTATCTCCATTCCTGATAAACTGCATTTGCTGAAAGTAGAGATTATATCGAAGCAGTACCGGTTCATATGTAATCTCTTTCGACAACTCAACAACACCTTCGGTAAAAGAATCGCACAGAAACATGCCGGACGGTTCACCCGGATAACTGCTTCGTAAGCCGGAAGTCAAGAAATCCCCTGATGTTTCACCCTGATGCCTTGTACTTACATCCGCAACTTTAACCTCGCTTCTTGTTCCATGGATAGCCGGGTCTTTCACCTCCTGGGCTGCCGCATTTATTGTCACCAGGAAAATGATGACAAAACTGATGGTATCTATACGTAACATAACTGTAAGATTTGATCTCTATAAGTTACGAAAAAAAGGAGGTAATTCCAAATATTTGGGGAGTTTTAAGAACATTCCCCTTTTCTCTGTACACAGTTTAAAAACCAGATTTTTATTGATATATTAGATGCATAAATAAGTTGTATGGTCGTTTACTGCAAAATTGTGAACAGCAACAAGAATGTAGCCGGGATAAGGGTGGAATTTAATTCTGATAAGAACACTGAAGTAAAAAAAGAGATCTTTATTAAGGTCAAATAATTGAATAATTATGAAAAAGAATATTTTCCTTACCATTTTCATTTCCGCAGCATCACTTGTGTTCAGCCAGGACATCCCTTACAACCTTACCCCCGACTGGGAGTCAACCCCAATGGGGCATGTAGCCACCGGGCTAGGGATTGCCGATATTGACGGCGACGGATGGAAGGACCTGGTGGTTGCCAATGGCAATGATATTTCCAGGCAGCACCTCGTGGTATACCATAACAACGGAGACGGCACCTTCCCTCTGAGCCCTACCTGGGAGTCGGATGATATTGACTACCACGGTCACCTGGCTGTTGGCGATTTGGACAGTGACGGCGACGTTGACGTTGTTGTATCGGTTTACATAGGTCCTGCGGGTTTTTCTTCCCCGGGAAAGATCAAGGTATATTATAACGAGAGTGGTACTCTGGAAGGCACCCCTTCATTTGAATCGGATCCATTCTATACCTTTTCCTGTGCCCTGGGTGACGCCGACGGTGACGGCGACCTTGACATTGCAGCCGCTGCCGGCGAACCGTATTCCCAACTGGAAGATTACGGTAAAGTGTTCATAAATAACAATGGTGTTTTTTCGGCTTCGCCGGAATGGGAAACTGAAAACCTGATGGGAGCGCTGGACGTTGAATTCGGCGACATTAACAGGGACGGCTATATGGATCTCGTTTTTGCTTGCGAATATTCTGACAACTATATCTACCTGGCCGACGAAGACGGAATGATCTCCTCTTCCCCTTACTGGAACTCTTCCGAAACAGAAAATTTCATTAATTCAACCGATATAGGCTACCGGGAAGATCCACCCTCAAGCATTGTTGTCATGACCGAGAACGATCAGCTCGGGGGTCTCGGCAGGGTAAGGATGTACGGCTTTGAACCTCCCCTGCCCACCAACAGCTCTGCTTCCTGGTATTCCACTTCTATCGGGTATGGATCGGGGATCATTCTATGCGACATTAATATGGACGATATTGCAGATCTTATCTACGGGGGATGGTGGCGCCCTGTTAAGATACATACCGGCAACGGAATCGATTTCAATGATGTAGAATACACATCAAATACAAACTCTGTGGTAGAGGCCATACAGATGACAGACCTGGGCACAGAATCTGTCATTACCAAAACTGTCCCTTTTACTATTGAAACTTCACTGGAAGGTAAAAACATCTTAATACTGCGGGAACAGGTAACTGAAAACATCCTCTCAGTCTCTGTTGACGGCAACACCCTTTCTGCAGCGGATTATTCATTTGTGCCCAATAAAAACTGGATTGCGTTTTCTGACCCATTCACAGCCGGCAGCAGTGTCGAAGTGGAATATAAGTACAGTGTTCATCCCGATATGGTGATCACGAACTGGGATAGCGGTAAAGGCAATTATATCTTTTATAATACGAACATCCCGATAGGTACCGGTGAAGAGCATCGCAGAACTGCAAAGGAATTGATCGGACGGATATGGCCTGTCCCTGCCAGTGACCATTTCAATGTAGAACTCAGTAGTTCCGAAGGCCCTTTAGAAATAGTTCTTACCGATTCGAGGGGAAAGATTTTGGAACAAAAATATTCCAAAGGAAGTCCCGGACATCTGCATAAAATATTCTTTTCGACATCACATCTTTCCCCGGGGGTATATTTCATAGAAGTCATTGGAAAGGAAAGCGTTGATTCAGAAAAAATTATTATCGAATAACCCTGACAGCTTCCTGAATTTTATCGATCTTTGCGCACTTTAAAATGCCGACCAGGAAAGCTGTAATCACCGGTGCAATAGCCATCAGCCTCTCTGCGATAATGTGGGGACTGGATGGTGTTGTCCTTACGCCCAGGCTCTACAACCTGGATGTGGGTTATGTGGTGTTTATACTGCATACCATACCCTTTATCCTGATGAATTCATTCCTTTACAGGGAATACAGGAAAATAAAACTCTTTACTGCCAGGGATTTTTTCCTGCTGTTCATGATCGCCCTTTTTGGCGGGGCAATCGGTACTCTTGCAATTGTGAAAGCACTCTTCCTGGTTAACTTTCAGAACCTTAGCATCGTAGTTTTGCTGCAAAAGCTTCAGCCCGTTTTTGCAATTGCCCTGGCAGCTATTCTACTCAAGGAAAAGCTAAAGGAATACTTTATACTGTGGGCCTCAGTAGCAATAATAGCCGGATATTTCCTCACTTTCGGATTAAAGATCCCTGTGGTCGATACCGGCTCAAACACACCTCTTGCCGCAGGGTTTGCCCTCCTTGCGGCCCTGTCGTTCGGCAGCTCAACGGTATTCAGCAAAATGATCCTTGAAAGATATAATTTCAAAACTGCAACTTTCTACCGTTATGGCCTCACGGCCGTAATAATGCTTCTGTATGTGATAATAACCGGGACCATTGACCAGTATAGTGTAACAACAACAAAAAACTGGGTCTTTTTCCTGATCATTGCCTTTACAACCGGAAGCGGGGCCATTTTCCTTTATTACTACGGCCTGATGAATGTAAAGGCCATTGTGGCGATCATATGCGAACTGTTTTTCCCTATTTCAACGATATTTTTCGACTACATTGTTAACGGCAACAGGCTTTCTTTCATCCAGTGGGTCAGCGCTTTTGTAATGATCTTCGCAATAATAAACCTGAACAGAAGCCATTCCAGGAAATTCCCAAGAGAAAAATAATAGTTGCACCCCACCGGCATTATTTGTATTTTTATAAAAAACACACTATGAGCCAAAGTGATAAGACAGTGAGGGTTTTTACCGGTTCCAAGGTAGAGGCCAACTTCATTAAAAGCGTCCTCGAAGAGAACGGTATTGGTGCCATGATAAGGAACACATACGAAGAAAGTACAATCGCAGGATGGGTTTCCGGCGCCCAGGGGGATGCCTGTCGTGTATTTGTTGCAGAACACGACAAGCAAGAAGCTGAAAAGCTGATCGATCAGATTGCAGAAAGTGAAGATTGATAAATGAAATCCATAAGGATAAACGGATCCCTTGTACTTAAAGAAATCAATGAATCCTCGGCAAGGGATATTTTCCATCTCATCGATAAAAACCGCAGCCACCTGAGAGAATGGCTTCCTTTTGTTGACAACACAAAAAGGCCCGAAGACACTGAGCAATTCATAAGATGGGTGAGGAAGTCGGACAGAGACCTTGTTTTTGAGATAAGGGAGAACAATGAAATAATCGGGCTTATTGCCCTGAAAGACATAGA
>CAZXWD010000017.1:0-11299 GCA_964644135.1 uncultured Bacteroidales bacterium | reverse complement strand
GACGAGCCTTTGCACTATGGCAGCGATAAAGGGGGAAGAATTTTCACTTTCTGGGAGTTCAACGACGTGGTGGTCAATAAAATTGCAGATTTTCATAGAAAGCCGCTTGTAAAAGCCTCCTTTTCTGATATGGCTATGCTGGTATACCAGCCCTGGCAGGGTGTGACCGTTAAGGAGACTTTTTTCGTATACAGCTCAGAGCTTGCAATCACAGACCTTGAGATAAGCAATGAAGGTAACCGGTCACTGAAGATTGACCTGTATCCCTGCCTCGAAGGGGCTGATTCTTTAAAGGTCCTGAGCTACAATAATTCACTTACAGGATATATTGCATCCCATTATGAAACCAAAGAACGTCTCATAAGTGACCTTTACAGCAAAGCGCCCTATCCTGAAAACCTCATTGACTATTTTCTCCTGTCGGAGAAACCGTTTTCATATGGACATTACAAGTCTGGTATGCGGGGGCTCTACGATACTGTTAAAACTGATTTTTACTCCGATAACAGGTCCGATTCGCTCAACATGTCATCATCCGGCGAAGCCGAAATAATACTGTTGCATACACAATTTATGCTTGAACCGGGTGAAATAAAAAATATAAGGTATTTAAGGGGATGTATTGACAGTGAAAAAAATAAGGCGGAACTGGATGCGGATATCCGTAAGCTTCAGTCAGAATCTCTTCAGAAATATTTAGATGAAAATGAGAAGCTCTTTTCCGGCATCCCGGAGATCGGATTCGATAATCCTGACAAAAAGTTGGTATACCTCTCGGCCCTTAACCTGGCCAGGGGGTGCATGCTTCCTCCCACGGGAAAGACCAGCCATAATTTCTATGTTTTTTCAAGGGAGCCTTTATGGGGTTGGGGCCATGGCCACCAGGTTCTCCATGAATCCCTGAGCATGATGGCCTATGCTTACTTCGACCCGGTCTCTGCGCAAAACTCACAGCGGGTGTTTATGGAACAACAACGGGATGACGGACTGATTGCCTACAGGCATGGCCCAAGGGGGTTGCAGGACTACCCCCATAAAGGAATGCCGACCACCTCTGCCCCTTTCTACTCCTGGATCAACCTTGAACTTTACAAGATCAGTAAAGACAAAAACTTTCTTGACGAAGCTTACCTGTCGGGAACAGATTACCTGAACTGGCTTCTCGAAAACAGGGATACTGACAACGACGGCACTTTTGAATGGGGCCCGTACGGTATTATTGAAAATGTAAGGGACTGGTACAACGTCATCTTCCAGGTATCGGAGGAAAGATATCTGGATATTGATAAAGAAGACATTTCGGATGAGCTCGAATGCCTTGACCTTAGCCTGATGATCATCAACGAAATGCATTGCTTGTCTGAAATGGCCCGCGAACTGGGTAAGACAGGCGACGCTGAGAAGTGGAAAAAAGCTGCCGAAAAAGTGATAACCCTTGTCAACGAGCGTATGTGGGACCAAAAAACCGGCTTTTTCTATCATGTTGATAAGAAAGAACATACGTTCACTTTTATGGAGAGGGACCTGAAACGACAGGAGATCATAGGCTTTCTGCCCATGTGGGCTAATGCTGTTTCTGAAGAAAGGGCCGCCGTTCTTGTAAAAACACTGACTGATACAAACCGCTTCTGGCGAAAATATGGTGTACCGACCCTCTCGGCACAGGATCCCTGGTATAGCCCTGATGTGGACTATTGCTGCAAATGGAACGGACCTGTATGGCTGTTATGGGATTACATGGTTTTTGAAGGATTGATCAATTACGGTTATTATGAGCTGGCAACTGAGCTTGGAAATAAAATGCTGGACGCAGTGATAACCCAGCTTGAAAAGAATCACAACTTCTGGGAATCCTTCAGTCCTGACAATTCAGTGCTGAACTGCCCTTCCAATTACATATGGGATTCGATAATGGCCAGGGTCCTCGTGAGGATGGAAGAGATCAGCAGCCAATAACCTATTCGATGTGTTTCTTTAGACTCGCATTTACGAAAAGCACATCCCCTGCCTGGTCATACCCTTTAAACAGATCAGCCCCGTCGTGCTTAAGGCTTTCAGAGCGAAATCCTATTATCGTCAAACCGGCATTTTCCGATTTTTGATTGATAAGCGATCTTGAGCTCACTTCAGGATCAACTTTTATAATCTCAATATTCTTTTCAGAAACCGGTATTCTGCCCTTTTTCATGAGCTCAAGAAGTTTGTCTTTCGATTGTTCTTGATCATGTTCTTTTGTTATCTCGAAAATCCTGATCTTTCCCCCTTTCCAATTGGGATGGGATATAATGATATAGCTCAACAGGATCATCAGGTTTGCGTTCTCAAAATCAACCCTTTTGATCCAGACATGAATACCACTTCTGAAATTAAACCTCTTGTGCGAACTTCCCAAAATACCAATATCATAATTTCCTGCTTTTACAAGCTTAATATTTTCTACGATCTGTTCTAGGTTTTCGGGATTCGCCTTGTCGAACTCAAA
Organism: uncultured Bacteroidales bacterium; assembly: GCA_964644135.1. GTDB lineage: Bacteria > Bacteroidota > Bacteroidia > Bacteroidales > JAGOPY01 > CAZMOK01. Next base: position 8,817 of record CAZXWD010000017.1, on the reverse strand, counting down.
AAGTATCATGTTGTTCTCCATCCCTGAAATACCGGGAAGCTGTATTGCCTGGGCTATGGCAGAAGTATATGAAGGTGAAATGATCGTATCGATGTAAACATTGGATCTTTTGTTCTCATATTTTTCTATGAGCCTCTTCAGGACAATCCTTGCTTCTTCGTTAGTTTGTTTGGAATAGTAACCATCTATCCTGTGTATGTAGGTACCGAAGCCATATTTATGGGCTATCCAGCTCAGGAGATAGAACGGCTCTTCTCTCTGAAAAGAGTCTTCTGAAATGCATACCACTGAGGGCCTCCAGGCTTCCCTGAGCTTAATATCTTCCGATTTCTGCAGATATACCTGTACATTCCTGCTAAGCTGGAAAAGCGCGCCTTTGAAGATAAACTGGATACCGCGGCGGTCTTTGTGGATATAGGTAACCACATTATAAAGCAGGACCATGACCAGAATAGCCAGCGCCGCATAAAGGGTATCCATCTTGAACATCAGCCAGAGGCACATGATGAAACCAAAAAGAGAGAGGTACCAGCGGGAACGGAAAGTAGGCCTGTAGGAAGGATCGGAACCAAAATGATAAAGAAATGAAATAAGACATAGGGAGCCATAGGTAACCATGAAGAACATGGAAATTATCCTGGCCACTGCGTCGACATTTCCAAGCGACACAAAAGCAAAAGCTATTATGACTGTAATCAGGGAGGCATTGACCGGTTCACGCTGCTTTCCTTTTCCTTTTGCGAGGAAATAATTGACCGGTTTAAAGGGTAAGGACCTGTCGGAAGCAATTGCCTGCAGTGTTCTGGGGGCCACCATTATTGAGCCCAGTGCAGAGGAAATGGTTGAAGCGGCCAGCCCAAGGGGGATCAGGATCCATCCATAAAGAGCAATTTCACCCATTACCAGTTGCCTGTTGACGAGTGCTTCCTGGTCGGCAGATACAGCAAGTTTCCAGGCTATAAAAACATAGACGATCATTCCAATGAAAGTCGCTGAAATTGTTCCTATCGGGATGGATTTGCCCGGTTTCCTGAGATCGCCGGAAAGCCCGACTCCTGCAGTCATGCCGGTAAATGCGGGAAAAATAATAGCAAAAACAAGGAAAAAATCCTCCCTGCCCCTGAAATTGAGAAGCGACAGGCTCACCGAACCTTCTGTTTCGCTGATTGGCTTCCCTGCAAAAAAAGCGATCAAAGCAACGAACAAAACACCTACAACAATATAGAGAGCTTTTACTCCGAGATTGGCACCTTTGGTCAGGATCAGCAATGACAACAATCCCATGGCCGGTAAACTCACTGCCTGCCGTGGCAGGTATATCGCATGTTCACTGGCAAGCCATTTGAAGACGGGCTCAAAGGCCTCGGTAAAAGCAATTACATAAAAAGCAACACTGATGGCCTGTGAAAAGTATAGGGCGATACCAATGGTAGTACCGATATTCAAACCGAAAGAACGGGAGATGATAAAATACTCCCCACCTCCCTCAACCTTCTGGTTCGTGGCGATCTCTGAAAGGGCAAGCGCAGTAGGTATAGTTACAAGATGGCCCACTACGATAATGAGGACTGTACCGAGAAATCCTACTGTTCCGACGGAAAAGCCGAACCTCAGGAAAAGTATGGCCCCCAATATGGTTGATATTGCAGTGAAAAATACAGGAGCTGTTCCAAAACCGCTTTGCCTTTTCATAGTTTTTTCTTAGAAGAGGTTATGCTTGAGATTAATTATCCATCAAATATATAGTAAGAAAGTCTGCAATAGAGAGTTTCAATGAAATTTTCTAATTTTGCGCCGTCGAGCGCAAAACCTTAAAATTCAGGGGTATGAAAAACATAGTATTTATTCTTCTCGGAATCCTCATTATTGTTTCAGGATGTGAACCAAAAACCGAAGAACCGCCCATTATAGGCAAGAAAGACCTTCAGCTCACCAGCGATATAATGACACCGGAAGTGTTATGGTCGTTTGGCAGGTTAAGTGATGTGCAGGTATCACCTGACAACAAGACCCTGCTTTTCGGTGTTACTTACTACGATATCGATCAGAATAAAAGCAACAGGGAACTTTATACCCTGCCTGTTGAAGGGGGTGAAATGAAAAAGCTCACAACTACAAGAGCCAGTGAATTCAATGCAATCTGGAAACCCGATGGCAGCAAGATCGGGTACATTTCTTCTGAAAGCGGATCGCTGCAGATCTGGGAAATGAATCCTGATGGTTCAGGTAAAAAGCAGATATCCGATTTCGAAGGCGGGATCACAGGCTTCAAATATTCGCCTGATATGACAAGGATCGCTTTTACCTCTGAGGTGAAGCTACACGAAAAAGACCTGGATGAATTGTATGAAGGGCTTGACAAAGCCCGGGGAAAAGTGATCAACAGGATGTTGTTCAGGCACTGGGACCGTTGGGTTGAAACGTTCAGCCATCTTTTCATTGCAGACTATGATGGTGAAAAGGTTACCAATGAAACAGACATTATGGCTGCAGAACCCTGGGATGTGCCTATGAAACCTTTCTGGGGAATGGAACAAATAAGCTGGCATCCCGACAGCGACCGGATCGCATATGCCTGTAAGAAGAAAGATGGAATGGCGTTTACGCTTTCCACCAATTCCGACATCTATATTTACGATATACAGACTAAGATAACCAGGAACTTCACAAGGGGAATGCTCGGATACGACCTCTCACCGGCATACAGTCCTGATGGCACCAAACTGGCATGGGAAAGCATGGAAAGGGAAGGGTATGAATCGGACAAAAACCGGATAGTGGTATACGATTTTATAAAAAACCAGAGAATAAACTACTCAGAAGCATACGATATTGAAGCACATGGCATTAACTGGGCTTCAAGCGGCGAATCCATTTACTTTATTGCCGATTGGTTCGGCACCAAAGAGATTTTCAGGCTCGACCTTGACGGAAAGTTCGCACAAATTACCGAAGGCATCCACAATTATACCAGCGTAACAGAAGCCGGAGACAGGCTTATAGCTACCAGGCAGTCGATGTCGATGCCTACGGAGATCTTTTCAGTCCCCTTTGAGGCCGGCGAGGATGACACTCAAATATCTGATATAAACACTGATATTCTTGACCAGTTGAAGATGGGCCGCGTGGAAAAAAGGTGGATAGAAACAACTGACAACAAGAAAATGCTCACATGGGTGATCTATCCTCCGGATTTCAATCCCAATAAAACCTATTCAGCGCTTCTTTACTGCCAGGGAGGCCCTCAGAGTATGGTAAGCCAGTTCTGGTCGTACCGCTGGAATTTCCAGATGATGGCTGCCAACGACTATATTATTGTGGCCCCTAACAGGAGAGGTCTTCCGGGATTCGGACAGGAATGGAAGGAACAGATCAGCGGTGATTACCCGGGGCAGAACATGCAGGACCTTTTCAGGGCTATTGATGTGATGGCCGAAGAACCTTACATCGATGAAGACCTTCTGGGTGCAGTGGGCGCAAGCTATGGCGGGTTTACGGTTTTCTGGATGGCCGGGAACCATGACGACCGCTTCAAAGCCTTTGTTGCCCATGACGGAATGTTCAATTTGGAATCACAGTATCTTGAAACTGATGAAATGTGGTTCGTTAACTGGGACTTTGGCGGGCCATACTGGGAAGAGAACAATGAGGTGGCGCAACGGACTTATGCCAACTCCCCGCATCTTTTTGTTGATGAATGGGACACCCCGATCCTTATAATTCACGGGCAGAAAGACTACAGGATAGCCGTAACCCAGGGCATGATGGCCTTCAATGCAGCTAAGCTGAATGATGTGCCGGCACAATTCCTCTATTTCCCGGATGAGAACCACTGGGTGCTGTCACCACAAAACGGTATCCTGTGGCAGCGAACGTTCTTCAACTGGCTTGACCAGTGGTTGAAACCACCTCCGGGGGTGAGGCGGAACTAAAGGATTGTCGATTGTCGATTGTCGATTGTCGATTTATGATGTGATATATAACTTTTTGCTTGAAGATTAATATTAATTTTTAATAACTTGATTATGAAAAAGTTCTATTTATTGTTTTTTATTTTTTCCCTGGGGTTTGCGGTAGTTAATGCCCAGGATGATGCCGGCAGTTCCAAAGACTGGAAAATAAAAGGGATCAATCAACTGAATTTTAACCAGATCTCTTTTTCAAACTGGCAATCAGGGGGTACCCCGTCCATCTCACTTGGTGCACTTACTAAGTGGCAAGCCAATTACAAAAAGGATAATGTTTCATGGGACAATAGTATTAACCTTCTTTTCGGCGTCTATAAAGAAAAAAGTGAACGCCTGAAAAAGAGCGATGACCTTATCGACCTGAACTCCATTTTTGGCTATAAGGCAGCCGGGAAATGGGAATACAGTGTGCTGTTCAATTTCCGTTCGCAGTTTGCAGAAGGTGTGGACTCTGATTATGATACCATCAAAGTATCCAATTTCATGTCGCCGGGCTACCTTACTCTATCTCCTGCCATGAGGTGGCGCCCGAATGACTGGTTTTATATTCTGATATCTCCTGCCACAGTGAAATCAACATTCGTTATGGACCAGGATCTGGCGAATATTGGAGCCTTTGGAGTGGATCCTGCAGAAATTGATACAGTTACCGGCCAGGTGATAACAGAAGGCAGTAACATCAATTTCAGGGTTGGGGCCTTTGCTGAGGTCTATATCGGTAAGGAAGTTGCCAAAGGACTTTCAATCGAGTCAAAATTCAATGCCTTCTATTCATACAACAACCGTGAAGGCCTGGAAGCTTTCGATGCGGATATAAACTGGGAAAACTTCGTAAACTACAATTTCAACGACTGGATTGCAATGAGCCTGTTTGTGCACTTTGTTTACTTCCCGGGGCAACCTCCCGTTGACATAGCACTCGTCGACGGCCTCCCACAAATTGAATCGGGCCCGAGCCGCCAGGGGCAGATAAAACAAACCTTTGGTATTGGCCTGACATATAATTTTGCTAATTTCAAGGAAGAGGAGTAATGCTTAATTACCTTCCCCCTCCCTGCTGGCAGGGAGGGGGACCGAGGGGGAGGGTACGTTAGCAATATAGAAATATTAGTAAGAACAGAAATCAGAAATAATATGGCGGGGTGCGGGGTCCCGCCTTTTTTACGAATGAATGAAACACAATTAACGGAGGCAGCGGAGCTGATCAGGAATTCCTCCTATACTTTCGCTTTTACAGGTGCCGGAATATCGGTAGAAAGCGGAATTGCTCCCTTCAGGGGCGAAGGGGGGCTATGGACTATCTATGACCCAATGTATTTTGACCTGGGCTATTTCTATGAGCACCCCGAAGAATGCTGGAAGGTCATTAAAGAGATCTTTTTTGAAAAATTTGAAGGAGCCAAACCAAATAAGGCACACATTGCTTTAACCGAACTTCAGAAGAAGGGGTTGCTTAACGAGATAGTAACCCAAAACATTGATAACCTGCACCAGGCAGCAAGCAGTGACAGGGTAGTCGAATTTCATGGCAATTGCAGGAGGCTGGTCAGCATAGATAAAAAGTATTATTATCCCGCAGGCGAGATATCACTGGACCGGCTGCCGCCCAGATGCCCGAGATCAGGCAACATACTCAAGCCGGATTTCATTTTCTTCGGAGAAGAGATCCCTTCCGATGCATACGTTGATTCCGTCAGGGCCGCTGAAAGTGCAGAAGTTGTAATTGTAATAGGCTCAACCGGCGAAGTAATGCCTGCCGGCCAGATCCCTGTAATGGCAAAGCAACAGGGAGCAAAAGTAATTGAAGTGAACACTGCGCCTTCAAATTTTACCCGGTACATGACCGATGTGTTCCTGCAGGGCAAAGCAACCGAAGTGATGGAGGCGCTTATCAGTAAGGTTTGAAGAGGTTATCAGTCATCAGCGGAGCGAAGCGACGTCCCGTATGAGCGAAGCGATATCGGGATTATCAGTTATCAACTACTAATCACCAATTATTAACTACTGACATCCAATAACTTACGCCCTATACCTATTTCCCCTATTATTTACTATTTACTATTCACTATTCACTATTTATCATTTACCATTTATCTTTGCCAAAAACACAGACAATGGACTGGTTATTCATCACACTTGGTATAATTTTCCTGCTTGTTGGTTTGATCGGGGCTATCCTTCCCGGTCTGCCGGGCCCTACAATCAGTTATATAGGCCTTATCTTTCTTGAGTTAACCAAAAGGGTTGACCAGAGTACCGAATTTCTTGTGATCATGGGACTTATCATGGCCATTGTCACCCTGCTCGATTATGTTGTCCCGATCTATGGCACCAAAAGATTCGGCGGGACCAAACGGGGGGTGTGGGGCAGTACCATAGGGCTGATAATAGGGATCTTTGTCCTTCCTGCCCTTGGCATTGTGCTTGGTCCCTTCGGGTTGATAGGTATCATAGCGGGTCCGTTTTTAGGGGCATACATCGGTGAAGCAACGAGCGGAATGGACTCAGGGAAGGCCCTCAAGGCGGCCATTGGATCATTCATAGGCTTTCTCACCGGCACTTTCATGAAGCTGGCCTATTCCGTTGTTGTCGGGGTATACTTTTTTATCTTTTTACTGAGATAGCATTTTCTGCTGATCCTGCAGAAGAGATAACCAGTCAACAAAGATCATCCTGTCTGGCCTGGATAAAGGACCTGTTCGAGGAAAAGCCCCCTTGCAGGTGCAGATTTCCCTGCTTCTGAACGGTCTTTTATCTCGATTATCTTTATGAACTCACCTAAGTTTTTTTTCCCCTGGCCCACTTCAATAAGAGTTCCAACGACCGCCCTGACCATATTTCGTAAAAAACGGTCGGCTGTTATGGTAAAAATAAACCTGTGTCCATCCTGTTCCCATTTTGCCTCTTCAATACGGCAGATATTGGTTTCCGTTTGGCTGTGCAGCCTGGCAAAACTGGTGAAATCTTCATATTCGAGCATCATGGAAGCAGCTCTGTTCATTTCAGTTAGATCCAAATCATAAAGCAGGCACCAGGAATAATTATCGAGGAAAGGGTCTTTTCTATTATGCAGGTAATAACGGTAAGTACGTGATATCGCACTGAAACGGGCATGAAAATCAGCAGAAACCTTATTAATTGAAAAAATTACTACCTGGTTAGGAAGTTGTTTGTTCAGCCTGAAGGTAAGTTCATCAAGCTTATCAGCAGGAAGGTTCTCATCAAGGTCGAAATGGGCATAGAACTCCCGGGCGTGCACACCGGTATCAGTGCGTCCGCAACCAACCAGTGAGATCATCTCTTTTCGCAAACGTACTTTAAGTGCATTGGTAATCACTTCCTGAACGGAAACTGCATTGCTCTGCACCTGCCATCCATGAAAAGGGGCCCCATCAAACGCAAGTTTTACCAGGTAGCGGAATCTATCCATACAACAAAAATAATCAAATGGGATAACCTTTCTGATTTCGGATACGCCTTAATATCCGGTGGCTCTTTTGAATCAGGCGCCTTCTGATAATTTATATCACATCTTAATAATTTGGATATGATATTTTTTATAACTTTGAGAAAACGGCCGGACAATGAAACATGTAGATACCAGTAAACTATCCACAGATGAATGCTGGGGCATTCAGATAAACGGCACCAAGCACTGCCAGAATTGCAAATGGACCGGTATAAGTGCATGTGAGGGGCAGAATATTGTTAAAACCGGCAGGAATTCAAAAGGTTACCGTATTGGTGAAGAGGGCATAATCTATACCGATTACAATGCTGCATATGATCGCCGGCTTAAAAGGGGCTAATACCATAAAGCTTCCAGCTAATCACTAAAAAACAAAACATTTTATCGTCCGTGCGCCTACGCTGATCGTGTTCGCTGAAGCTTTAGCTGTAGTGAAAGCTCTGGCGCTAGCGTAAGCTTAAGTGAAGAAGGAGCGGGTAACTAAGGTCGTTTTTCTTTTCTGTAAAATTCAATTGTTCTCTCCAGGGCTTCTTTTTCGCTGTACTTTGGCCTGAAACCGAAATCTTCTTCCGCTTTGCGTGAGCTGAAAGTAAAATCGGTGCAGGTATAGGTTACTGCAAACCTGCTGAACTTAGGATGGTATTTCTTAAAAGGCCTGATCAGAAAGGCGAAAAACTCTGACAGGCTTCCCATGGCATAAGCAATTCCCCTGGGGATCCATAAGTTTCCGGGCCATATCCTGTATCCTGCTCCTTCAACTATCTGATCGAAGAATTTAAAAAAGTTGGTCCCTTCTGCATCAGTCAGAAAATACACTTTACCGGCCACTTTAGAATCTTCTGCTATGAGAGACTTAGCTGCCAGGACATGAGCCCAGGCCATATTCCTCACATAAACATGCTGGCAGCGGTGCCTGCCATTTCCAAGCCTCACATAAAACCCTCCCTTCGCCATGTTGATGAGCGAGCCAATGTGATATGGATCACCTTCCCCATAAATATCGGAAGGCCTGAGAACGGTAACATCCATTCCGTTACCGTTTTCTTCAAGGGCCAGTTTTTCTGACAGATATTTGCTCCTGCAATAGACAGTTTCGTGCTTATCGGGATAGGTGATGTTTTCGTCAATGTCGACCAACGGCTTTCCGCTGTAAACTGCATCGAGGGAACTGGTGTAGATCAGCTTTCTGATGCCGATTTCCTTGCAGGCCCTGATCACATTTTCCGTTCCCCCAAAATTGACCTGCAGTATTTCACTTTCAGAATGCGTACCCCAGTCAACTATTGCAGCCGCATGGATAACCAGTTCAACATCCCTGCAGGCCTCGCTGACCTGTTTGTAGGATGTGACATCACCTTTGATGTAAGAAAAACGAGGGTC
>CAZXWD010000016.1:29893-45008 GCA_964644135.1 uncultured Bacteroidales bacterium | reverse complement strand
TCTATTGACTGCAATTTTCATGATCATTATCAATACTTTTTAATATACCGGATACCTGCTTTTTACAACAAGATCATCCAATTTAGAAATAGTCAAAATAATTTTTTAAAATACTGATTACATGAATCTTACAGAATGAATGCTCAATAACTGATATTGATTGCTGTTTCAAATAACTGATTATCAGTATTTTTATAAAGCAACTTAAGCCATTTAAATATAGATAAAACTATATATTAATTATTAATTTTGTGCTGTTACAAAAATAACAGATAATCTACTACTAAACGGAATAATCCTTCAATATCAGAATATATGGCTAACAGAAGGGATTTTATAAAAATATCTGCTCTTGGCGTTGGCGGAGCGGCCCTGGCCACAACATCCATGAACTGGGTATTGGGTTCTTCCTCTGAAGAAGAAGTGGAGAGTTCATTGCCAAAGCTCACAAGATACCCTACCTATTGTGAGGTCTGTTTCTGGAAATGTGCAGGGTGGACATATCTGGATGAGCACGGAAAAATAAAAAGCCTATACGGAAACTATGATGATCCCCATTGTAACGGGCGTTTATGTCCGAGGGGCACAGGTGGCGTAGGAATGTATCACGATAAGGACAGGCTGAAAAGACCTCTTATCAGGGTTAAAAAAGACGGAAGACAAACCTTCCGCGAAGCTTCCTGGGAAGAAGCTGTCGGGCTGGTTGCTGAAAAGATGAATGAGATAAAGGAAAAGTACGGCCCGGAATCAATGGCCGTATTCAACCATGGATCGTCAGGGCATTTTTTTGGTCACCTCCTGAAGGCTTATGGTTCCTCGAACATTACAGCCCCTTCTTATGCACAATGCAGGGGACCGAGGGAAGTTGGTTTTGCAACCACATTCGGGGCCGGTGTCGGTTCACCCGAACCCACAGATATAAGAGATACCAGGTGCCTTGTTCTTATTGGTTCGCACATAGGTGAGAACATGCATAACGGACAGGTCCAGGAAATGTCAGACGCAATTGACAAAGGCGCAGCCATCATAACAGTGGACCCCAGGTATTCTACGGCTGCTTCAAAATCAAAATTCTGGCTTCCGATAAAGCCTGCCACCGACATGGCGCTCCTACTGGCCTGGATACACGTGTTGCTTTATGAAGAACTCTACGACAAAGAATACATAGAACAATATGGTTTTGGCCTTGATCAGCTCAGGAAGCACGTTGAGAACATGACCCCTGAATGGGCTTATGGTATTACCACAATTAAGCCGGAACTAATAAGAGAGACTGCAAGGGAAATGGCTGATGCCTCTCCTTCTGTGATCATTCACCCCGGAAGGCATGTGACCTGGTATGGTGACGATACGCAGCGTTCGAGGGCCATTGCGATCCTGAATGCACTACTTGGTTCGTGGGGACGCAGAGGGGGCTTTTATTTTAAGGAAAGCATAGGTGTACCGGACTACCCCCACCCCGATTATCCGAAACCCAAATGGTCGTGGAAAGAGGCTCTTAACGGCAAATATCCTCTTGCCGGACTGTCCGTTTCCAATGCACTTGTTGAAGCTTCGTGTCCGCCTCAAACCAAGCACCGCATCCACGGCTGGCTGGTAACAGGGACAAATCTGCCCATGACAATGCCTAACAAGGAATCGCTCATGGAGGCCATTGATTCGCTCGACTTCCTGGCTGTTTGTGATACCATGCCGATGGAAATAGCCAGCTATGCAGACGTGGTCCTTCCCGAGTGCACCTATCTCGAGAGATACGACGAGTTGCGTAACTCACCCCACAGGGAACCCTATCTTGCACTGAGGATGCCCGCTGCCGAGCCGGCATACGACTCGAAACCGGCCTGGTGGATTGCCAAAAAAATTGGTGAGAAGCTTGGTTTGGACGATTACTTCAACTATGACGATTATACTGAGGTTCTCGACTGGCAATTGAATAAACTCGGTTCCTCACTTGAGGAAATGCAGAAAATAGGGATAAAGAAGTTCGAAAGGAAATCAGGTCCCCTTTATCTTGCACCTGGCGAGGAATACCAGTTCAACACAAATACGGGTAAAATTGAATTGTATTCAACCGACCTGGCAAATCTTGGTTTTGACCCAATGCCTGTTTACACGCCCCACCCACAGCCACCTGCTGGTTTCTACCGGCTGATATATGGCAGGGCACCTATGCATACTTTCAGCCGTACAGCCAACAACCCTAACCTGACAGACCTTATGGAAGAAAATTCGGTTTGGGTGAATCCACGGGTTGCCGACCTGTGGGGCCTGAAAAAAGACCAGTATGTCTGGCTCAAGAACCAGGATGGTATAGTTTCCTACTTCCCTGTTAAAGTGAGGGTGACCGAACGTATAAGGTGGGACTCTGTATACATGGTCCACGGTTTCGGTCATCGTATCAGGAAACTCAGCCGGGCTTATGGCAAGGGAAGCAACGACTCCGACCTCATAACAAATGTTATGACCGACCCGATAATGGGTGGAACGGGTATGAGAGGCAATTTCGTAACCTTTTTAACTGAAGAACCGGAAAAGGAGGATAGATCATGAGATACGCCATGGCAATAGACACTAAGAAGTGCGTTGGTTGCAGCGACTGTGTTGTTGCTTGCCAGACCGAGAACGATGTGCCAATTGGTTACTGCCGTGACTGGGTTACCGAAACCGTTGATGGCAGCTATCCAAACGTTGAAATAGAGCTTCGTTCAGAAAGGTGCAACCACTGTGAAAATGCTCCCTGCGTGAGATGCTGCCCAACGGGGGCCAGCCACATTGTAGACGGCGGAGTTGTACTTGTTACACCCAACAAATGCATTGGCTGCGGCGCCTGTATCCAATCATGCCCATATGATTCAAGGTACTCACACCCGGAAGGGTATGTAGACAAATGCACATTTTGTAACCACAGGATCACTAAGGGCCAGAAGCCGGCATGCGTAGAGGTCTGCCCGACTAAATGCATGTATTTCGGCGACCTTGACGACCCGAACAGCGAAGTGTCAAACATCTTGAAAAACAGGAAATATAAAGTGCTTGCCCCGGAAGCAGGCACCATACCCCATGTATATTTTTTAGTCTGAAAAAACTGATAACATGAGAGAAGAACTTTTTGTTAGCGGACGAGACATACCAAATATTGACCCCTATCTCAATATCTGGCACTGGCAGATACCGATATACCTCTTCCTTGGCGGCCTTGCAGCCGGTATCCTTTTCTTTGCCGCATTATACACAATACTCGGAAAGGAAAAGGAAATGGCTACAACGACAAAGTGGGCCCCTTTCATTGTTCCAGGTGCACTGGTAATAGGTTTGGTAATGCTCTTTCTCGACCTTAAGCACCAGTTATTCTTCTGGCAACTTTACACGACGATCAGGCTGGAATCGCCAATGTCATGGGGAGCCTGGGTACTGATGCTGATCACACCCTTGTCAATGCTCTGGGTGGCCAGCTATATCAAAGAGGTAATACCTAATTGGAACTGGAAGTTCAGGTTTATGGATATACTTGAGGACTGGGTTATAAGAAACAGAAAAGGCCTTGCTTGGGTTATAATCGTTCTTGCAGTGATACTAGGCATCTACACTGGTATACTGCTCTCAGCCTTTAATGCCAGGCCCCTCTGGAACACCTCCATACTTGGGCCGCTGTTCCTTGTTTCCGGTATGTCAACAGGAGTGGCCACCATAATGTGGATGTCGAAAAACCGATACGAAAGAAAGATAATGGGAAGAATAGACCTGATCCTCATCACTGTTGAATTGTTCTTCATTACACATCTGATAATGGGTTTTCTGGCTTCATCAAGTGTACAGATTGCAGCCGCAGAGCTTTTCCTTGGCGGACCCTTCACGGTATCATTCTGGGTGTTTGTGGTGATCTTCGGCCTTGTATTCCCGGCATTACTGGAGGTACTTGAACTGGTGGGATACAGGATACCCGTTGCAATCCCTTCTCTTTTGATCCTTTTCGGAGGGTTGATTTTCAGGTTCATAATGGTTGAAGCAGGTCAGATAACAAGATATTTATATTAAATACTTAAAAGAATATGATTGATAAAAAGAGAGATGGCACAAAGTACATCAACCCATATCTGGGCGGCTTCCTGCTCGGGCTGGTACTGCTTGCCACTTTTTACGTAACAGGACGCGGACTGGGTGCCAGCGGGGCTGCCAAGAGCACTGTTGTGGCGACCGTTCAGTCAGTGGCACCCGGACATGCAGAAAAGTCGGATTACTACAGCCTGTTCATCAGTGATGATTCCCATCCGCTCAACACCTGGCTCGTGTTCGAGGTACTTGGTATCTTTGCCGGTGCTTTCCTTTCAGGCGCCCTGGCGGGGAGGCTAAGGGCAAAAACAGAACATTCGCCAAAGATCACATCCCGCCAGAGACTGATCTATGCCTTTATTGGTGGCTCGCTCTTTGGCATCGGCTCACAACTTGCCAGGGGATGTACCAGCGGTGCAGCACTTTCAGGTATGGCCGTGCTCTCGCTCGGTGGCTTCATCACCATGCTCAGCATCTTTGGGAGTGCCTTTATTTTTGCGTGGTTACTTAGAAAAATCTGGATATAATAAACTGTAAATAATATGGGACCTTTAATTCCAAATGAAATAATAGATCCTGCCTGGAACAACGTGCTGGCCGTTTTGCTGGGCATGGCTTTCGGGTTTGTACTTGAAGCCTCAGGCTTCTCTTCCTCCCGGAAAATAATGGGGACTTTCTTCGGATACGACTTTGTGGTGCTCAGGGTTTTCTTCACCGCTGCCATTACGGCAATGGTTGGCATATTCTATTTTGATTACCTTGGTATCCTCGACTTTTCCATGCTTTACATACACCCTACGTACCTCACATCTGCCATCATCGGCGGCATCGTAATGGGGCTCGGATTTTCATTCGGTGGGTATTGCCCCGGAACAAGTTATTGTGCTGTTGCCATTGGAAAAATAGATGCCCTGGTCTTTTCGATCGGGCTCTTTTTCGGCATATTTGTATTTTCAGAAGTTTATCCGTTGATAGAAAACATGTACATCAACCAATCGCTTGGCCCTGTAAAGGTATTCGAATCAATAGGCATTTCGGGCGAACTCTTCATCTTTCTGCTGATCATTGCAGCAGTAGCCATTTTTGCAGTCACATCTTATTTGCAGCAACGCGTGAAAAAGGTTGAATATTAAAAGTAAGATCAATGAAATTGAAATACGTAATCAGTGCAGCCATATTGATCCTGTTGGGTTTCATTCTCCTTATTCTTCCCGACAGGTCAGAATCTGATGACCTGGAACCTGAGATCCTCCTGCAGGAGATCATTGATCCCGGAAGGTTCTTTACTACCGACATGATTGCAGAAAGGCTCGTAAATGAGGATCCCTCATTCTTTCTCGTCGACGTAAGGTCAATTTACGACTACGAGGAATTCACATTGCCGGGTGCCTTTAACATCCCGCTTGAAGAGATACTTTTGGATCAGTGGCAGGAATACCTCTCGCAATACGGCAAAGATGTCGTATTCTTTTCCAATGGATCTATCAGGGCAGACAAGGCCTGGATCCTGTCGAGAAGGGAAGGCCATAAGCAGATCTTTGTCATGAAGGGCGGATTGAATGAATGGTTCAGAACAGTGATGAATCCTGTACCACCTCCCCAGACTGCCCCTAAGGAAGCCTTTGAACTCTATTCTTTCAGAAGGGGTGCTGCACAATATTTTACGGGGGGCAATACCATTGAGCCTCCTGAAGTGGAAGCAGAGAAGGTAACCGTAAGCAGGAAAAAGAAAAAAACCGTTGTTGAAGGAGGATGCTAGATATGGAAAAAAAAGGTAAGAGAACAATGAACTCAGTTATTGCCTTCATAATGATCATTGTGATCCTTGTGGCAGGCTATATATTGATCGTGCCTTCCGACATTGATTACCAGCTCAGCACCGAGGAGATGCTTGAGGAGGCAGCTATGTCGGATTACCAGGTTTACCCCGAAGATGTAGCTTATTTTGCAGATACAGAAGATGAAGATTATTTCCTGGTGGATGTGAGGGACCCTCACTCCTACCAGACCGCCCATATAGGCAATGCTGTCAATATCCCGGTCCACGATCTGCTGGAAAACGAAAACAGGCAACTCTTCGATAAACTTGCTGAAGATTCCGTGGAAGTTATCCTTTATGGTAAAGACCAGTTGGAAGCCAACGGAGGCTGGATGCTGCTCCGACAGCTCGGATACAGTAATGTAAAAGTTATGCTGGGTGGTTACGATTACTACTCAACCAGTTCCCTCGATCTCTACGACCTTCCTGAAATACCTGAATATATGGTAGAAGAGCCCATGTTTGATTTTGCAGGTATTATGGAAGAAATGAGTGGGGGTGATTTTGAAGTAACTCCGTCAAAGCAGCCTGAGATGGTCGTACCCATCAGAAAGAAGAAAAAGACAGTTGTTGAAGGAGGGTGCTGAAATTACCCGTTCCGGCTGATATTGACCAGCCTATCATAATCCAGGATCTCGATGTCCTTAGCATTTGTCCTTATCACACCAATATCAGATAATTCTTTCAATGCCCGGGTTGCACTTTCTCTTGTAACCCCTATCCAGGCAGCCAGGTCGTTCCGTGTCAGTATAAAATCGAATTCCCTTTTTTTGTGGATCTCATCAGCAAAAAAGAGTATCGCATCTGCAAGGCGTCCGTTAACTTGCTTTTGGGAAAGGTTGACGAATCTCTCGAAATAGGAAAGCTCATCCTGGCACAGGTAGATGATTATTTCATAGGAAAATTCAGGGTTCCTCTTCAACAACTGCCTGAAAGAGTAGTTGTCGATATAACAAACCCTTGAATCCATGAGTGCTGATGCCGAATACCGGTGTATCTTCTGCGATAATATGGTTTGTAGTCCTATATAAGAACCGGGAGCAACAATTTTCAATATCTGGTCTTTTCCGCTCGGGCCTGTCATATGGATCTTTGCCAGCCCTGATTTGATATAGGCAATGTGCGACGACAACTTACCCTGATGAATTATGCTTCCTCCCTTTTTCAGTGTGACCTCGGCACAATTCTCATTCAGAAACTCCAGCTCATCATTACCAAGGGTTTCTACAGCCCTTGATTTTATTGAACAATTCTTACACTCCTGTCTTTTCACTAATTAACTTCTTTAATGATATGTGATGTGTATCACATACAAATATAACCATAATCACTATTACTAAGGATGTATATCACGTGATATTGTATTAAATATCACGTATTTATATGTAGAATAATGCATGTATAATCGTAATTTTATATTGTAGTTGTAACCACTTAAAAGCATTCGGATATGAGACATACACTAGCAAACTTTGCAATACTTTTCGGCTTTATCGGCTTTTTGGGATATCTTTTCCTTATTGTAGCCGGTTTTTTAGGTTGCTGTGCCGGAATTACAACACTGTTCTACCATAAAATGGTTATGTTCATTCTGATAGCAGCAGTGGTTATATTTGGTATTTGCATGTATAATAATTGCTGCAGCGTGATCAGAAAAAAGAACGGCAAATAACTGCCCGGCCACTTTATAACTCTCTACATAATTTGCATCCATATTCCTGTTGGCGTATGGATGTTTTTTTATTCCAAAGAACTCGTTTACAATCTAAAAATAACACTCAAATATGATATAGCCAATATATTGCTCTTCAAAATCATTATAAATAAGCTCGTGGAACACTCTATTTACTATTTTTGCTATTCATGGCAGAAACGGTTTCAAGCAAGAAAAGGGACAAGGGTGGTAAGAAGGATGAAAAGGAGATGTCTTTCTGGGAGCACCTTGAAGAGTTACGCTGGCATTTGGTGAGGTCCATTGCGGCAGTGCTTGTTATTGCTGTAATTGCTTTTCTCAACCGGCACCTTGTCTTCGACCAGATAATACTGGCCCCTAAAGATTCAGAATTCATAACCAATAAACTGCTTTGCAGGCTTTCCGAAATACTCAACGTCAAAGCCCTTTGCCTCGATAATCTCTCACTGAGCATAATCAACATCCGGATGTCGGGGCAGTTCCTCACACACATGTACGTTTCCATAATTTCGGGCGTTGTGCTTGCTTTCCCATACATCATATACGAGATATGGAGATTTGTGCAGCCGGCTCTTTACACAAAGGAAAAAAAATACTCAAGGGGAGCGGTGTTTATAAGCAGCCTGTTGTTCCTTATCGGTGTTTTCTTCAGTTATTTTCTCATCGTACCTCTTACGTTACACTTTCTTGGCACCTACCAGGTGAGCGGTAACGTTGAGAACACAATCTCCCTCAGCTCATACATAAGCACTGTTGTGTCTGTGACATTTGCCGTAGGAATTGTTTTCGAGCTTCCGATACTGGTGTATTTCCTTACAAGGGTAGGTTTGCTCACCCCCGGCTTTATGAAGAAGAACAGGAAGTATATGATCGTCATTCTCCTTTTGCTCTCGGCCATAATTACCCCTCCCGATGTCTTCAGCCAGATCATGGTGGTTATACCCCTGATGGGACTTTACGAACTCAGTATATCCATATCGAAAAGGGTGTTCAGAAAGAGAACAATGGAACTTGCAGGATAAAATATCAACCGACTTTTTCCAGGAACCGGCTTGTAATTTCGAAAAATTCGTCAGGTTCGTCAGCATGAACCCAATGCGTCCCATTATCTATCCTTGCTATTTTCGCATCAGGAAAATTCTTGCGGATAGGCGGAATATCCTCGTCGAGAATATAATCTGACTTTCCTCCCCTTATGAAAAGTGCCGGGTTATCGAACCTGGTTGAATAAAAAACCCCATCGTACATTGCCTCAAGGTTTTCCCTTATTGCCTCCAGGTTCAAACGCCAGTCGAGCCTGTCCTTTTCTTTCCAATACAGGTTTTTCAGGAGAAATTGCCTTATCCTGAGGTCCTTGATGCTCCCCTTCAACTGCTCCTCAACGTCGCTCCTGTTTTCCGCCTTTTCAAAATCGACAGAAAGCATGGCATCTATCAGTGATCTGTGATATCCAAAACGCATATAGGTCCTAAGGCTTGTGTCAACAACGATCAGGGCCTTTACAACTTCGGGGTTTTCAAGGGCATATCGCATGGCAACTTTTCCACCCATTGAGTGGCCCATTATGATCGGTGATCTGAGCTCATGTTCATCGATGAGCTCACCAAGGTCATCTACCATAGCATAATAATTAAAAGTCTTGTGATGCGGACTGTGACCGTGGTTTCTCTGGTCGGGGATATATACTTCATAGCCTTTGTCGGCCATCCGCCTGCCATAAGTTACCCAGTTGTCGGAAATTCCCAGCACTCCGTGCAGGATAATCAAAGGTTTACCCTCTCCGTATTTTCTGTAAAAAAGATCCATAAAGGCCTGATTTATTATTTAATTCTATCGTTTTATCCTGTCAAGGTCCAGTTCCGCACCATGCCCTTCAAGATTGAAGTATTTCCTGAAAAAATAAAGAAACAGGTAGATAACCGGCGTATCCAGCAGGGCAAACATTATCTTGAACAGGAAACCGTTCCATAACAATCCGAAAAAAAGGCTCCATTCCAGCGCGCCAAAAGAGCAAAGTAAAAACAGGACCGTAAAAGTATCAATGAACTGAGAAGCAAACGTAGAAGCATTGTTCCTGAACCAGAGATGTTTTCCTTTTGTGACCCTTTTCCAGAAATGAAAGATCTGCACATCAAAGAACTGGGCCAGCAGGTAGGCAGCCATGGATGCCGCCACAGCCACAAAAGTGAAACCGAACACATGCTTGAATTCCTCATCACTAACAGGGGACCAGTCGGTTGCCGGGGCAATGTTCGAGATTATTACGATCAATAGCATGAAAACACTTGCAAACAGGCCCGCGAGAACAACTTTGTTGGCCCTTTTCCTGCCATAGACTTCTGAAATTATATCCGTAACCAGGAATGTGACAGGGTAAGGGATTACACCCACTGAGAGTCTGAACTCATAAATACCGAACGGGTTCCAGCTGAAAAATTTCTGGAAGATCAGGTTGGCGGTGACCAGCGCAGCTACAAACAACCCCGCCAGCACCAGGAATATTGTTTCTGCTTGTTTTCTTTTGTCGGGGTTCATCAGGTCATCAGTTCTCTCCTGTATAGCTGAACAGTGTTTTCAAGGCCATAATACAGTGCATCGCTTATAAGTGCGTGCCCTATAGACACTTCAAGGAGACCCGGTATTTTTTTAGTGAAAAAGCCAAGGTTATCAAGGTTCAGGTCGTGGCCGGCGTTAAGTCCCAGACCTGCATGCACGGCCACTTTTGCTGCTTCAACGAATGGCCTGATGGCTTTTTCACGGTCATTTTTATAACCGGCTGCATAACTCTCTGTGTACAGTTCCACCCTGTTGGTACCGGTTTCCACTGCATGTTTTATCATCTCAGCATCAGGATCGATGAACAGGGAAGTCCGTATGCCCTTGTCCTGGAATGTTTTTATGACATCTCTGAGGAAATCCCTGTACTTAATTGTGTCCCAACCATGATCAGAGGTTAGCTGACCGGGATCATCGGGTACCAGTGTAACCTGTTCGGGGACTACTTCGAGAACCAATTGGATGAAATCTTCTGTTGGGTTTCCTTCAATATTGAATTCTGTTTTCACAACAGGTCTTAATTCCCGCACATCTTGGTATCTGATATGGCGTTCATCAGGCCGGGGATGTACTGTGATCCCTTCGGCACCGTATTCCTGACACTTTATTGCAGCCATTATAACATCAGGGATATTTCCTCCCCTTGCATTCCTCAGGGTTGCTATTTTATTGATATTTACGCTCAGCCTTGTCATTTCAGATAAATTGTTCTACAAATCTAACAAATTAGACGGTGAAGTATGCATATTAAAGAAATCCGGCTTTACCTGCTTTCTCTTGACCTAATTTTATATTTTAGGGACCTGTTAATGAATTAAAGCAATGAGAGCAGTTATACAAAGGGTAAAACAAGCAGAAGTGCAGGTTAATGGCAAGATTACCGGCAGTATATCAGTAGGAATGCTTGTCCTTCTGGGAATAGTGGATGAAGATAATGAAGAGGACATTGAATGGCTGGCAGGGAAGATATCGCGCCTCAGGATATTCGATGATGCAGAAGGTATAATGAACCTTTCGGTTAATGATGTTGGTGGACAGGTACTCGTGGTAAGCCAGTTTACCCTTCATGCAAGCACCAGAAAAGGCAACCGGCCTTCTTATATTAAAGCCGCTGCACCGGAAAAAGCCATACCCCTGTATGGATCGTTCAAGGAAAAGATCTCCAACTTCACGGGAAGGGACGTGGAATCGGGTGAATTTGGCGCAAGAATGGAAGTCAGCCTGGTCAACAGTGGTCCCGTAACAATTATTATCGACACCAAAAACCGTGAATGACATTACCAACCGGCTCTATTCTCAAGTTTTTACAGGTAATTTTTATTTTCACCCAGGCGTTTTGATGGAGCATAAAAAAACCCCCCACCGCTAAGTGGGAGGCCAAAAACCAAATTAATTAATTGAAAAAAAATTACTTTTTATCAGGGCATTCTTTCGAACAGTCTTTTGCACAGTCGCCTTTAGAGGCCATAGAAGTGGATGTTTTGTCACCACATTTTGATGATTTGGCGCAACATCCTTTGTCAGAAGCCTTAGAAGCACTTGCACAAGCTTTTTCTTCCTTAACTTCTGCCTTTTTCTTATCACCATCCTTGGCCGGATCCTTGTCAAGTTCAACAATTTCTACTCCTGTTGTGGCTGCTGAAACATTATCAACAGTAACAGCGCCGAAGAGAATGAATGCGAAAAAGCCAAGTGCGAGAACTACTTTTTTCATACTTTTGAATTTTAGAGATTGTTAATTAGATCTTTAAGTTGACATGACAAATGTAATGCGTCATCCTGCCCCTTCCTGTTAATCGCTTGTTAAAAACTGTTAACGAAACGTTAATATAATAATGCTCTGATTCACAAGGACTAAATTTGTCTTGATGAAGAAAAATATCACCCTCATTATCCTGGTTACCTATGCATCTCTTCTGGGGATAGCCATAACCCAGGTTTACTGGGTGAAGAAAGCTTACGACCTGAAAGAGGAACAATTCAGTAACTCAGTGCTCATTGCCCTGAAAAGTGTGGCTAACCAATTGCAAATGCGGTATTCCCTTGAGCTTGATGCGGATGATGACTCCCCCTGGTCGAATATCCCTAAAATTGAGCAGGTAAAGAATGAACACCTTGTACGTTCCATAAAGGACGAGTTTGGCTGCATGAAGATCACAGATAATTACTATTATGCAATTATCGACAGAAAGGAGGACACAGTTGTTACCGGTAATTATGGTAATTATACTCAAGAGATCATTGATTCTAAACACCAGTTACGTCTTACCGGTTTCCGTGACTCCGACAGGTATGCACTGTCGGCCTACTTTTCCAACCAGAGCAGTATCATCCTTATCGACATGTTGTTATGGCTGGTGCTTACAGTGGTATTCCTGATAGTCATCATGTTAGCCTTCTACTTCACGATCAATTTTTTCCTCAAGCAAAAGAATTTATCGGAGATGAAGACCGATTTTTTTAACAACATGACCCATGAGCTCAAAACCCCCATTTCAACTATTTCCCTCGCCAGTGAAATGCTTATGGGTAAGAAGATATACGAAGACCCTAACAAAACAAAGAGATATGCATCTGTGATCTTTGACGAAAATGCCCGTTTACAGCACCATGTTGAGCATATCCTCAACATGACCCTGCTCGACAAGGGGGACCTGAAACTGAAAATAAAGGAGATCGATATCCATAAGATCCTTGTAAAGGCTGTAAGTAACTATAACCTCATAGTCAAGAAAAGGAATGGTGTGATCTTTACTGTTCTTTATGCGAAAAAATTCAATGTTTATGGAGACAGGGAACACCTCAGGAATGTTTTTACCAATCTCCTCGACAATGCCAATAAGTATTCTCCCGAAAGTCCTGAGGTAACAGTTACAACAAAAAATGAAAACAATGGAATTGTCATATCCATCGAGGACAAGGGAATAGGAATAAGTCAGGAAAATCAGAAACTCATATTCAAGAGGCTTTACCGGGTCCCTACCGGTAATATATACGATGCCAAGGGCTTCGGACTGGGGCTTTTTTACGTTAAGACCGTTATAGAAGCCCACAAGGGTTCTGTAAAAGTAAGCAGTGAACTTGGAAAGGGAAGCAGATTTGATATATATTTACCTTTCGATATAAAACCAGTGCACGATGATGAGCAAAACCAAAACTAAAGTACTGCTTGTTGAGGATGATCCCAACCTCAGCCTCGTGCTGCAGGATTATCTTGAAATGCTTGACTATGATA
Organism: uncultured Bacteroidales bacterium; assembly: GCA_964644135.1. Lineage (GTDB taxonomy): Bacteria > Bacteroidota > Bacteroidia > Bacteroidales > JAGOPY01 > CAZMOK01. The sequence goes on along the minus strand of CAZXWD010000016.1, from coordinate 31,655 downwards.
TCGTCCTCTGTAAAGATGGCGAAGAGGGCTATCATGCCTTTAACGACAATGATTTTTCTCTATGCGTCCTTGATATAATGATGCCGAAGAAAGACGGCTTCACGCTGGCTGAGGAAATCAGGCAGATTGACAAAACAGTGCCTATCATTTTCCTTACAGCAAAATCTTTGAAGGAAGACCGCATTAAAGGTTTCAGGACAGGATGTGACGATTACATTACAAAGCCCTTCAGCACAGAAGAACTGAGCCTCAGGATAGAAGCTATACTCAAAAGATGCGAGACCCAGCAGGAGATAATTAATTCTGCCGGTAAACAGAAGATCTATAAGATCGGAACATATGAATTCGACTCAGAAAACATGATCCTGCGCAAGGGCGAAGAAGATAAAACTCTTACACGAAAAGAAAATGCATTGCTAAAACTCCTCTGCGAGCATCAGAATAAATTGCTGACCCGCGAAACAGCTTTGAAATCGGTCTGGGGCGATGATGACTATTTCATCGGGAGGAGCATGGATGTTTTTATCGCAAAACTGAGAAAATACCTGAAAGACGATCCCAACATATCCATAAAGAATATACACGGGACTGGCTTCAAGCTTGAGATCAAGTAAGATTGAAAGAAAAACCGGCTAAAGAAATTACTTTTTATAAACTCCCAATTGGTCAAGTAAAAAAGCGTATTCAAGGGCGGTTTCTTTATAACGCTCAAAACGTCCTGATGCCCCGCCGTGCCCGAAATCCATATTGGTGTACAGCAGCAACGGGTGCTCACCGGTATTGAGATCCCTCAACCTTGCGATCCACTTTGCCGGTTCCCAATACTGGACCTGCGAATCATGAAATCCGGTAGTGATCAGCATGGCAGGGTATGCCTGTGCTTTCACATTGTCGTATGGCGAATACGATAGCATATACCTGTAGTACTCCTCATCATTAGGGTTTCCCCATTCATCATATTCGCCCGTTGTGAGGGGTATTGATTCATCCAGCATGGTGGTTACCACATCCACAAAAGGAACTGCTGCAATGGCAGCCCTGAACAGGCCGGGTTCCATATTCACCACGGCACCGATAAGCAATCCGCCGGCACTTCCTCCCATAACAGCAAGTTTGTCGCTGCTTGTGTAATCCTTTTCGACAAGATGCTGCGCACAATTGATGAAGTCAGTGAATGTGTTCTTTTTTTTGAGCAGTTTTCCGTTGTCGTACCAGTCACGCCCCAGTTCCTCCCCTCCCCTGATATGGGCAAGAGTAAAAACAAATCCCCTGTCGAGAAGGCTGAGCCTCACTGAGCTGAAGTATGGGTCCATGCTGGCACCGTACGAACCATAACCATAAAGTAACAGCGGATTGCTGCCATCTTTTTTGAGGCCCTTTTTGTAAACTACAGAAAGGGGTATCCTGGTTCCGTCGTCTGCTTCAGCCCATAAACGCTCGGTAAAATAATCATCCGGCTCATATCCGCCAACAACCTCCTGTTGCTTCAGCAATTCCCTGTTGTGTGTTCTCATATTGAAATCGTAAACTGTATTGGGGGTGGTCATTGAGGTATATCCTATTCTTAGCAACTCACTGTCGAAATCGGGATTCGTTGAGAAGTAGGTAAGATAGACCTGCTCTTTGAAATCAATATAATAATCCTCATTCTTATTCTGGTTGATAACTCTTATCCGGGTAAGGCCATTGTCCCTCTCTAGCAGTGAAAGATACCCTTTGAAAAGCTCAAAATCTTCCAATAGCACATCCTCCCTGTGAGGGA